>NZ_JAFKIC010000204.1 GCF_017306585.1 Mesorhizobium sp. | reverse complement strand
TGCCCTGGATGGCGGCATCGGCATAGGCTTCGGGATTCTCCGAAAGCAGCTTGCGCGGATGCAATGCGCCTTGCGGATCACGGCCGATGACATCGGTGAAGGTGCCGCCGCGATCGATCCAGAAATCCCATTTCGCGGCCATCGCGGCTGTCTCCGGCATTTTCCATTCGGGGATTTCGTTGTTAATGCGCCGCGACGCCGGCGGCAACGCCGCCCTGCATGCCATTGATGTTACATGCGGAAACGCAACGTTACGAAACTCCTTGGCGCGTGATGCATTTTCCCTTCGACCGCTCACCGCAACGTGAGCGTGTGTTGAAGGAGAGATGTTATGAAGAAGCTCATTCTTGCGTCCGTGTCCGCAATTGCGCTGCTGGGCGTCGCTGCTTGTAGCGACAGCGGCAAGGGCACTGACAACACCACCACGCAGAGCACCAATCCCCCGGCCGCCGAGCAGCCGATGAAGCCCGCGGCCCCGGCTGACAATTCCACCAAGCCCGCAGAACCGGCTCCGGCAACGCCTGCTCCTGCACCCGCGCAGTAGTGAGTAAGGCAGTAGTGAGTAAGTAAGTGCGTCTTGGGAGGAGAGGCCGGCGTCACGCCGGCCTTTTCTCGTGGAGAAGCCCATCAGGCTGATATGGCGACCGTCGTTCACTAAGCCGATAGCGACGGATATTGGCTTGATAGCGGGGACCGGTTCGCTTTAAGAAGCGGCCATGTCGATTTGGGACCGCCTCGGCGACTTCATCACACGGGTATCGTCTTCAGCGTCGTCGGGCGTTGCCGATGTGGTCGAGGCCGTGCGTACCGTTTTCTCCGGCGATGCCGACCTGCGCCGCCGCGTCGCGTTCTCGGTGGCGATGATCGCGCTCTCGGCCAAGATGGCCAAGGCCGACGGCATCGTGACCCAGGACGAGGTGCGCGCCTTCCAGGAAATATTCGAGGTGCCGCCGTCGGAAAGGCGCAATGTGGCGCGGCTCTACGACCTTGCGAAACAGGACGTCGCCGGCTTCGAGATCTATGCCCAGCGCATGGCGCAGCTTTGCGGCTCGGGCCACGCCAACTGCATGATGCTGGAGGATATACTCGACGGCCTGTTCCACATCGCCAAGGCCGACGGGTTGATCCACGAGCACGAGGGCCAGTTCCTGCACCGGATCGCCGAGATCTTCGGCATCGACGAGGCGCATTATGAGGCGATCCTCGCCCGCCATGTGAATCTCGGCGCGGCCGACCCTTATGTCGTGCTTGGCATCGAACGCGGCAAACCGTTCGAAGAAGTGAGGAAGCGGTATCGCAAGCTCATTTCCGACAATCATCCCGACCGGTTGATCGCGCGCGGCCTGCCGCAGGAATTCATCAAGATCGCGACGACCAGGGTTGCGGCCATCAATGCCGCCTACGAAATGATCGAGCGGGGCCTGCGGCACGCATGAGCGGCTTCCTGCCCGACGAGCCGAGCGCCGAGGTCAGGGTATCGCCGAATTTCGGGCCAAGGCGCGACACGCCGAAACCCGATATGATCGTGCTGCATTATACCGGCATGGCGACAGGTGCGGGAGCCGAGGCCTGGCTGTGTGATCCGGCGAGCGAAGTCTCGTCGCATTACCTCGTTCATGAGAACGGCCATATCGTGCAGATGGTGCGGGAAAGCGACCGCGCCTGGCACGCGGGCAAGAGCTCCTGGTTCGGGCGCACGGACATTAACTCCTGCTCGGTCGGCATCGAGATCGTCAATCCCGGACATTCGCTGGGCTATCCCCATTTTCCGAGGCGGCAGATCGATGCGGTCATCAGCCTGTGCAGGGGGATCGCCGGGCGGCACGCTATCCCGGCCAAACGGGTGCTGGCGCACTCCGATGTGGCGCCGGGCCGCAAGATCGATCCCGGTGAAAAGTTTCCTTGGACTGTGCTGTTCGACGCCGGCGTCGGTCATCTCGTGCCGGCCGCCCCTGTCAGGCGCGGCGCCGCGCTGAGGCCCGGCGATGCCGGGGCAGCGGTCGAAGCTATGCAGTCCATGCTTGCGCTCTACGGCTATGGCGTTGAGATATCAGGCATTTTCGATCCGCAGACGCGGGTTGTCGTCGAAGCTTTCCAGCGGCACTTTCGGCCACGTCTCGTCGACGGTCTTGCCGATGGTTCGACGATGCGCACGCTGCAAAGATTGCTGTCTTCCGTCAGGGATTGACCCTGCGTCAGTCATCCGCTCAAGTAATCCAGTTCGTCGTCAAAGTTACAAGCTGTCACTCAAAGTGACTTGCCTCGCCTTCATTGCCGCCAATTCGAGCTTCAAAGGGCGATCCGTACAGTTTGTCGGACGTTCAGCCCCCCGGATGATCCGATATTAGTCAAGCGATGTCGCGCGAATATCTTTTGCGCGGCCCAACAGAACAGGATCACATGCAGAAATTGACCGTTGTAACGGCAGCTCTTGCTGCCGGCGTAATGACTTTTGCCTTCAGCACGGCACATGCCGCGCCATTGAGCCCGCGGGCCGATCAAGGGTCCGTGGTGGTGAACGCCAAAGGCAAGGCCATTTCGGCCAAAAGCAGCGTGAAGGCGACGAAGCGGACTTCGGCGAAGGTGGAGAAAGCAAGCTGGACCAAGGCGAAGAAGGCCACCGCTAAAAAGCAGACGAAGCGTGGCCGCAAGACCATCGACATGATGACGACGGCGTCGATCGGGCTCAGGAATGTTGCAGCGTCGACGGCGGCGGTAGCCAGCGGTGGCCAGTATTCCGCGATCGTCGCCCGCTATGCGGCGAGCTATGGCGTTCCGGTTTCCCTGGCTCACGCCGTCATCAAGATCGAGAGCAATTACCGCCCGAACATGGTCGGCAGCGCGGGCGAGATCGGCCTGATGCAGATCAAGCCGGCGACGGCGCGGATGATGGGCTATTCCGGTTCGGCCAAGGGGCTTTTCGACCCCGACACCAACATCAAGTACGGCATGAAGTATCTTGCCATGGCGCGCGATCTCGGCGGCGGCACCACTTGCGGCACGATCCTGAAATACAATGCCGGCCACGGCGCCACCCGGATGAACCCGGTTTCGGCGGCTTATTGCAGCAAGGTCAAGGTGCAGTTGGCGGCCGTCGGCGCGCCCGCTTGAGAAGAACCGGACGCAACCGGCTTTTTCGGTTGCGTTTTGTGGTGTGAACCCCTTTATACGCCCTGCCAGCTGGCCGGGCGGCCGCACCCGCAAACGCCGAAAGGCTGCGGGTGAGGAAAGTCCGGGCTCCATGGAGACACGGTGCCGGTTAATGGCCGGCGGGGGCGACCCCAGGGAAAGTGCCACAGAAAGCAAACCGCCACGACTTGTCGTGGTAAGGGTGAAAGGGTGGGGTAAGAGCCCACCGCGCGCCTGGCAACAGGAGCGGCACGGTAAACCCCACCGGGAGCAAGACCGAATAGGGGCGGTGCGGGGGGAAACCCTCGAGGGCTGTTTCCGGCTCACCGTCCGGGTAGGTTGCGTGAGGCGTATGGCAACATGCGCCCAAGATGAATGGCCGCCACGTTCTCGCGCCGCAAGGGGCGAGGGCCATACAGAACCCGGCTTACAGGCCGGCTGGCAGTTTTCCGCTACAAGAAGCTATTGACATCAGCGGGTTGCGTCTTCCGGCGCACCCTTTGATTCAGCCGCTTGGCCGGAACGGGCGGATGGCTGTTGCTTGAAGCTGGTACGATTAAATCGTACCATGTCCGAAAGCTAGGTCAGGAGCGGATCATGGGACAAGTCGACAAACGCAGTATCACGCTCTCGCCGGAACTGGCGCAAGCGGTGGACGATGTCGTTGCCGCTGGCGAATATGCTTCGGCCAGCGAAGTGATCCGTGACGCTTTGAGGCAATGGAAGGACCGCCGCGACCTGCTCGGCTATACGGTCGAGGAACTGCGCAGGCTGGTGCAGGAGGGGATCGACAGCGGGCCGGGGCGGTTTGCGTCCATGGATGAGATCAAGGCCGAAGCGCGCAGGCGCCTGAGATCCACCGGCGCGGCATGAATTTGCTTCCTATTGTCCAGAACGCGCGCGCTGAAGATGATCTGATCGCGATCTGGCGGTATATTGCGCGCGACAGCGAAGCTGCGGCCGATCGGATGCTCGACCGTATCGAGGCAAGGTGGCAGCAGTTGGCCGCCTATCCCTTCTCAGGTGCGCCACGTGACGATATCGCGCCCGGCATTCGTCACATCGTGGTCGGCGACTACCTCACTCTTTACCGGGTCGGCGACGGCGCGATCGAGATTCTTCGCGTGCTGCATGGCCATCGCAAGATCGAGGCCGACGACCTCGGGTCGTGATCGGTCCGGTCAGTCGCCGATCCTGTCCAGCGATTCCTCGATCGCCTTCCAGAGTTCGTCCACCGGTTCGCAGCCGACCGACAGGCGAACGAATCCGGGCGCTACCGTGTCTCCACGCTTGGAGCGCCGTTCGGCCGAGGTGTGGACACCGCCGAAGGAGGTAGCGGCCTGCATGAGTTCGCAACCGTTGATGAAGTCCTCGGCTTTCTGCTCGGAGGCCAACTCGAAGGAGATCAGGAAGCCGAAGCGCTCCATCTGGACGCGGGCCAGATTGTGGGAGGGATCGCCATCGAGGCCGGGATAGCGCAGTCCCGTCACGGCGCGATGCTCCTTCAGCCTCTGCGCGATGGTTTCGGCCGACGAGCACATGCGGTCGAAACGCACTTCCAGTGTTTCAAGGCCGCGATGCACCAGCCAGGCCTCGAACGGGCCGGGAATGCCGCCGACCATGCCGCGCCAGTCCGTTACCTGGGAGATGATGTCGGCGTCGCGGCTGGCGACATGCCCGAACAGCACGTCTGAATGGCCGTTGACCGCCTTGGTGTCGGCGGAGACGACGATATCTGCGTCGAAATCGAGCGGGCGCTGGCCGAGTGACGTCATCGTCGTGTTGTCCGCGACGAGGATTCCGCCCTGGTCGTGGACGGCCTTGGCGACGGCGGAGATGTCGCAGATGTCCAGGCGGGGATTGGACGGGGTCTCGACGAAGACAAGGCGGTAGCCTTCGAAACCGCCGTCAAGGAAGGTCGGCGTGGGCCTGGTGTCGCAGATTATGCCAAGCGGCTTCAGGAAGCGTTCCGCCATGGCGCGCGTGGCATGGTAGCCGTCAGCCGGCAGCAGCACGCGGTCGCCTGATTTCAGGAGCGCGAAGAACACTGCCGAGATCGCGGCCATCCCGGATGGAAAGGTCACGCATTGCGCATTTTCCAGATGGCCGAGCGCATGTTCCACCGCGCGCCAGGTCGGGTTGTCGTAGCGGCCATACTGATCGATGCCCGTCTCGACGCCGGGGGTGTGAAAGATCGACGCCATGGTCAGCGGCAACGGAATGGGATCGCCCGCCGCCAGCCCGTCACGGCGCAAGTGGGAAAGTTCGGCGGCGCGTGATTTTGCCGTCTCGGACATGCGTTCGATCCTTGTTGCTGGGCGAAAAGACGTCGGTCGACGCTATGCGCGCGGGTGATCCGCGGCAAGCCGCGTCCTTTGGGCCAGGAGGCTCTAAACGGTTCGTTAGGCTTAATCATCCATAAACACGAGACGTGCCGTAACGGCTGTTCTCGCTGGTCGTGCTGCGCGCGTTTGTGAAGCCTATTCCCGTTGACGCCCATAGTACCCCATGATATCCCATTTCGACATCAAAGCCTTCGTTCCGCGTCAGGGTAAAGCGTACGCCAATCGGGCAGCCGCGGCGGCTGCGCGTTTGCCGTTTTTTGCCTCTGTGGACCGGGCTGACATGGGGCAGGGAACGCGCCGCGGCGGCGCGTACAACAGGATGACGAGGGGTGCAGCGGCGCGAGCGGCTGTGACGTTCAATGGACCGGTTTCTGTCGAACACGGTAAGCAGGATCGATGCGAAGGGACGGGTATCCGTTCCGGCGCATTTCCGTGCCGTCGTGCAGAAGCGCGGCTATTCGGACCTTTATGCCCTGCGTTGCCTGGATCTGCCGGCGATGGATGTCGGCGGGCTCGATCTGCTCGACCGCTACGAGCAGCGCATCGCGCAGGAGGATCCTTTCCATCAGACGGCGGACGACATGTCGTTCTTCTGCCATGGCGACGGAACATTCCTGAAGCTGGATCAGGATGGCCGCATCACCATGACCGATTTCATTCGCGAGCATACCGGCATTTCGGCGGAGGTGGCCTTTGTCGGGCGCGGCAATTTCTTCCAGATCTGGGAGCCGGGACGGCTTGCCGCCTATGGGGCGCAAGCGCGGGCCAGGCTTTTGCAGCTTCGGCAGGGGACGAAGGCTCGCGAGGGCAAGGCTGGGGAGCGACCGGAATGATGGCGGGCCACGGCGATGATACCAACGCCGTTGGCGGACCGGTCCGCCACATTCCGGTCCTCCTTGGCGAAGTGCTTGAAGCGCTGGCGCCGGCGGAAGGCGACATCATCATCGACGGCACGTTCGGCGCCGGCGGCTACACCAAGGCCATTCTGGCGGCCGGGGCTACCGTTGTCGCGATCGACCGCGATCCCGACGCCATCGCGGCCGGGCGCGATCTGGAAGTGCAGTCGGGCGGCAGGCTGAAGCTGGTACAGGCGCCGTTCTCGACGCTGGACGAGCACGCGATGCGCGTCGACGCCGTCGTGCTCGACATCGGCGTTTCCTCAATGCAGCTCGATCAGGCCGGGCGCGGATTTTCCTTCCGCGCCGATGGCCCGCTCGACATGCGCATGGCGCAGGCGGGCCTGAGCGCGGCCGACGTGGTCAACAGCTTCAAGCCTGGTGACCTTGCCCGCATCTTCGGCTTCCTTGGCGAAGAGCGCCATGCCGGGCGCATTGCCCGCATGATCGAGGCGCGGCGCGAAAAGCGGCCGTTCGAGCGCACGCTGGAACTGGCCGATGCCATCGAGACGCATATCGGCCGCGCGCCGAAGGACAAGATCCACCCGGCCACCCGCGTCTTCCAGGCGCTGCGCATCTTCGTCAATGACGAGCTTGGCGAACTGGCCAAGGCGCTGTTTGCGGCCGAACGCGCCCTGAAGCCGGGCGGACGCCTCGTCGTGGTGACGTTCCATTCGCTGGAAGACCGTATCGTCAAGCGCTTCATAGCCGACCGCGCCGACGCCGCCAGCGGCTCGCGCCACATGCCCGAGGCGCAGGCGCGCAGCGCCACCTTCCGCAAGGCCGGCGGCGGCGTGACGGCGACTGATGCGGAAGTATCGGCCAATCCGCGCGCCCGCTCGGCAAGGCTGCGCGCGGCGATCCGCACCGAAGCGCCGGCTCGCCCGGGCGACTTCTCGATTTTCGGACTTCCAAAACTTCCCGGCATCGACCAGCCGGGGGAGAGGTAAGCACGTGTTCCGTACCAGCGACATTGTCCTGATCGCCGTCATGGTTTCGGCGGCGGCCCTGACCTACAAGATCAAGCGGGAGGCCGAGGACCAGCTGGCGGCCGTGCAGAAGATCCATACCCAGATCCGTTACGAGGAGGAGACGATCGACCTGCTCAAGGCCGACTGGAGCCTGCTCACCCAGCCGTCGCGGCTGCAGAAGCTCGCGGAACTCTACAAGGCCCAGCTCGCGCTCGAGCCGGTCAGCGGCCGCCAGATCGTCGGCTTCGGCGACCTGCCGGCCAAGGCCCTGGACATTCAGGACATACTGAACGGGCGCCAGGGCGCCATGGCCGACAATTCCGGCAAGGCGCCTGCGGGCGGCAACGATCCCGTCGTGACCGGAGGCATCGCCCAATGATCGGCAAACTGCTGAAGCGCCTCGGCATGGCACGCCGCGCCAGGACGGCCGAAGACGGATCGATCGTCGTCGAGGGCGCGCGCAAGGCTACCGGCGGCAAGGGCAAGGCGCGCATTGTCATGACGATGGCCGTGTTCTTCGGCATCTTCACGACCATATCGGGGCGGCTGGTCTATCTCGGCTTCCAGACGCCGGACCTGTCGGGCGGCCCGCAAAGCCGGGTGACCGCGTCGCGGCCGGACATTGTCGACCGCAACGGCGAAGTGCTGGCGACCGACATCAAGACGGCGTCGCTGTTCGCCGAGCCGCGCCGCATCGTCGATGCCGACGAAGCGATCGAGAAACTGACGACTGTATTGCCCGATATCGACTACGAGCAGACCTATCACAAGCTCAAGAGCGGCGCCGGCTTCGTCTGGCTGCAGCGGCAGCTGACGCCCAAGCAGCAGGCCGACATCATGCAGCTCGGCATTCCCGGTTTCGGCTTCCGCACGGAAAAGCGTCGCTTTTACCCGAGCGGCGAGACCTCATCCTACATTGTCGGTCTCACCAACATCGACAATCAGGGCATCTCCGGCATGGAGAAATATATCGACGAGCAGGGCCTGAGCGACCTGCAGGCGTCGGGCCTTGCCGTGGCCCGGGATCTCAAGCCGGTGAGGCTGTCGATCGATCTGCGCGTCCAGCATGTGGTGCGCGACGAGATCGCCGCCGGCCTGGAGCGTTATCGCGCCATGGGCGCCGGCGCCGTTGTCATCAACGTCAAGACCGGCGAAGTGGTCGCGATGGCCTCGGTGCCGGATTTCGATCCGAACAATCCGTATAACGCGCAGGACAAGGACCGGTTGAACCGCATGTCGGCGGGCCTCTACGAGATGGGCTCGACCTTCAAGAGCTTCACCTCGGCGATGGCGCTCGATTCCGGCAAGGCGACGATGACGAGCCGCTTCGACGCCTCGCATCCGATCCGCGTCGGCCATCAGGCCATTCACGATTTCCACGGCAAGAACCGCGTGCTGTCGCTGCCGGAGGTGTTCCTGTATTCGTCCAATATCGGGTCGGCCAGGGAGGCCGAACTGGTCGGCATCGAAGGACACCGCGAGTTCCTGCATCGCCTGGGCATCCTGGAGAGAATGCAGACCGAGCTGCCGGAAGTCGCCCGCCCGACCGAGCCGAAGGTCTGGAAACAGGTCAACTCGTTCACCATCGCCTTCGGCCACGGCGTGTCGACGACACCGCTGCAGGCGGCGGTCGGCTGCGCGGCTCTGGTCAATGGCGGCTACCTGATGAATCCGACCTTCCTGGTGCGCAGCCAGCAGGAAGCAATGGCTGTCGCCAAGAAAGTGGTCACCGACAAGACGGTCGAGGGCATGCGCTACCTCTATTCGCTCAACGCGGAAAAGGGTTCGGCCAGAAACGCTAGGGTTCCCGGCTATCGCGTCGGCGGCAAGACCGGAACCGCCGAGAAGGTCATCAACGGCCGCTACTCCAAGGATTTGAATTTCAACACCTTTGTCGCTGCCTTCCCGATGGATGACCCGCAATATCTGGTGTTCACGATTGCCGACGCCCCGCATCCTGAAAAGCCCGGGATGACCGACGTCGCCGCCAACAATGCGGGGGTGATGGCCGGCAATATCATCAGGCGCACGGCGGCCATGCTTGGCGTGAAACCAGATTTCAGCCATGAAAATGGTGCAACGCTGGTTTCCTACGAGTGATTCTTGGGGCGCGCCAGCAACTGCGCGCCATTTTATTGCGGTGAACGGAACTCGATGAAGCTCAAAGATCTAGCCGGTATCCTGCCAGTCGAAGGAACAGCTTCCGCCGATCTGGAGGTAACCGGTATCTCGTCGGATTCCCGCCAGGTAAGACCCGGCGTCGTCTTTTTCGCGCTGGCCGGAACCAAGGCCGATGGCGCGGCCTATGCCGCCGATGCGGCCGGGCGCGGCGCGGCGGCTGTTGTGACGGGCAAGGGCAGCGCCGTCGAAGGACTGTCGGTTCCGGTGCTGGCGGTCGATGATCCCCGTCTGGCCCTGGCGCTCGCCGCCGCCCGCTATTTCGGTCGGCAGCCGCAGACGATGGTGGCGGTGACCGGCACCAGCGGCAAGACCTCGGTCGCCGCCTTCACCAGGCAGATCTGGGAGCAGGCAGGCTACGCCGCTGCTTCGATCGGCACGACAGGCGTGGTGGCGCCCGGCCGCAACGAATACGGCTCGCTGACGACGCCCGACCCGGTCGCCCTGCACCAGTTGCTGCGGGAATTGGCGGATGCCGGCGTTACCCACGCCTCGATGGAGGCCTCCAGCCATGGTCTCGACCAGCGTCGCCTCGACGGCGTGAAGCTCGCCGCCGGCGGTTTCACCAATCTCGGCCGCGACCACATGGATTATCATCCAACCGTCGAGGACTATCATCGCGCGAAGCTGCGCCTGTTCGACACGCTGCTGCCGAAAGGCGCGCCGGCCGTCATCTTCGCCGACGATCCATGGTCGGAGCCGACGATTCATGCCGCCACGGCGGCTGGGCTCGAAGTGCTGACGGTCGGTCGCCATGGAGGCTTCCTCACGCTGAAGCGGGTCGAGCATGAGCGCCATCGCCAGCGCGCCGAGGTCGAGGCTGGCGGCGTGCTTTACGAGATCGACCTGCCGCTGGCCGGGGATTTCCAGATTTCCAACGCGCTCGTTTCCGCCGGGCTCGCCATTTCGACCGGAACCCCTGTCGCCAAGGCGTTGATGGCGCTCGAGAAACTGAAGGGCGCGCCTGGCCGTCTCGATCTCGTGGGCACCACCGCCGCCGGTGCGCCGGTCTATGTCGATTATGCACACAAGCCGGATGCGCTGGAAAACGTCCTGGCTTCGGTGAGGCCTTTCACCACCGGCCGCGTCATGGTCGTGTTCGGCTGCGGCGGCGATCGCGACCGAGGGAAAAGGCCGATCATGGGCGAGATCGCGACCCGGCTTGCCGATGTCGTTATCGTCACCGACGACAATCCGCGCTCCGAAGTGCCCGAGACGATCCGCGCCGCCATCATGGCCGCTGCGCCGGGCGCCATCGAGATCGGCGACCGGCGCAAGGCGATCCACGAGGCGGTCGGCATGCTTCATGCCGGCGACACGCTGATCGTGGCCGGCAAGGGCCACGAGGAAGGCCAGACGATCGGTAGCGAGACCCTGCATTTTTCCGATCATGAGGAAGTCCGCGCAGCGCTCACGGAGCGTGCCGCATGAGCTTGCTGTGGACATCGGAAGCACTGGTCGCCGCCATGGACGGGCGGCCGCTCGGGCCGATGCCCGAGGGCATATCGGGCATTTCGATCGACACCCGCAGCCTGCAGCCGGGCGACGCCTTTTTCGCCATCAAGGGCGAGGCGATGGATGGGCATGATTTCGTCACGGCGGCCATCAAGGCCGGCGCCGGCGTGCTGGTGGTCGCGGAAGGCAAGCTGCCTTCGCTCGGCCGCCTGACGGCGCCGATCATCGTCGTGGAGGATGTGCTCGTCGCTTTGGAGAAGCTCGGCGTCGCCGCGCGTGCCCGCTCTACGGCAAAGATCATCGCGGTGACCGGTTCGGCCGGCAAGACGACCACCAAGGAAGCGTTGCGCCACGTGCTGTCGGCGGTCGGCAAGGTGCATGCCTCGGCGCAGTCCTTCAACAACCATTGGGGCGTGCCGCTGACGCTGGCGCGCATGCCCGCCGATTGCGACTATGCGGTGTTCGAGATCGGCATGAACCATCCCGACGAGATCAGGCCGCTGGTGAAGATGGTGCGACCGCATGTCGCCATCGTCACCATGATCGCGGCGGCGCATCTCGGTTTCTTCCGCAACCTCGATGAGATCGCCAAGGCCAAGGCCGAGATTTTCGAAGGGCTGGAGCCTGGGGGCGCGGCTGTCCTCAATCGCGACGACGCGCGGTTCAAGCTTCTCGACAAGATGGCGCGCGCCGCGGGGGTCGAGCATGTCTACGGCTTCGGCGAGAATGCGCGCTCGACTTTCAAGCTCACCAAATGCGAGCTGCATGCCGACCATTCCGACATCGCCGCCAGGATTGACGGCCACGACATGATCGCGCGCATCGGCGCGCCCGGCCGCCACATGGTGCAGAACGTGCTGGCGGTGCTGGGCGCGGCGCATCTGGTCGGCGCCGACCTTGGCAAGGTGGCGCTTGCGCTGGTCGACCTGTCCGCCGAGCGAGGCCGTGGAAAGCGCCATGTGCTGCGCCACCCCGGTGACTCGACTTCGAGTCACCCCGCTGGTCCGATCACGCTGATCGACGAGAGCTACAATGCCAATCCGGCCTCGATGGCCGCCGCGATGGCGCTGCTCAATGCAACGCCGGTGGCGGGCGAGGGCCGACGCATCGCCGTGCTCGGCGACATGCTGGAACTCGGCGACCATTCGGCCAAGCTCCATGCCGCGCTTGCCGAGCTCATTGTCGGCACCGGTACCGCGACTGTCTTTCTCGGCGGTCCGGAAATGCGGTCGCTGGCGCAGGCGCTGCCGGACGACATCAAGACGGAGTACCGAGCCGGCGCCGAGGAACTGAAGCCGGTGCTGCTTGCCGCGCTGAGGCCCGGCGACGTGGTGATGGTCAAATCGTCGAAGGGCATTGGTTTTGCAAAGCTGGTCGATGCGCTGCTGGGCAAGTTCCCGGCAGAATCGGCAACCGGCAACCAGACCTAGATCAAGTCGGGGGACGAAAGTCGCATGTTCACACTGCTGGTCGATTTCGCGGACAAGATCTCGGTCTTCAACGTCTTCCGCTACATCACGTTCCGCACCGGCGGAGCGCTGATCACCTCGGCGCTGATCGTCTTCATCTTCGGGCCGACTATCATCAACTCGCTGAGGCTGAGGCAAGGCAAGGGCCAGCCGATCCGCGCCGACGGGCCGCAGACGCATTTCAAGAAGGCCGGCACGCCGACCATGGGCGGGCTGATGATCCTGTCCGGTATCATCGGTTCGTCGCTGCTATGGGCCAACCTGTCGAGCATCTATGTCTGGGTGGTGCTGCTGGTGACGTTGGGCTTCGGCTCGATCGGCTTCTACGACGACTACCTGAAGGTGACGAAGCAGTCTCACCTCGGCTTTTCCGGCAAGGCGCGGCTGGGGCTTGAATTCATCATCGCGGGCATTGCCGCCTGGGCGATCATGCACAATGGCCAGGCGCCGTTCTCGTCGTCGCTGACATTTCCCTTCGCCAAGGAATTCCTCGTCAATCTCGGATGGTTCTTCATCCCGTTCTCCTGCTTCGTCATCGTCGGCGCCGGCAATGCGGTGAACCTCACCGACGGCCTGGACGGGCTGGCGATCGTGCCGATCATGATCGCGGCGGCGTCATTCGGCGTCATCGCCTATCTCTCCGGTAATGCGGTGTTCGCCGAATACCTGCAAATCCACTTCGTGCCCGGCACCGGCGAATTGGCCGTGGTGCTCGGCGCCGTGATCGGCGCCGGCCTTGGCTTCCTCTGGTTCAACGCGCCGCCGGCCGCGATCTTCATGGGCGATACCGGCTCGCTGGCCATGGGCGGTCTGATCGGCACCGTCGCGGTGGCGACCAAGCACGAGATCGTGCTGGTCATTGTCGGCGGCCTGTTCGTGGTCGAAATCCTGTCGGTCATCATCCAGGTTGGTTATTTCAAGATGACCGGCAAGCGCGTGTTCCTGATGGCGCCGATCCACCATCACTTCGAAAAACTCGGCTGGACCGAAAGCCAGGTGGTGATCCGCTTCTGGATCATCGCCGTCATCCTGGCGCTGGTCGGCCTTTCCACCCTCAAGCTGAGATAGGGAACACCGTGATCCCCGCCGCATCCTTCGCAGGCAAGCGCGTTTCGCTCTTCGGGCTCGGCGGCTCGGGCATCGCGACGGCGCGCGCGCTGATCGAGGGCGGGGCGCAGGTGCTCGCCTGGGACGACAATCCCGACAGTGTGGCCAAGGCCGCCGCCACCGGCATCGCAACAGGAGACCTGCGTGGCGCCGACTGGGCCGGCTTCTCGGCCTTCGTGCTCTCGCCCGGCGTGCCGCTGACGCACCCCAAACCGCACTGGACGGTGGAACTGGCGCGCGGCGCCGGCGTCGAGATCATCGGCGATATCGAGCTGTTCTGCCGCGAGCGGACGCAGCGCGCGCCGGCAGCGCCGTTCATCGCCATCACCGGCACCAATGGCAAGTCGACGACGACGGCGCTCACCGCGCATATATTGAAGGCTTCCGGGCGCGACACCCAGATGGGCGGCAATATCGGCCGCGCGGTGATGACGCTCGATCCGCCGAAACCAGACCGGCACTATGTTGTCGAATGCTCGTCCTACCAGATCGATCTCGCGCCCTCGATCAACCCGACGGCCGGCATACTGCTCAACCTGACACCGGACCATCTCGACCGTCACGGCACCATGCAGCACTACGCCTCGATCAAGGAACGGCTGGTGGCCGGCAGCGAGACGGCGATCGTCGGCATCGACGATTCCTGGTGCGCCCAGATCGCCGAGCGGCTGGAGCGGGCGGGGCGGCAGGTCATCCGCATCTCCAAGCGGCTGCCGCTGACCGATGGCTATTTCGCCGACGGCACCAATCTGATGGAGGCCGTCCATGGCCGCTACAG
Source organism: Mesorhizobium sp. (assembly GCF_017306585.1). Lineage (GTDB taxonomy): Bacteria > Pseudomonadota > Alphaproteobacteria > Rhizobiales > Rhizobiaceae > Mesorhizobium. Next base: position 11,514 of record NZ_JAFKIC010000204.1, on the reverse strand, counting down.
CCGTGTCGCGTTCCTGGAAGGCATCGGCTCGCTGCGCGGCCAGCACAATGCGCAGAACGCGCTTGCCGCCGTCGCCGCCTGCCTCAGGGTAGGGCTCGATCTCGGTGAAATCCAGTCCGGACTGGAGAGCTTCCCGGGGCTCGCGCACCGCATGGAGCAGGTCGGCCGCAAGGACCATGTGCTGTTCATCAACGATTCCAAGGCAACCAATGCCGATGCGGCGGCGCCGGCGCTGTCCAGTTTCAACCGCATCTACTGGATCGCCGGTGGCTTGCCCAAGGAAGGCGGCATCGAGCCGCTGCGCGGCTTCTTTCCGCGCATCGCCAAGGCCTATCTGATCGGCGAGGCCGCACCCGCCTTCTCGGCGACGCTGGGCGAAGCGGTGCCTTACGAGATATCGGGCACGCTGGCGGCTGCGGTCGAACATGCGGCGCACGACGCGGCTCAGGACGACAGCGGCGAGGCAGTGGTGCTGTTGTCGCCGGCCTGCGCCAGTTTCGACCAGTTCAAGAATTTCGAGGTCCGCGGCGAAGCCTTCAGGCAAGCTGCGAGCGCTATAGATGGTGTCAAACCCATCGGAGGGGCACGATAATGCAGAGCCGTCTCGATAAAAGTCCGGTTGCGACCTGGTGGTGGACCATCGATCGCTGGTTCCTGGCGGCGTTCCTGTCGCTGATGGGGCTCGGCATTGTCTTGTCCTTCGCCGCCAGCCCAGCGGTGGCCGAACGCATCGGCCTGGACAGTTTCCACTTCGCCACCAGGCAGATCATCTTCACCGTGCCGGCGCTTGGCGTGATGTTGCTGGTCTCGTTCCTCGATTCCCGGCAGATCCGGCGCATGTCGCTGATCATGTTGTGTCTGATGCTGGTGCTGATGGTGGCGGTGCTCTATGTCGGCGTCGAGGTCAAAGGCGCGCGGCGCTGGGTGTCGCTCGCCGGCCTGTCCATCCAGCCGTCGGAGTTCCTGAAGCCGGCCTTCGTCATCATGTGCGCCTGGCTGTTCGCCGAGCACAAGCGCCAGCCCGACATTCCGGGCAACCTCTTCGCCATGCTGCTGCTGGCGCTGGTCGTGTCGCTGCTGGTGGCGCAGCCGGATCTTGGCCAGACGATGCTGACGACCGGCACCTGGGGCATCATGTTCTTCATGGCGGGGCTGCCTTGGCTGTGGATCGTCGTGCTGGGTGCAGCCGGCGTCGGCGGCGTGTTCGCCGCCTATACGGTGTTCCCGCACGTCGCCTTGCGCATCGACAAGTTCCTCACCGGCGAGGGCGACACGTTCCAGGTCGACATGGGGCGCGACGCGCTGATCAATGGCGGCTGGTTCGGCGTCGGACCGGGCGAGGGCACCGTCAAGCGGGTCATTCCGGACAGCCATGCCGACTTCGTCTTCTCGGTCGCCGGCGAGGAATTCGGCCTGATCATGTGCTTCTTCATCATGTCGATATTCGCCTTCATCGTGCTGCGCGGCCTCAACACGGCGCTGAAGGAGCATGACGACTTCACCCGCTACGCGGTCGGCGGCCTCGTCACCGTGTTCGGCCTGCAGGCCGTCATCAACATGTGCGTCAACCTGCAGCTGGTACCGGCCAAGGGCATGACGCTGCCTTTCATCTCCTATGGCGGCTCCTCGCAGATCGCGATCGCGATCTCGATGGGCATGGTGCTGGCGCTGACGCGCAAGCGGCCGGAAAAGCGCAAGCAGATGGGCTTTGCGCTGCCGCAGCGCGCGCTGCCGGCGGAGTGACATGGCCAGAGGCGTTATCCTCCTTTGCGCGGGCGGGACCGGCGGGCATCTGTTTCCCGCCGAAGCGCTCGCGCATGAACTGATCGAGCGCGGCTGGGCGGTGCATCTGGCGACCGACGACCGTGCCGAGCGCTTTGCCGGCAATTTTCCGGCTGCCGCGATCCATCCGATACAGTCGGCGACGATGGGCTCGAAAAATCCTATCGCGGTACTTGGCGCCTTCTGGAAGATCTGGCGTGGCGTTCGCCAGGCCTCCGCCATCATCGCCAGGATCAAGCCGGAGGCGGTGGTCGGTTTCGGCGGCTACCCGACCTTGCCGCCGCTCTATGCGGCGACGCGGCGCAAGGTGCCGACGCTGATCCACGAACAGAACGCGGTGATGGGGCGCGCCAACCGGGCGCTTTCAGGGCCCGTCGATGCGATCGCCGGCGGCTTCCTGCCGCAGGATAGCAGTGCCGCCGGCGCAAAGACGGTGACGACTGGCAATCCGGTCAGGCCGGCAGTGCTGGAAGCGGCCGGCACGCCTTACGCGCCATCGGTCGCGGACCAGCCTTTCCGCCTGCTGGTGTTCGGCGGCAGCCAGGGCGCCCAGTTTTTTTCCGACGCCATGCCGGCGGCGATCGCATTGCTTTCCGACGTCCAGCGCGGGCGCCTCTCGATCACGCAGCAGGCCCGCGCCGATGATGTGGGGCGGGTGAAGGAGGCCTATGCGGCGCTGGGTGTCAGCGTCGAGGTTTCGCCTTTCTTCAACGACATGGCGGCGCGCATGGCGGCGGCGCATCTGGTGATCTCGCGTTCGGGCGCCTCGACCGTTTCGGAGATCGCGGTGATCGGGCGGCCGGCGCTGCTGGTGCCTTATCCCTATGCGCTCGACCATGACCAGGCGGCGAACGCGGCGGCCCTGGCCGCCGCCGGCGGTGGTGAGGTGCATCCGCAGTCCACGCTTTCACCGGAGCGCATCGCGGCCCTGATCGGTGCCCTGATGGACCAGCCGGAGCGGCTTGCCGCGATGGCGGCCGCGGCCAAGTCGGTCGGCCGGCCCGACGCGGCGCGGTTGCTCGCCGACCTCACAGAGGCTATTGCGTCCCGCAAAACAGTATCGGATTTCAGGAAGGGGACGCACGCATGAAGATGCCGCAGACCATCGGACTCGTGCATTTCATCGGCATTGGCGGCATCGGCATGAGCGGCATCGCCGAGGTTCTGCACAATCTCGGTTACAAGGTGCAGGGATCCGACCAGGCCGACAGCGCCAATGTCCAGCGGCTGCGCGACAAGGGCATCGAATGCTTCGTCGGCCACAAGGCCGAAAATCTCGGCGACGCCGAGGTCATCGTGGTTTCGACGGCGATCAAGAAGTCGAATCCGGAGCTCAAGGCGGCGCGGGAGAAATTGCTGCCGATCGTTCGCCGCGCCGAAATGCTGGCCGAGCTGATGCGCTTCCGCCAGGCCGTCGCCATCGGCGGTACGCATGGCAAGACGACGACGACCTCGATGGTGGCGACGCTGCTCGAAGCGGGCGGCCTCGATCCGACGGTCATCAATGGCGGCATCATCAACGCCTATGGCACCAATGCCCGCATGGGCGACGGCGAATGGATGGTGGTCGAGGCCGACGAAAGCGACGGCACATTCCTGAAACTGCCGGCCGACATCGCCGTCGTCACCAATATCGATCCCGAACATCTCGACCACTATGGCAGCTTCGACAAGGTGCGCGAGGCCTTCCGCCAGTTCGTCGAGAACGTGCCATTCTACGGCTTCGGCGTGATGTGCACCGACCATCCGGAAGTGCAGGCGCTGGTCGGCCGCATCGAGGACCGCCGCGTCATCACCTATGGCGAGAACGCGCAGGCCGACGTGCGTTTCACCAACCACCGCATGGCGGGCGCCACGTCCGAGTTCGACGTCGTGATCCGCGACCGCAAGACCGGCGGGCAGAAGACGATATCGGATCTGCGCCTGCCGATGCCGGGTCGCCACAACGTTTCCAACGCGACGGCCGCGATCGCCGTGGCGCATGAGCTTGGCCTCTCGGGCGATGCGATCAAGAAGGGCCTGTCGTCCTTCGCCGGCGTCAAGCGCCGCTTTACCCACACCGGGTCGTGGAACGGCGTCGAGGTGTTCGACGACTACGGTCATCATCCGGTCGAGATCTCGGCGGTGCTGAAGGCAGCGCGCAGCGCCACCAAGGGTCGCGTCATCGCCATTGCCCAGCCGCACCGTTTCACCCGGCTGCATGACCTGTTCAACGAATTCTCAGCCTGCTTCAACGACGCCGACACGGTGATGGTCGCTCCGGTCTACGCGGCCGGCGAAGAGCCGATCGAGGGCGTTACCTCGGACGCGCTGGTGTCGCGCATCCGCGCCGGCGGCCACCGCGACGCGCGCTACATCGAAGGTCCGGCCGACATCGCGCCGGTCATCCGTGAAATCGCCAAGCCCGGCGATTTCGTGGTCTTCCTCGGCGCCGGCAACATCACCCAGTGGGCCTATGCGCTGCCCAAGGAGCTTGCCGCCTCATGATGCACGGCCAGGCCCTGATCGACAGACTTGGCGACCGGCTTGCCGGCCTGCGCGGGCGCATCACGCCCAATGCCGAGATGGACAAGATCACCTGGTTCCGGGCCGGCGGCCTTGCCGAGGCGCTGTTCCAACCGGCCGACGAGGAGGACCTCGCCGCGTTCCTGCGGGCGGTTCCCGAAGACGTCCCGCTGACGATTGTCGGCGTCGGCTCGAACCTGCTGGTCCGGGATGGCGGCATTCCGGGCTTTGTCGTCAGGCTTTCGGCCAAGGGTTTCGGCGAGGCCCAGGCGGTTTCGCCGATCCGGATCAAGGCCGGAGCGGCAACGCCCGACAAGCGCGTGGCGGCCCTGGCGCTGGAGGCCGGCATTGGCGGCTTCCATTTCTATCACGGCATTCCAGGCGCCATCGGCGGCGCCTTGCGGATGAATGCCGGCGCCAATGGCGTTGAGACGCGCGAACGCGTCGTCGAGGTGCGCGCGCTCGACCGCAAGGGCAATGCCGTTACGCTGAGCAATGCCGAGATGGGCTATGCCTATCGCCATTCGGCGGCACCGGCCGGCCTGATCTTCACCTCGGCCGTTTTCGAGGGCTTCGCCGAGGACAAGGCCACCATCAAGGCGGCGATGGACGCGGTGCAGAACCACCGCGAGACCGTGCAGCCGATCCGCGAGAAGACCGGCGGCTCGACCTTCAAGAATCCCGAAGGCACCTCGGCCTGGAAAGAGATCGACAAGGCGGGATGCCGTGGCCTGATGATCGGCGGCGCGCAGATGTCGCCCATGCACTGCAACTTCATGATCAACACCGGAACCGCGACCGGCTACGACCTAGAATATCTCGGCGAAACGGTGCGGGCGCGCGTACTCGAACATTCGGGCATCCGCCTGCACTGGGAGATCAAGCGCATCGGCAATTTCCGGGCAGGACACGCCGTGCAGGAGTTTCTCGGGCAACTCCTCTAGTTCACGTTATGGGTGAACTTCAACGCGTTCCCAGAACGCTCAAAACCGTTGCTGCAAAGACTCAGCCGCACGGTTTTCGCATCCATTTTCTCACAAAGTGAATCTCTCGGAATCATAAGCACTTGCCAGTGAATCAACTCTCTGATTCTCTGCACTTAAAGCGTTTCCTGATTTGAGTCGTTCGACGCGTTACCCGCGTTTTCCGTCTGGGGGGCAACCTGCCGGGAGACTCGGACTCAATGTTGCGGAAAACTGGTTCTTGGTCCGCCATGAGAGGGGATGACGGGGAATGAAAAGCAAGCATGTGGCCGTCCTGCTGGGAGGTTTCTCGTCCGAGCGGCCCGTGTCCCTGTCTTCCGGAAAGGCGTGCGCCGATGCGCTGGAGAAGGAAGGTTACCAGGTCACTCGCGTCGATGTCGATCGCGATGTCGGTTCCGTGCTTGCCGAGCTTCGGCCTGACGTGGCCTTCAATGCTCTGCATGGTCCTTTCGGCGAAGACGGCACCATCCAGGGCATCCTCGAATATCTTGGCATTCCCTATACGCATTCCGGCGTGCTGGCCTCGGCGCTCGCCATGAACAAGGAGCAGGCGAAGAGGGTCGTCAAGTCGGTCGGCGTTCCCGTCGCCGAATCGAAGGTCGCCAATCGCTTCGCCATCCAGAATAAACACCCGATGAAGCCGCCTTACGTGATCAAGCCGGTCAGTGAAGGATCGAGCTTCGGTGTCGTGATCGTGTCGGAGGGGCAGTCGCACCCGCCCCAGGTGGTCGGGTCATCCGAGTGGAGATACGGCGATACCGTCATGGTCGAGCGCTACATCCATGGGCGCGAACTGACCTGCGCCGTGATGGGCGATGTGGCGCTCGGCGTCTGCGAGATCATCCCGACCGGCCATTCCTTCTACGATTACGATTCAAAATATGTGGCGGGCGGATCAAAACACGAATGCCCCGCAAAAGTTTCACCGAATATTTACCAAAAAATACAGACACTGGCGCTCAAGGCTCACCAAGCTGTCGGCTGTCGGGGCGTTTCCCGATCGGACTTCCGTTACGATGATCGTCACTCCGAAAATGGCGAGGTTGTATGGCTCGAGGTCAACACCCAGCCGGGCATGACGCCGACGTCTCTGGTGCCTGAAATCGCCGCCCAAGCCGGGCATTCGTTTGGTGAACTGTTGAGTTGGATGGTGGAGGACGCTTCGTGTCTGCGTTGAAATGGGGACAGGGCAAGGGAGGCGCGGCCGGGCCGTCGCTGTTCGGCCTGTCATCAAGCCATTTCGTACTGCCGCGCGTGCTTCGCCGCCCGGTGCGCATTCTGGCGCGCCTGGGCGATGGCGAGTTTCAGGCGCCGCGCTTCTCCCTCGCGATCATGACGACGGTGCTGCTCGCCTCGAGCGGCGCCTATGGCGCTTATGTCGGCGGCCATGCCGACGGTATTATCCAGAGCATTACTGCCCGCACGGGCTTCGCGGTCGATCAGGTCAAGGTAGTCGGCAATCACGAGACCTCCGAGATCGATATCCTGGACAGGCTCGAACTCGACGGCTGGACCTCGCTGATCGGCTTCGACGCGGAGGCCGCGCGCGAACGTATCGCCGGCCTGCCATGGATCGAGATCGCCGCGGTGCGCAAGGTCTATCCCCATACGCTGGAAGTGCGCGTCGAGGAGCGTGAGGCCTTCGCGCTCTGGCAGCAGGGCAGCGACCTTTCCGTCATCGAGAAGGACGGCGCCATCATCGCGCCGTTCTCGGGCGGCAAGCAGGTGCTGCTGCCGCTGCTGATCGGCGCCGGCGCGCCGGCCAAGGCGCCGGATTTCCTCGCCAAGGTCGAGAAGTATCCGGAGCTCGCCAGCCGTATCAAAGGCTATATCCGCATCGGCGAGCGGCGCTGGGACCTGAAGCTGGACAATGGTGTCACCGTCAAGCTCCCCGAGGATGGCGAGGATCAGGCGATCGCCGAACTGGTCAAGGTGGATCACGACAAGGGGCTCCTATCGCGCGACATCGCGGCCGTGGACATGCGCCTCTCCGACCGGCTGGTCGTGCAGCTGACGCCGGAAGCGGCGACGCAGCGCGAGGCCGCCCTCAACGAGAAACCGAAAACCCTCAAGCGCAAGCCGGAGACGAAGATATGAGCTGGCTTGGCGGTTCAGGCGATGCCTCGTCGCGCCGGTCCGGCACCCTGACGGTGCTGGATGTCGGTTCGAACAAGGTCTGCTGCATGGTGGCCAAGCTCAAGCCGAACGACGACGGCAAGCTGCTGCGCGGCCGCTCGCACCGCATCCAGGTGATCGGCATCGGCCATCAGAAATCACAGGGCGTGAAGTCGGGTGTCGTCGTCGATCTCGACCGCGCCGAGCATGCCATCCGCCTTTCCGTCGATGCCGCCGAGCGCATGGCGGGGCTGACGGTCGATTCGCTGATCGTCAACATGACCGCGGGCCGGCTGAAGAGCGAGGCTTTCTCGGCGACCATAAATCTTGGCGGCCATGAGGCCGACGAGGCCGACATCAAACGCGTGCTGGGCGCCGGCGCCAAGCAGGCGCTCAAGGCCGAGCGCGAGGTGATCCATTCGCTGCCGGTCGGTTTTTCGCTCGATGCCGAACGCGGCGTGCGCGATCCGCGCGGCATGGTGGGCGATGCGCTCGGCGTCGACATGCATGTGCTGACCGGCGACGCGGCGCCCATGCGCAACCTCGAACTCTCCATCAACCGCTCGCATCTGTCGGTCGAGCGCATGGTGGCGACGCCTTACGCCAGCGGGCTGGCGGCACTCGTCGATGACGAACTGGAGCTGGGCGCCGCCTGCATCGACATGGGCGGCGGCACGACGACGATCTCGGTGTTCTCGGAAGGCAAGTTCGTCCATGGCGACGCCATCGCCATCGGTGGCAACCACGTCACGCTCGACATGGCCAAGGGGCTTTCGACCTCACTCGACGCCGCCGAGCGGCTGAAGGTGATGCATGGCTCGGCGCTGCCGGGCAGTGCCGACGACCGCGACCTGGTCTCGATCCAGCCGATCGGCGACGATGGCGACGTGCCGCTGCAGATTCCGCGATCGGTGATGACGCGCATCGTGCGCGCCCGCATCGACGAAACGCTCGAACTGTTGCGCGACCGGCTGAACAAGTCCGGCTACGGCAATGCTGTCGGCAAGCGGGTCGTGCTCACCGGCGGCGCCAGCCAGCTGGCCGGCCTGCCTGAGGCGGCGCGCCGCATTCTGGGACGCAATGTGCGAATCGGCCGCCCGCTCGGCGTGGCGGGCCTGCCCGAAGCGGCGAAGGGGCCTGCCTTCTCGGCCGCCGTCGGGCTTCTGATCTATCCGCAGATGGCGAGCTTCGAGAGCCATCCCGCGAAAGGCATTTCCGGTCTCAGGATGACCGGAACGGGTGGAAAACTGCATCGCATGAGTCAGTGGTTGAGAGACAGTTTCTAATTGACGGGGACAGCCCCATAGGCGGCCGCGGCGGCGAAGCGGCGTGAAAGGCAAAGGACGGAGACAATGACCATCAATCTGCAGAAGCCGGACATCACCGAGCTTAAGCCGCGCATCACCGTGTTCGGTGTCGGCGGCGGCGGCGGCAATGCCGTAAACAACATGATCACCGCCGGCCTGCGCGGTGTCGAGTTCGTGGTGGCCAACACCGACGCGCAGGCGCTGACCATGTCGAAGGCCGAGCGGCTGATCCAGCTCGGCGCGCATGTCACCGAGGGGCTGGGCGCCGGATCGCAGCCGGAGGTCGGGCGCGCGGCGGCGGAAGAGTGCATCGACGAGATCATGGATCATCTCACCCACACCCATATGTGCTTCGTCACCGCCGGCATGGGCGGCGGCACCGGCACCGGCGCGGCCCCGGTCGTTGCCCGTGCGGCGCGCGAAAAGGGCATCCTCACCGTCGGCGTCGTCACCAAGCCGTTCCACTTCGAAGGCCAGCGCCGCATGAAGACGGCCGACATGGGCATCGAGGAACTGCAGAAGTGCGTCGACACCCTGATCGTTATCCCCAACCAGAACCTGTTCCGGCTGGCCAATGACAAGACCACCTTCGCCGATGCCTTCGCCATGGCCGACCAGGTGCTCTATTCCGGCGTCGCCTGCATCACCGACCTGATGGTCAAGGAAGGCCTGATCAACCTCGACTTCGCGGACGTCCGTTCGGTCATGCGCGAAATGGGCAAGGCGATGATGGGCACCGGCGAGGCTTCGGGCGAGGGCCGCGCGATGGCCGCCGCCGAGGCCGCGATCGCCAATCCGCTGCTCGACGAGACCTCGATGAAGGGCGCCAAGGGCCTGCTGATCTCGATCACCGGCGGCCGTGACCTGACCCTGTTCGAAGTCGACGAGGCAGCGACCCGCATCCGCGAGGAGGTCGATCAGGACGCCAACATCATCCTGGGCGCGACCTTTGACGAGGAACTGGAAGGCGTCATCCGCGTCTCGGTGGTCGCCACCGGTATCGACAAGTCGGCGGCCGAAATCGCCGCAGCGCCGATCTCGATCCGTGCCGCCGCGCCGCAGCAGAAGCCGGTCGCGCGTCCGGCCGTCGCCGCGGTAGAGACACGTCCGGCGCCTGTCCAGCAGGCCGCTTACGAGCCGCGCGCCGTTGATCCGGTCGCCGAGGCGATCCAGCTTGCCGAAGCGAACGCCGCCGCCATGGCCCATGCACGCCCGGCTCCGGTTGCCCATGCGGACGATTTCCGCCCGCAGAGCAAGATCTTCCAGGCGCCGCCGGCCCAGCCGCAGCCGATGCCTCAGCCCGTGGTCCAGCAGGTGATGCAGCCGGCGCCGCAGCCGCGTGAGATGCTGCGCGAGGTCCAGCAGCCCGTGGCGATGGCGCCGCAGCGCATGCCGCGCGTCGAGGACTTCCCGCCGGTGGTCAAGGCCGAGGTGGATGCCAAGAGCCGCCCGGCCGACCACGAAAACAGCGGACCGATGGGCCTGCTGAAGCGCCTGACCAATGGCCTGACCCGCCGCGAAGAAAAGCCCGCCCGGCTGCAGCCGGCGCAGCCGCGCGAACCCAAGTTGCGCCAGGCAGCGCCTGAGGTGCGCCGTCTCGCCAGCCAGGACGCCCAGCTCTACGCGCCGCGCCGCGGCCAGCTCGATGATCAGGGCCGCCTGACCCCGCAGGTCAGGTCGACTCAGGACGACGACCAGTTGGAGATTCCGGCGTTCCTGCGCCGTCAGGCCAACTGATCATCTAACGGACTGTAACAATTGTTAACAGGCAGGCAAGAGATTGCTTGCCTGTTAACGTTTAAAGTGGTGTAAAATCAAATAGTTACGATGCCGTACATGTTCCAGTTCGCGGTTACACAGGGAAAGAAACCGTGATTTGGAGTCTCCGCGCCGGGACATTATCTTCGCTGCCTACCATAGTCGGTCTGCCGGGATTTCGGGGAAGTGGCCCTGCCTGCCGATTTCACAAGAGCCGCGCCCTCGGGTTGGAGAAGCGGACCTAGGCATATCGGGCTTATGGGGATTGTCTTGCACGACCACCAGACGACAGTGAAGACGCGCGCGTCGCTTACCGGCACCGGCGTCCACAGCGGCAAAGAAGTTTCCATCAGTTTCCTGCCTGCCGATGCCGATACCGGCATCGTGTTCCAGCTTGTCAACCGCGAGGGGCAAGGTGGCGAAGGCCAGGGCCGTGAATTCCGCGCCCTGTTTTCCGAGATCGGCGCGACTGACCTCTGCACCATGCTTGGCGATCCCTCGGGCGAGCACATCGCCACGGTCGAGCACATCATGGCCGCCCTGTTCGGCCTCGGCATCGACAATGTCGTCATCGAGATCGACGGCCACGAGGTTCCGATCCTCGACGGCAGCGCCATGGCCTTCGTGGAAGCCATCGACCAGGCCGGCATCGAGACGCTGGCCGTCAAGCGGCGCTACATCAGGGTCGTCAAGCCGGTCCGCATCGAGAATGGCGCTTCATGGGCCGAGTTCCGGCCCTATGACGGCACCCGGTTCGAGGTCGAGATCGATTTCGAAAGCCCGGCGATCGGGCGCCAGCTCTTTGCTTCCGACATCAATGCCGACATTTTCCGTCGCGACATCGCGCGCGCCCGCACCTTCGGCTTCATGAAGGATGTCGAGCGCCTGTGGGCCGCCGGTTATGCGCTGGGCTCCTCGCTGGAGAATTCGCTCGTCATCGGCGACGACAACCGCGTCATCAACATGGGCGGCCTGCGCTATCCCAACGAATTCGTGCGCCACAAGACGCTCGACGCCATGGGTGACCTGGCGCTGGCCGGAGCCCGTTTCATCGGCTGTTTCCG
>NZ_JAFKIC010000203.1 GCF_017306585.1 Mesorhizobium sp. | reverse complement strand
TGCGGAACGGGGTTCTCCCAATCCAAGCCAAGGCAGACAAAGCGAACCGAAGCCGGGCAAGGCTAGGTTCATCGCCGCGAGACGGCGTTTCATGGTTCCGGGGTCTCCACCGGCTGGTTCCATGGAATTTTCGTCCCGCCTTTGTTTGACCGCGTGTTCGCGAGGCCGACAGCCCGCGTCCGCACCCTTGTGCGCGCCGAAAGGCGTGATGGAGAAACCCGATGGCTACCCAGCGCATCCTCGACTTCCTCGCCACCCGACGTCCGTCCGGCCCCTGCCTCGTCGTCGACCTCGATGTCGTGCGTGACAATTTCCGCGCCTTCGAGAAGGCGTTGCCCGATTCCAAGATCTACTATGCGGTGAAAGCAAACCCGGCGCCGGAAATCCTGCGCCTCCTTGCTGCGATGGGCTCGTCCTTCGACACCGCCTCCGTTGCCGAAGTCGAGATGGCGATGGACGCCGGTGCGCCGGCGGACCGCATCTCCTTCGGCAACACCATCAAGAAGGAGCGTGACATCGCACGCGCCTACCAGCTCGGCATCCGGCTGTTCGCGGTCGACTGCGTCGAGGAAGTCGAGAAGATCGCCCGCGTCGCTCCCGGCGCGCGCGTCTTCTGCCGCGTGCTGACCGATGGCGAGGGCGCCGAGTGGCCGCTGTCGCGCAAGTTCGGCTGCGTGCCCGCGATGGCCGTCGACGTGCTGCGCCATGCCAAGGGGCTCGGCCTCGATGCCTATGGCGTGTCGTTCCATGTCGGCTCGCAGCAGACCGACCTGACCGCCTGGGACCGTGCGCTCGCCGACGCCAAGAAGGTGTTCGCGACGCTGGCCGAGGAAGGCATCGTCTTGAAGATGGTCAACATGGGCGGCGGCTTCCCGACCCGTTATCTCCGCGACGTGCCGGCGGCTCAGGCCTATGGCCAGGCGATCTTCTCGGCGCTGCGCAAGCATTTCGGCAACGCGCTGCCCGAGACGATCATCGAACCGGGCCGCGGCATGGTGGGCAATGCCGGCGTCATCAAGTCGGAAGTCGTGCTGATCTCGAAGAAGGCCGATAACGACAATGTGCGCTGGGTGTTCCTCGACATCGGCAAGTTCGGCGGCCTGGCCGAGACCATGGACGAGGCGATCCGCTATCCGCTGGTCACCCGCCATGACGGCTCGGAGACCGCGCCTTGCGTGCTCGCCGGCCCGACCTGCGATTCGGCCGACGGGATGTACGAGAAGACGCCCTATCCGCTGCCCTTGTCGCTGACCATCGGCGACGAGGTGCTGATCGAAGGCACCGGCGCCTACACGACCACCTACTCGGCGGTCGCGTTCAACGGCTTCGAGCCTCTCCGATCCTACGTGATCTGACGGCGCTTTCTCAGCGCATTTTCGAAAGGCGAACCGGACACAACTTCGCCTGAAAATGCGTTGAGAGCCGCTCAGATCATCCCAGGTGGGCGATCGTCGCCCACCCGGGCTCGCTTGTGGAACAGATCTCCGCTCGTGAAGGATTGCGGAAATGGAAATGTCAGCTGAAATCATCGCCCACGCGCCGGCCTTCGTGCTGGTCGCCGAAACGGCCGCCGATGTCGCGGCGCGGGAGGCCCTGCTCGATCGCGCCATGGGGCCGAAGCGCAAGACCAAGTCGTCGGAAAAGCTGCGGCGCGGCCGCCGGCCTTCGGAAGGCCTGGCCTTCGTCGCGCGCGATGCTTCGGGCGCGGTTGCGGGCACGGTGCGTCTGTGGGACGTGACACTGGGCGAGGGCGGTGCGGCGGCGCTGCTGCTTGGCCCGCTCGCCGTCGATCCGTCGCTCAAGAACGCCGGCATCGGCTCGGCGTTGATGCGCCATGCCGTGGCCGAGGCCGCGCGCCTTGGCCACGCGGCGATCCTGCTGGTCGGCGATGCGCCCTACTATGAGCGCTTCGGCTTCTCGGCCGCCAGGACAGGAGCCCTTGCCATGCCCGGACCCTACGAGCGGCACCGGCTGCTGGCGCTGGAACTGGTCGAGGGCGCGCTTGACGGCGCTTCGGGCACCATCAAGGCTGCCGGCCGCAGATTGAAGGCGCCGACGCTGGCCGCTTGAGGGCGAAGCCCAACTGCACAAATGAAAACGCCGCCCGAAAAGGCGGCGTTTTCATTTGCAGGTACGGTTCTTCAGCCGATCAACTGGCTCAGCGCCATGGCGACGGTCATGTCGCCTTCGACCTTTATCTTGCCGGTCATGAAGGCCATGGTCGGGTTGAGGTCGCCCGCGATCAGCGAGTCCAGATCGTCGAGCGAGAGCTTGATGGTGCAGTCGGTCGGGGCATCTGTGTTCGAGACGGTCGCGCCGTCGATGACGATGACGCCGTCCGCGCCGGTATCGAACTTCACGGAACGGTCGAAGCCGCTGCTGGCCACGCGCGACTTGATCTTCTCGGCAATCTCCTGGACGCTCACGCTGTTCTCCTTGTTGGTTATGGTATCCCGCAACGGGCATCGATCCTGCCGAAACCCGCGCCGCAGTTCTTGGCGATCATGATCGCTGCCGCATATAGCTTTGGATTGACGTTTACGTCAACGCGAATTGCTGGCGTTGGTTCCGACGCCGATGGCGCTCAAAGCCATGGGCGCCGGTCAAAGGGCCGGCAGCCGCTCAATGCGCGCTGACCGGCTTGGGCGCCTCGGCCGCCGGGGTGCTGGCATCCTGCCTGCGGCGCAGCCAGTTGTCGCGGATCTCGTCCTTGCTCAGGAAATTGACCTGATCGACCAGCACTTCGTGCACCAGGGTGGCGCCGACGCGGGTGTTGACCGTGTCGCGGATCGCGGCGCGGAAGGCATTGAGGTCGATCGTTTCCTTCTTGGTGAAGTCGATCTGCGGATGGGCGTAGAGATAGCTGTAGACCTGGTCCGTGATAAGCGCCTCGGCCGGGATGGACAGCTTCTTTATCTCAGCCGGCTCGACGGTATAGACGAGCTTGGCCAGGAAATAGCCATCGATCCTGGAATCGCGGATCAGCGGCACCGAGATGATGTCGGTCTTGACGTAGTCCAGACCGCCCAGCATCGGCTTCGGCTTCTCGCCGACGCCGCGCTCGCCGGCCGCCTGGAATGAATAGAACACCGCGCCGAGCGTGGCGGCGCAGATCCAGACCGCGATGGCGATGACCTTGATCATGCGGAGACCGAGACCGGCATTTAGCCTCTCATCCTGCCGAACTCGCCGGCGGAATAGGTGCCGTCGGTTTCGGCGCGCTGGATGGCGCTGCGCAGCAGGCTCGCGACTTCGTTGACGGCGCTCAGATGCGCCAGGATAGCGGCCTCATTCTTCGCCAGCTTTTGGCGCAGCCGGGTCAATCCCTCACGATGCTGCTCAAGGAACTCGACCTCGCTGCCGCCCCGCATGGCGCGGGTCAGTTCGTAGAGGTAGCGGCTCTTGCGGGCGTTCGATGCCTTGAGGTCATAGGCGGTGTCGTTGCGGATACCGGCGGTCTCTTCCTCGACCACTTCTTCGATACGGCCGATGATGGCGGCCAGGTTTCCGGGCCGCGCGAAGGCGATCGGAGCTTCCGATGCGGGGCTGTGCGCCGGCAGGTTGATGCTGGAGTCGGGAGTGTCGGCCATGGTGTTTCCCAGTCTAGATCTTAATGTCTGTTTTTATGGTTATGTCATCGCCGGTCATCGACCTGGCGGCCTTGCGCTGTAATTCCTGGACGAGCGAGGTGGACAGGCGGGTCTGCTGGTCGATCTCGGTCTTCTCGGGTCCATTCGAAACCGGGCCGATCGGCACCTTGCGCTTGCCGTCCATATAGTGGTCGGCCAGCAGCGACTTGGCGATGCCGATGCCGCCGCGATCGGCCATGACATCGGCGACGCGCTCGGCGAGCTGCGATTTCCACATGTCGCCGGCCAGACCCGAGCCATAGACACCCTCGGTGTCCTTGGGCAGCATGTTCTGGATGAAGGTCTGCAAGACCATCGCCTCGAACTTCTTGAATTTCTTGGCCGGATCGGCCGATGCCGCATGGTCGGCGCTGGCGCGCGACAGAATCGAGCCGGCCTCGACCGAGGCCGAGGTGTCGACCGAGAATGTGCCGGCGACACCGCCCGCACGCTTGGTCAGCGCCGCGCGGGCCGCCTCGATATCCGCCGGCTCAGCGGCTCGGGCGACATCCATGACGATGTCGCTGGGTGGAGAAATAGCCAAGAAAGTCCGCCTTTTGCCGATTTTCCTTAGCCAGACCATGCCTCAACAAGCTTGTGGCAGGCTTGCGGGGGGAGGGGATTGGATCGGCCGGTTGCCTGGAGCACGGCGCGCAGACAGCGATGCGGCCGCTTCTCGTTGGTCTGTTGACTGATCTTAGGCAGCTTCGGATTTCCACAAGCGGCGCAATAAATTGAGGCCACGGTCAATTGGGCTTGCGGCGAATCCGATATCGCCTAGTAGAGATCACATGCGGGCATACTCGTCGGTGCGTTCGCCAGCGAAAGGAAGCGTTGTCCGACCGCCCCCGAATCCGCGGCGGGCGTAAAGGCGGCGGCGATCAGGAACATGGGGCGGATCAAGGATGACCACCTGTCTCAGCATTGCCCTTTGTGTCGACGGCGGAAATATCGGCCAGGCGGCCGTGACGATTGCTTCAGTGCTGGCACATCTCTCACCCGGGCCGCCGCTGGCGTTTCACGTATTCCATGATGAGCCGCCCAGCCGCCGCTCCCGGCGCCTGGAAAGGTTGCGGATGGGTCCGCATCGTCTGTTCGTGCATCATGTCGAGAACCGGTTCCGTGACATGGCGCCCTTGGATCACGTTACGCCCGCGGCATTGCTGCGGCTGCAACTCGGTGAGCTTCTCCCAGACCTGGATCGTGTTCTCTATCTCGACGCTGATATTCTCGCGGTAGCCGACATAAGGCCATTGCTTTCCGCCGATCTCGGTGGCGCGGTCGCCGGCGCCGTCCAGGATCTGGGCCTGCATGCGGCGCTGGCCGAGGAAGAGGTCACCGGCCGTCCCGACCATCTGCTCCATGTCCGCGACGCGTTGGGCTGGGACCCTGACAACTTCACCTATGTCAACTCCGGGATGCTGTTGCTCGACCTTGCCAAGCTTCGCCGCGAAGGGTTCGGCGCGCGGGCGGGCCAACTCGTGCTTGATCATCCGTACAGGTTCCGCTGGCGTGATCAGGACGCCATAAATCTGCTGCTCCAAGGCCGCGTTGCCCTCCTGGATCCGCGCTGGAACACCATGGTCTGGCTGCTCGAGCGCGAGACCCGCCGCCTCTATGTCGACGCGGAGGCCGCGGCATTGCAGCGCCGCGATCCCTGGCTGTTGCATTTCTCCGGCGCCAGCAAGCCATGGGACAGCCTTGTCGATATTCCGGATTATCGCCGCTGGTGGCGCGCCGCGATCCGCACCTCGCCGCTCTGGGGCCTGAGGTGGCTCAGGCTGCTGCTTGCGACAGCGTTGATGCCTGTCTGGAGGTCGGCCGGAAGAAAACACCGGCGCCTGCGCGCAAAGCTGCTTTCATGGAGCTCCGCACAATAAAGACATGGCTGCCGGGTCCGCCGCCGCGCCGCCTTTATTCCTGCCGCTTCTGCGCGATCAGGTCCAGCCGCTCGCGGTCGGAGCGCTCGCGTTCGTCGCGGTTGCGCGCGTCCTTGTAGGCGCGCTCGACCATGTTGGTGCGCGCCGTCGCGGCGGCGATGAGACCGGCCTCCTGCCTGGCGTCCTCCAGGCTCTTCTCCTGGCGCACGACGGCTTGGGCGATGCGTTTGTGGTAGAGATCGGGAAACAGGCCGGAGAGCGAATTGTCCTGGTCGAAATGGCCGATCAGTTCCCGGGCCTCGGTCTCGGCGGCGTTGGCCGCCGCCACGTGGCCGGCGTGACGGGTTTCGTGCAGCGACTTCAGCTGTTCCTGCACCTTGACCAGTTTGCGCAGACGATCCTTGCGGCTTGTCATGTCACCTCGCCAGCGTCAGGTCGACGAAGCCGTCGACGAACAGCGACAGCATGGTGCCTATGGCGAAGTAGAAGATCAGCATGCCGCCAGCGATCACGAAGGGCTGGGAGATGAAGTAGATCGGAATCTGCGGGGTCAGCTTGTTGACGAAGCCGATCGTCAGATTGACCAGGATGGCATAGGCGACGAACGGGCTGCCGAGGCGGATGACGAGGAAGAAGGTGTCGGACACGGTATCGGAAATGTCGACCAGCGCCGCCTGCGGGTTGAAGAAGATGTTGACCGGCGCGACCGTGTAGGAGGCGACCAGCGCGCGCACGATCTCATGGTCGAAATCGAAGACGAACAGCATCAGCAGCGCGGAGAACGAGATGATCGCGGCAAGGGCCGCCTGCGGTTCGGGCTCCTCGATGGCCGGGCCGCCCGAGCCGCCATAGCCGATCAGCATGGCGATGGCCGAGCCCATGAAGCGCAAGGCTTCCATGTAGAGCCTGGTCATGGCGCCGATCAGTCCGCCGACCAGCAGTTCCGAGATGATCATCGGCACCAGTATCTGCGGCCGCGGATCGACATAGGGAAAGATCTTGTCCCATAGGAAGGCGAGCAGGCCGCCGGTGGCGGCGATCGCCACGAACAGCCGGACCTGGGCCGGAACGCGGGCGCTGGACAGGCCCGGCATCAGCATGAAGCAGGCGCCGATGCGGCAGAAAGCGAGGAACGCCGCGATGACGACGCCTTGCGACAGAACGCTCACGATATGGTCCCGAGCACCTTGATCTCGACGCCCTTGGCGATTTCGACATGGGAGAGCACCGGCAGCGTGGTGAACAGCCGCTCGATGATCATGCGCACATAGGGGCGGGCGTCCGGCGCGGTGACAAGCACGAAGCGCTCGCCGGCTTCCAGGTGCTTCTTGATCGCCTTGGTGGCGTCCTGGCCGAACTCCTCGAGCTGGCGCGGATCGATGTCGAACTCGCGCACCTCGCCCTTGGCGTCGCGCTTGAGGCTCTGGTGGAAGGCAAGGTCCCAGCGGTTGCCGAGACGCAGCACCTTGAGCACGCCGCCTTCCGAAAGGTCGCCGCAGATCTGCTGCGCCATGCGGATGCGCACATGCTCGACGATCTGCTCGGTGCGGCGCACATGCGGCGCGATCTCGGCGATGGCCTCGATGATGAGATGCAGGTTGCGGATCGAGACGCGCTCGGCCAGCAGCAGCTTCAGTACCGCTTGCAGGCCGGGATAGGAGATGTGCGAGGTGCAGATCTCGTCGGCGAGCTTGCGGTATTCCTGGTCCTGCCTTTCGAGCAGCGCCTTCATGTCCTTGTAGGACAGAAGCTGCGGCAGGTTGTTGCGGATCACTTCGGAAAGGTGGGTGAGCAGCACCGACATGTTGTCGGCGAAGGTGAAGTTCTCGCGTTTCAGATCCTCGGCGAAGGTCTCGATGACGGAATAGGCGCGCATGCCGAAGGCCGGCTCGCGGATCTCCTCGCCCGGGATCTGGGGTATGTCGCGGCTGCCGAGCAGCACCATGATCTCGCCGACGCGCATCTGGTATTCGGCAACCACGGTGCCGTGCACCTTGATCTGGTAGCTTTTCGGCGGGATGGCGAAGTCGTCGGCGACACGCACCTCCGGCACGACGAAGCCGTATTGCTGGGCGAATTTCTTGCGCATCTTGCCCATGCGGAAGACCAGTTCCTGATGCGAGACCAGAAGACGGGTCGAAAGCTGCTTGCCGATCAGCAGTTCGATCTCGGCCGTGGCGAGCGAGGCCTTGACCGAGTTCTTCTCTTCCTCGGCCTTGTTCACCTTCTCCTGGTTCTTCAGCGCCTCGGCTTCGGCGAGCGCCCGGTTGTGGCGCATCGGAATGATGTAGCCGAGGCCGGCCATGCCGGCGGCCAGCGCGAAGAACGGGAAGAAGGGCAGGCCGGGCATCAGGCCGAGCAGCACCAGTAGCGCCGCGGCCACGTAGAGGGCGCGCGGATGGGCGCCGAGCTGGCCGAATACGGCCTGGTTGGCCGAGCCGCGCGTGCCGCCCTTGGAAACCAGCAGGCCGGCGGCCAGCGAAACGATCAGCGCCGGAATCTGGGTGACGAGGCCGTCGCCGACCGACAGCTTGATGAACACGTCGGCGGCCTCGCCCATGCCCATATTATGCCTGAGGTAGCCGATGGCGATGCCGCCGACGATGTTGATGGCAGTGATGATGAGGCCGGCGATGGCGTCGCCGCGCACGAATTTCGAGGCGCCGTCCATGGAGCCGAAGAAGGAGGATTCCTCTTCCAGTTCGCGGCGGCGCAACTGCGCGGTCTTGTCGTCGATCATGCCGGCGGACAGGTCGGCGTCGATCGACATCTGCTTGCCGGGGATGGCGTCGAGAGTGAAGCGGGCGCCGACTTCGGCGATACGGGTGGCGCCCTTGGTGATGACGATGAAGTTCACCACGATCAGGATCATGAAGACGATGAGGCCGATGACGAAGTCGCTCGCCATCACCAGCTTGGAGAAGCCGGCGATGACATAGCCGGCGGCGTGTGTGCCTTCATTGCCGTGCGACAGGATCATGCGCGTGGTGGCGATGTTGAGCGACAGCCGCAGCATGGTGGCAATCAGCAGCACGGTCGGGAAGGATGAGAAATCAAGCGGCCGCTGGATCCACAGCGCCACCATCAGGATCAGCACCGAAAGGGCGATCGAGAAGGCGAGGCCGATGTCGATGAGGAAGGCCGGGATCGGCAGGAACAGCACGGCCAGGATGATGATGATGCCGAGCGCGAAGAAGATGTCGCGGCCGTTCTTGGCCACCGCGCCGGGCTGGATGCTTTCGCTGATCGCCATTCTCATCCTCGAACCATGGGCTGCCGAACATGCGACAGCACGGCAAGGGTAGCTGGCCAAGCTTGCGCGAGGGTGGGAGAGTGCCGGTCCGATTCCACCGAGAAAGACGAACCATGCTGCTCATCATCGGCACCATCCGCCTGCCGCCCGACCGGCTCGAACAGGCAAGGCCGGCAATGGAGCGCATGGTGCTGGCCAGCCGTGCCGAGGATGGATGCCTGGAGTATTCCTATGCGCAGGATGTGCTCGACGCCGGGCTGATCCGGGTCGCCGAAGCCTGGCGAGACAGGTCAGCACTCGACGCGCATTTCCGTTCCCCGCACATCGCCGATTGGCGCTCAAGCTGGCCGGAACTCGGCATAGGCGAGCGCAATCTCGTGCTTTACGAAGCAGGCGAGCCTATGCCGACCTGAAGCGGCCGATGCTGGCCCCTCCGCGACCGCCAGTCAGTCCTTGTCCGCACCGCCGGCTGTCGCTACGGAAACCAGCCAGCGCCTGACGGTCCGCTCTTCCTCCGGCGACAGGCCCTCGGTCAGTTCCTTCTCGATCGCGTGCACCCGGCCCCGGCAAGTCTTCAGCAAAGCCTGTCCGCTTTCGCTGAGTTCGAGCTGCAGGATGCGGCCATGGATGGCATGCGGCTTTCGCACGAGGGAACCGGACCGCTCCAGATTGGCGACGATGACGCTGACCGTCTGCGGCGTCAGCATGGCGAGCCGTGCGATGTCGGCATTGGAGAGGCCGGGATAGGCAGCCACCATGGTCAGCGTCGCGAATTGCGGCGGCGTCACGCCGAGATCGGCAAGCGAGCGCTCGACCCGGTGTCGATAGGCGCCGGCGGCCTGGCGCAGGAGATAACCGAGATAGCCTTCCTCGCCGCGTTTGCCCGTTCCCGGAGCCGGAATATCGGGGTGCTGATTTGACTTGCGCATAATATCAGAGCTCTTATATATTGTTCGAACCCTGATATTATTGCAGAGCGAGGATGATGACCATGGCCTATCGGATTTTTCTGGCCGGCGCCTCTGGCGCGATCGGACGGCGGCTGGTGCCGCAACTGCTTGATGCGGGACACGCAGTGATCGGGATGACGCGCCAGGCGGGGAAGGCGGAGGAGCTGCGCGCGCTCGGCGTCGAGCCGGTGATCGTCGACGTCTTCGACGCCGGCGCGTTGTCGCAAGCGGTGCTGGCGGCAAAGCCCGACATCGTCATCCATCAGCTCACCGACCTGCCCAGCGGGCTCGAGCCCTCGAAGATGGGCGAGGCGATCGTGCGCAATGCACGCATCCGCGCCGAGGGCACAAGCAACCTCGTCGAGGCGGCGAAGGCGGCGGGCGCCCGTCGCCTGATCGCGCAGAGCATCGCCTGGGCCTACGCGCCGGGCCCGCAGCCCTACAGCGAAAGCGATCCCCTGGACGCTGATGCCGAGGGGAATCGCGGCATCAGCGTCGGCGGCGTCATCGCGCTGGAAAAGGCCGTGCTGAGCGCGCCGCTTGCCGGCATCGTGCTGCGCTACGGCCAGCTCTATGGACCGGGCACTGGCGCCGAGGCGCCCACCGGCGGGTCGCCGGTGCATGTCGATGCGGCCGGCCATGCCGCGCTGCTGGCGCTCGACCGTGGTCACGCCGGCATCTTCAATGTCGCTGAACCCAATCAGGCCGTCTCGACCCGAAAGGCGGTCGAGGAACTGGGCTGGCGCGCCGACTTCCGGCTGCCAGCCTAAGCTTCGCTCGGAGATATCGACATGACCAGCAATCAGCTTCGCCTACGCACCGGCCATTCCCTCATCGCCATAAGCGCCGTGGCCGTCCTGTTCGCGCTGGCGGCGAAATGGGCCGGTCCGGGCCTGACGGGCATTGTGCCGGGCCACATGGAAACGCATATGCAGATGGAAAACGCCGATGCGGACGGCGTCGCCGGCGCAAGGCCCAAGACAGTCATTACACCCGTCTCCTGCGAGAAGCTGCCGAACGTGCCGGGCAAATCCATCACCACGGCGATCGTCGCATTTCCTCCGAACGGCTATACGCCCCGCCACCGGCATCCAGGCTCGGTCAGCGCCTTCGTGCTGAAAGGCACGCTGCGCTCGCAACTCGCCGGCAGTCCCGCCGGCACTTATACACAGGGCCAAAGCTGGTTCGAGCCGCCGGGCGCGGTGCATCTGTTCGCCGAGAATGCTAGCGCCACGGAGCCGGCTGAACTCCTGGCGACCTTCATCGCCGACGACGATTGCGGGCCGCTGACGATACCGGACTGACGCCAGGGCGCCTGCTTCGGCCTGGAAGGATGAAAATCAATAGCTTGGCGACCACAATGCTGCCTTTCATGTCGGCATTGTGGTTGTCATGCCGTGTCGCCGGGCGTATCAGGCGGGTCTGCCAGTGCCCTTTGATATCGGCGAGCCGCCCCGGTGCTTTCCAGAGACCAACCGCCCAGAAACCAGCCGCAAGTCTACGCCCGCCGGTTGCGCGCGGTGCTCCTGCGGTCGATACCGCTGCTCGAGGCGCGCGGCATCGCGGTTGTCATCCTGGCCGGCATTGTCGGCGTCATGGCGGGCATACTGGTCACCGCGATGAGCCAGATCGTGCAGGATCTGCACGGGCTCCTGTTCGGCGTCCAGCCCGGCGGCCGGCTGTCCGGCATGTTCTCGCTGGCCAACCCGATGCACGCCCTGATCCCGGCGATCGGCGGCGCCCTGCTCGGGCTGAGCGTGATCTGGCTGAGAATCCGCAAGTTCCGCACGCCGGTCGACCCGATCGAGGCCAATGCGCTCTATGGCGGGCGCATGTCGCTGACCGACACCTTCATCATCGTCTGCCAGACGATGATCTCCAGCGGCTTCGGCGCTTCGGTCGGACTGGAGGCGGGCTATACCCAGGTCGGGTCCGGCGTGGCGTCGCGGCTGGCGCGGATATTCAAGCTGCGCCGCAACGATGTCCGCATCCTGGTCGGCTGTGGTGCCGCCGGCGCCATCGCGGCCGCCTTCGACGCGCCGCTGACCGGTGCCTTCTATGGGTTCGAGCTGGTCATCGGTATCTATTCCGTCGCCAATGTCGCGCCCGTCATGACGGCTGCGATCTCGGCCTCGCTGACGGCCGAGATGTTCGGCGGCGTGCCGTTCCCGCTCGAACTCGCCGGCCTGCCGGCGCTGACGCCCAGCCAATATGTGCCGTTCCTGCTGCTCGGCCTGCTTGGCGGCGCCGCTTCGATCGCCATCATGCAACTGGTGACGTTGATCGAACGCGGTTTCAACCGGCTGTCGGTCGATACCTCGCTGCGCCCCGTCATCGGTGGCGTGCTGGTGGGTCTTCTCGGTTTGATCACGCCGCAGGTCCTGTCCAGCGGCCACGGCGCGCTGCACCGCGAATTCGCCATGAATTACGGGCTGGCGGTGGTGGCGAGCGTCTTCGTCCTGAAGCTGGCGGCGTCGGCGATCTCGCTGGGGTCGGGTTTTCGCGGCGGCCTGTTCTTCGCTTCGCTGTTTCTGGGCGCGCTGCTCGGCAAGGCTTTCGCGGGCGTGATGGCGCTGGTCTCGCCGGCGACCGGCATCGATCCCTCGGTCGCCGCCGTCGTCGGCATGACATCGCTTGCCGTCGGCGTCGTCGGCGGACCGCTGACGATGACTTTCCTGGCGCTGGAGTCGACACGCGACCTGACGCTGACCGGCGTGGTGCTGGCGGCCTCGATCATGTCGGCGATCCTTGTGCGCGAAACTTTCGGCTATTCCTTCTCGACGTGGCGCTTCCACCTGCGCGGCGAGACGATCCGCAGCGCCCACGATGTCGGCTGGATGCGCAGCCTTACCGTCGGCTCGATGATGCGCGAGGACATCAAGACCATCGATGCCTCGACGACGCTCGCCGCGTTCCGCAAGGAGTTCCCGCTCGGTTCGGCCCAGCGCGTCATCGCGGTCGCTCCCGGCGACGAATATGTCGGCGTTCTGATCGTCGCCGAACTGCACAGCGACCCGTCCGACGGCGAGGTGCCGGTGCGCGATCTCGCCCAGTACAAGAATGCCGTGCTGGTGCCGAGCATGAACGTTCAGGCCGCGGCCGAAACCTTTCAGCGCGCCGGCGCCGAGGAACTGGCCGTGGTCGAGGACTTTGCCGACCACATCGTGCTCGGCCTGCTGACCGAGGGCCATCTGATGCGGCGCTATGCCGAGGAGTTGGAAAAGGCGCGCAGGGATCTGTCGGGCGAGGGATAGACGCGCGGCATCTACTTTAAGCGGCTGCCTTAATGCTCGATCGGCCCCTTTGCGGGTACCAGTGCTGTGCCTGCCGTCGTCGGGCGTTCGATCACGCGGCGCACGCGCGGCGGCTCCTCGCCGCTGTGCAGGGCGCGCAGGCGTTCCCCGACCATCGCGTCGGCATGGGTGATGCGGCCATTGTGCCTGACATATTCGAGCCAGGTCGGCGTGTGGTAGTGCTCGATCCAGATCATCGGGTTTTCTAGATCGCGGGCCAGCGTCCAGTTGCGGGCGCCGTCGCGGCGGCGGATGCGGCCCCGCTCGGCCATGGTGGCGAGGAACTCCGCCTCGTCCTCGTGGCGGATGATGTATTCGATCATGATGGCGATCGGGCCGCTGCGGGGCTTGAGGTCGAGCGCCAGGTGCGGTTCCTTGAAGCGGTTGAGCGGGTCGAGGTTCAGCACCTGTTGCTGCGGCAGCGGCAGCACGAGGCCGATGGCGCCGCCCGCCAGCATGGCGATGGCGGCGGCGATCAGCGCCGTCTCGGCGCCGTGCGCGTCGGCGACGACACCCCAGATCCAGCTGCCGAGCGCGATGCCGCCGAAGGTCGCCGTCTGGTAGACCGACAGCACGCGGCCGACCACCCAGCGCGGCGTCGCCATCTGCACGGTGACGTTGAAATGCGACAGCGCGATCACCCAGCAGGCGCCGCCAACCAGCAGGCCGAGCGAGGTCTGCCAGGCCTCATGGCTGATGGCGGCGTTGAAGGCGCAAAGCGCGAAACCGGCGAAGGCGCAGCGCACCATCGTTTCGCTCGAGAGCAACTGCCGCAGCCGCACGCTGATCAGCGCGCCGCCGACGGCGCCGATGCCGAACGAGCCGAGCATGATGCCATAGGTCAGGGCATCGCCCTTGACGACGTCGCGCGCCACCAGCGGCAAGAGCGCCAGAACCGCGCCGGCACTGAAGCCGAAGGCAGCGCCGCGGACCAGCACCTTGCCGATGTTGGGTGACATGGCGACGTAGCGCAGGCCGGCGCCCATGGCCGCGCCGAGCGACTCGCGCGGCAAGGTCGATGCCGGAATGTTGGGCTTCCAGCGCGCCATGACCACGATGAGGCCGATATAGCTCACCGCGTTGGCCGCGAAGGCGGCCGCCGCGCCCGCCGCCGCGACGATGATGCCGCCGATCGCCGGGCCAACGCTGCGCGTCAGGTTGAAACCCATGGAGTTCAGCGCCACGGCGGCCGGCACCTTGTTGCGCGGAACCATGTCGCCGACCGAGGCCTGCCAGGAAGGACTGTTAAGCGCCGTGCCGCTGTCGATCAGGAAGGTGAAGGCCAGCAGCGTCCAGGGCGTCAGCAGATTGTAATAGGTGAACACGGTCAGCAGCACCGAGACGACCAGCATGAAGGTCTGGGCGACCAGCATTACCTTGCGCCGGTCGAAACTGTCGGCGATGGCCCCTGCCACCAGCGCGAACAGCATGATGGGAAGTGTGGTCGAGGCCTGGACCAGCGCCACCTGGTAGGGCGAGGTGGCGATCGTGGTCATCATCCAGGCGGCGCCGACACCCTGGATCAGGCCGCCGAAATTGGAAACGAGGCTTGCGGCCCAGACCGCGCGGAAGATGCCATGCCGGAACGGCGCCAGCGCCGAGACGCCTTCCTCCGGCTTTTCGTCAATCATCGGGTGGTTCCTGCCACGGACGTGCTGATCCCTGCGTTTCACCGCATCATTTGCCGAAACTATGGCAGCGCGCCGCAAAGGGCGAACGTCTTGCGGAGAAGATCATGGTCCAACAGCGAGATAGCGGAGGGCCACGCATCCGCTGGCCGCCGGCTGCCTCTTCAACGCGTCTCCCTGACCGAGGCGTGCAGCGCTTCGGTGAGGTTGGCGGTGCTCTCGCCGCCGGCATGCAGGCGCAGGAAAAGCTCCATGCCCACCAGCCGCAGCCGCGATGGCTGATCGCGCTTGGCCAGGCCGACGAGGTCCTCGACGGACGCTGCCGGCCACTTCATGGCGTCGCGCAGCAAGCCGCCGCGCAGCAGGCCTTCCGAGCCCGCTGTGAAATTGGCCGATACCTGGAAGCCGTTCTTGATGGCCTTCACGTTCTGCGGCGGGATATGTTTTTCCGCCACGCGCTTCAAAAGCCATTTCCCCTGCTTACGGCGGTATTTGTGCCGCCTTGGCAGGTGGATGGCGAATTCGATCAGCCGGTTTTCGAGGAACGGCACCCTGAGTTCGACCGAAGCCGCCATGCTCAGCCGGTCATGCCTGTTCAACAGATCCTGCATGTGGCCATACATATCGTGGAGGCAGCAGCCGAGGAACGCGCGGTCGCTGAGCGATGCCACCGGCTCCAGCCTGTCGAAGATCTTCGTCTGCAGGAAGTTCAGCTCCGGCGACAGCGATCTCAGCACGACATTGCGGTCCCAGCCATGGGCTCCCGCGACCGATGTCCGGAAAGGGGCATAGCGCTGGCGCTCGAATCTGCCGGCAAGCCGGCTCTTCGACCGGAACAGGCGTCCCGGCCATGACCAGGGCCGCCACATCCGCATGCTGGCTTCCTGCCAGTCGTAGCCGCCAAACAGCTCATCCGCGCCTTCGCCGGTCAAAAGCACCTTGATGCCGTCGGCCCGGCACTGTTCGGCAAGCGCCAGCAGGCAGACATGGCTGGCGTGCCAGCCGTCGCTTTCCAGATGCCAGATGGTTTTTGGCCACAGGTCAAGGAACCGGTCCTTGTCGACCGGCACCCTGTGCAGCGGCACACCGGCATGGCGTGCGGTGCGTTCGGCATCTGCGGCCTCGCTATGCCCGAGGCGCGGATCGACGACATAGGCCGTCATCTCCGGCCTGAACCTTTTCGCCAGCGTCGTCACCAGGCCGGAATCGACGCCGCCGCTGCAGGCCGACGCGAGACTGGTGTCGGCGATGCAGTGAAGGCCGACGCTGTCCTGGATCAGCGCTTCCAGGGTCGCCATCTGTTCTGCGTCGGTGGCTGTGTCGTCGACGATGCGGCTCGCGTCGAGCGCATCGAGCACGTGCCAGAAACAGCGCTTCTCGATGCCGTTCCCGGTGATCTTCCACAGGCCGCCCGGTGGCAGCCGCTCGATGCCCTGGAACAGGCTGGAACCGGAGTCGCGGCTCTGCCAGGCCAGGCGCAAGGTGATCTCGCGCGCATCGACCGCGCGCGCGACGTCGTCGCAGGCGAGGATCGCCTTGTCCTCGGAGGCGAACAGGATGCGCTCCGATGTCTGCGCCACCGACATCGGCTTGATGCCGAGACGGTCGCGCGCCAGCCAGAGCGTGACGGTGCGCATGTCGAAATAGGCGAGGGAAAACATGCCGTCGAACAGCGGAACGGCCTTGTCCGGCCCCCAATGATGCAGGGCTTCGAGAACCACCTCGGCATCCGAGACCGTGCGGAACCGCCGGCCTTCGGCCTCCAGGGTCGCGCGCAATGAACGGTAGTTGTAGACCTCGCCATTGTAGACCAGGACGCCCTGGCCGCAGGCCGTGAGCATGGGCTCGCGCGCCTGGGCCGAAAGATCGATGATCGAGAGCCGCCGGTGACCCAGCGCAAGGCGGCTGTCGTTCCAGCCGGCATGGTCGTCGGGGCCGCGATGCGCCAATGCCTGCGTCATGCGGCCGATATCGGCGAGATCACCGCCGCCGATCGGGTTACGCTTGCGCCAGACGCCGGCTATGCCGCACATGGGCCGCCGGTCGGTCTGGGCTGGTCCTGGGGTCTGCGAGAAGCCATTGAGATGAATGATTGCCCGGCCGGAAGTGGCCCAGACGGCAATCTAGCCGGAACGCTGCCGACCGCAAGCGGACCGCTGTCCCGGGATAAGTCCGGCGCAAGCCGCCGCAGCTTGGGGCGAGGGCTCAGAACCCGTTCTGGATGCGCTCGAAGATGACGTTGGTGAAGGCCGATATCTGGCCGCCGATGAACGGACCGGTAAGCGCCACCACCAGCATGATGGCGACGATCTTCGGCACGAAGGTCAAGGTGATTTCCTGGACCTGTGTCAGCGCCTGAATGAGGGCGATGCCGATGCCCACCGCCATGGCGACCAGCACGACGGGCGCGGAAGCGGTCAGCACCGTCCACACCGCGTACTGGACGATGTCTAGCGCGTCGGCCTCGTTCATGCTGGAAGCTGGCCTAGCTTGCCGGCTTGATCGACACGCCTGAACCGACGGGGACGGTGGTGCCATCCTGCAGCACGGCGATCAGTCCGTTGCTGCCAAGCGTCACCGAAGCCACCGTGCCGGAGGTCTTGCCGTCGGCCGAGGTGATGTTGCGGCCGATGAGGGCATCCGCCTGCGACAGCGCCGACGACTGCATGATCTGGCCGAGCTTGGTGTTGGTCTGCACCGATTGCTCGACCTGCGAGAAGGTCGCGAGCTGGGCGACGTACTGCGTCGAATCCATCGGCTTGGTCGGATCCTGGTTCTTCATCTCGGCGATCAGAAGCTTCAGGAAGGACTGGTAGTCGACCGCCGTTTTCGAGGTCGAGGTGGTGGTTGAATTGGCGCCAACCGGTATCGTCGTCGTCATGTCCACGGTCATCAGTATCGTGCTCCCACGGCCAGCGGGCGCGCGGCGCCCGGAATGTCATCATTGCCGCCAAGCGCGCGGCGTTCGAGAGGATAGAGCGAACGGATCGCTTTCAGGGCCTCGTAGATATGGTCTTCGCCGACCATGCGGTCGATCTGCTTCAGGGCGCTGCCGATCCCGGCATCCTCGAAATTCGCGATAAGCAGCGGCAGCGAGCGGCGGAACATCTCGCGCGCCTCGCCGGCACCGGCGGGATTTATCAGCATGACCTGCACGATGAAGTAGAGCTGCCGCAGCGGCGTCGAGGCGTCCTCGGCCTGGATCACATGGCTCTCGAGCAGGAACTGCACGTCGTTCATCAGTTCGACGGTGACCTTGCGGTCGACGCGGATAACGGCACCGTTGATGTAGATCTTCTCGTTGGGCTTCAACGAGATCTTCAGCGTGTTGGTCATTGAATGCCGTCGCGGATGATCTGGGAAACCTCGATCAGCCCTTCGAAATTGTTGGTGCGGCCCTGACGGATGTCCTCCGCCTCGCGCAGCAGCCACAGGCCGATGGAAATCAGATTGGCGCGCAATTCCTTGGGGAGCGCGTTTTCGCTGGAGCTGAGATCCTCGACGAAGGCGGTCCAGACGCGGTTGGTGAAATGCAGCGCTTCCACCGCCTCCATCGAATCGGGGCCGATCGCAGCCGCCGCCGACAGCATGTCGATCGAGCGGGTCAGCAGATCCCGTTCGCGCTCTTTCGCGTCGGAGACGGAGGTGCTCTGGATATCGGCGTAGGAGAATTGATACATCGTCGGCTCTACCGTTCCGGTTCAGAGTGCTTCACTTCAGGTAATTCAACAGGCTGAGCTGCTGCAGGCGCGCCGTCAACGCGAAGGAGTTCTCGATCTGCTGCGTCAGATTGGCGACGCGGGTCGCGGCTTCGGCCGGATCGACCGCCTCGAGATCGAGGATATGGCGTTCGAAAAGGTCGACCTGCGTTTTCATGCGGTCGCTGGCGTCGGATACGCGCTTCTGCACGATGCCGGTCTGCGACTGGACCTGGGCGATGCCGCTCAGCGCTTCGCCGACCAGGGTCTGGGAGCGGTTGACGATGGTGTCTTTCGCCGCCTGGCTGATGTTGCTGGTCATCAGGCTGGAGACCAGAGCCGCGGCCATGGCGAGTTTCCTGATGCCGACGCTGTTGGCGCCGGTCGAGGTGTCGGTGGTTTCGTTGAGCGCGATGCGGCTGACGATCTGCTGGTCCGTGGCATTCGACATGTTGGTCTGCCAGCCCGCGCCTAGGAACTGCGGCGCGACGTCGTTGGTGATGAAGTCGTCCATCTGGGCGGCTGTGATGTTGGCTGCGGCCGGGTCGCTGGGCGTGAAGCCGAATTTGGCGACGAAGGAAGCGTCGAAGGCCGCCTTGGCCGGCGAGCCGGGGGCGGTGAAGTCGTTGATCGGCTTGACGTCGGTGTTGGTGCCGGCAAACAGGTACTCGCCATTGACCGACGTGTTCAGGATCGAGGCGAGCTGCTGCGCCGTGTTGGTGCCGGCGGATTGGGTGAGGCTCTGGGACGAATCGCCCGACGTCGCCGATGTCAGGCTCGACAGGAAGGTCTGCGCGACGCTGGAGAGCTGGCCGAGAGAGGTCTGGGTCGACGAGAGCCGGGCCGCGACCAGCCCGTTTGAATCGACGATGACGTTGAGGCGGTCGAGGTCGCGCGAGAAGGTGACGGATTGGGCGGTTCGCCCGCCAAGCGCCAGGCCGACATCGGCGACCTTGCCGGTGGAGGATTCCTTCGTGGCTTTGACGAGGTCCGCCTGCATGCGCATCTGCTGATAGCGCATGGCGTTGGAAATGGCCGCAGAAGAGACTGAAGTCATGGCTTTATCCCACCGCGTTCAACAGCGCCGACATCATGTCGTCGATGGTCTTCATCATCCGGGCCGAGGCCTGATAGGTGTGCTCGAGATCGAGCATCAGCGACATTTCCTGGTCGACATTCACGCCGGTTGCGTTCGACAAGGCACTGGCGCTGCGCTGGGCCAGCGCTTCCTTGGCGTCGGAGGCTGTCGAGGCCTGCTGGCGTACGCTCTGCAGCCAGCCGATCGAGTTGGCGGCATAGTCGGCGACGCTCGACGTTGCCGAAATGCCGGCGGCGGGGTCGAAGGTCATAGGCTTGTCGAGCCGGTCGCCATAGGCAACGAGAAGGCTCGAATAGGAGGCGCCGCCGCTGGTGTTGGCGACATAGGCCGCGCCGTTGGCGCCGCCGTCGCGCAGCAAGGTCGGGTTGCCGCCGGCGGACGGATCCATCGCCGCGTTGATGCTGATCGATGCGGCAAGGCCATTGACCAGCGTGCCGGCGGCCGGCACGGCCGGCGCGCCAGACCAGGTGAACAAGCCGGTGGCGTTCGGCATCGACGGCGCGGTTTCGGCAAAGGCGGTGATCAGGCCGCGAGCGGTCTCGTCCAGTTGGCTCTGCATGGTCGAGGCGACGTCGTCGCGCAGTTGCAGCAGACCGGCAATCGTGCCGCTGGCGGTGGTGTTGCCGCCGGTCCCGGCTGAGACCGGTACATTGTCGATATAGACGGCGTTGCCGGCCGCACCCGCGGCATAGCCCGAGGACGGGGCAAAGCTCACCGTGCGCGGAATGGTTTCGAACAGCGTCGTGCCATCACCCGTGGTGATGACCATGTCGTTGTCGCCACGGGTGAAGGTGTATTTCGGAACATAGTTCGCGATCTTCTTCAGCAGTGCGTCGCGCTGGTCGAGTGCGTCGGAAACATCGGTGCCGGAACGCGTTCCCGACATCACTGCCTGGTTGGCGTCCTGGAACTGGCTGAGCAGCGAGTTGAGGTCCTTCACCGCCGTGTCGATCTGACCGTCGGCCTGTGTGCGGAAAGCCTGGATGGCCTTGGAGCCTTCGTTCAGCGAACGCACCACTTGCTTGGCGGCGTCGATGACGCTGGAGCCAAGGTTCTGGTTGGAGGGCGAGGTGGCGTACAGCTGCAGCGCCTGCTGCAGGTTGCCGATCGCGGTCGAGGGGGAGGAGGCATTGTCGACGCCGTTCACCGAAACGTCGAGCTGATCCATTCCGCTGTAGAGCGCGCTCTGGCCGCTATAGGCGGACAGAGCGCTGAGGTTCTGCCTGAACAGCAGGTCGTTGGTTACGCGTTGGATATCAACCGATCGTGCACCGGGCGACGTGCTGGTGACGAGGGCGATGCGGCGCGTGTAATCCGCATTGGAAGCATCGGAGACGTTGCGCGTTACCACGCTGGTCTGCCGCGAGGTGGCCATAAGCGCCGATTGGGCGATACTCAATGCGGAGGATAGCGACATGCTGGTCTTTCACGGGCGGCGCCCGGTTTATCTCTTCAGGTTGACAAGGACGTCCATCAGATCGGAACCGGTCTGGAAGACTTTCGAGTTGGCGGTGTAGCTGCGCTGCGCCGCGATCATGTCGGTCAATTCCTCGGCGATATCGACATTGGAATTTTCGAGCGCGCCGGAGATGATCGAGCCAAGCTTGCCCTCGTTGGCGAATCCGACGCGGATCGCACCGGAGTCGGTGCCCTGCGAGTAGACGTTGCCGGGGAGTGCCTGAAGCTAGTCGGGGCTCTGCACGTCGGCCAGCGGGATCTTGTAGAGCGCCTTGGTGGAACCATCCTTGTACTGGGCGTAGATGATGCCGTCCTTGCCGATCTGGACCTTGTCGATCGTGCTTGGCGCGTTGCCGTTGACCTGGGCGTCGGAAACCGTATAGCCGGTCCCGAGCTGGGTCAACTTCGACAGGTCGAGATCGAGGCTGGCGCCGCCCGGTACTGTGAACGTTACGTCGGTGGTCGCGCCGGTGAGCTTGCCGGTGGTGGCGTCGAAAGTCAGATTGGCCGTGCCGAGCGCGCCGCCTGTGTAGGGGAACGATGTGCCCGGCGTCGCCTTCGACTGATCGAAGACCGCGACCTGCCAGGTGCCGGCGCCGGTGTTGGTGAAGTAGACGTCGAGCAGCTTTTTGTTGCCGAGATTGTCATAGGTGACCATCGACGATTTCTGGGTGTACTGCGCGGTGGCGGCGTTGGCGCCGGGCAGGTTGGCGGTGGCGACCGGTGTCGCGCCCGCCGGCAGATTGCCACTGAACAAGCCCGCGGTGCTCGGCGTTGCGGTCAATCCCTGGTCGGAGATGACGACCGGCACCAGGCCTTCGAAGCCGTTGACCGTCGCCGCGGGCACGCCGTTGGCGTAGCTGTAGGCCATCAGCTGGAAACCGGCGGCGTTGACCAGCCTGCCCTGCGCATCCGGAACGAAGGCGCCGGCGCGCGTCAGGAACGGTGTGCCGCTGGGATCCTGGACGACAAAGAAGCCATCGCCGCTGACGGCGAGGTCGGACACCGAGGTGGTGTATTGCAGCACGCCCGGATCGCTGACCGCCTGCCGGATCGTCGTGGTGACGCCGCCGGAATTATAGGCGCCGCCGGTGGACGGCATGATCAGCGTCGAGAACTCGGCCGAGGAGCGTTTGTAACCGGTGGTGTCGGAGTTGGCGATGTTGTCGGCTGTCGTCGACAGGCGGTTTGCCTGGGCGTTCATGCCGGAAACGCCGGTCCGCATCATTCCATAGAGGCTCATCGAGATGTCTCCGCAATATCCATGCCACTGGCAGCGAGGCTACGCGTCCTGTCTTGCGCGAGGCTGGCGCGGCGCGACATCAGAACACGAGCCGGTAGCCGAGGAAGCGCTTGGAATCGATCGGGTCGGTGCCCAGCTTCTCGCGCAGCTTCTTGCGCAGTTTGCTGATGTGGCTCTCCACCACGTTCTCCTCGACCTCTTCGTCGAAGATGCCGTAGATGGCGTTGAACACCTGGGTCTTGGTGACGCGGCGGCCGCGGTTGCTGGCTAGGTATTCGAGGATGCGGCGCTCGCGGCGCGGCAAGGGCAGCGGCTGTCCGTCGATCTCGGGATCGCGCCCGTCCATGAAGATGCGCATGGCGCCGATCTCGGTGTAGGCGACGTCCTCGTTGGCCCGGCGGCGGATGGCGGTGATGCGGGCGAGGATCTCGCGGATATGCACCGGCTTGCGGATGACGTCGTCGACGCCGCTCTCGAACAACCGCAGCGTGTTCTCCAGGGAGTGCTGCTCGCTGAGCGCAATGACGGGCGCTCCGGTGCGGTCGCGGATCTGGCGCGGCGAGATCGCGCCTTCGCGGCAATCGCCGATCAGGAAGGCCCGTACCGAACGCAGATCCGTGTCTGCGGCCGAGTTCACCCACTCGCCGAATTCACTCGGCGCGAAGCCCGCGCAGGCAACGCCTTCGCGGTCGAAAAGTGAGTTGTATCCCTCTGTTACGAGCTCCCGCTCGTCAACGATAACAATCATCGGCCCCACCTTCCGAATCAGCACATCTGCCCCGTGGGGAAAGGCGTAACCGCTGGCGGGAATCCTGAACACCATCATTTCTTGTAACTAGTTTCTTGGGAGTCTGGAATCGCACCGGTTGCATTAGCGTGCAGCCAGATATGCTTGGAGTGGCAAGTCTTGGCCAAGTCAAAAACGGAGCTTAAAAGCAGTGCCTGCGGCGTATTGGAGGCCGAAAATACGCTTATGGGTTGCAGAAAGAGCGGGCGTTGGTGGTCCATTTGCCAAAGCCGGTGGCAACCATGTTGGCGATTACCCGGCAGACATAGACCTTCTGCGCAGGGTCGTTGTCGGGACCGGCATGGTAGCGGGCGACAGCCATGGACCAGGTCTCATGACGGGCATGCAGACTGGCCAGGAAGCGTGCGGCGTAGTCGACATTCTGCCTGGGGTCGAGCATGTCCTCGACGCTGCGGAAATGCGAGGCATGGTAGCGGTGATTGATCTGCATGCAGCCGAGATCAATCAGTGTCTTGCCTTCCCGCCTGGCGCTCTCGAAGGTGGCAAGCGCTTCCGCGCGGCTTCTCGGGAAGACCGCTTTTCCTTCTATATTCAAGGCGTTAGGCTGAAGGCTCCCTTTCTTTCCGGTCTCCGTCAGACCAACGGCATAGAGAATGCCGGCGGGCACGCCGTAGCGGTCGGCGGCACGCAGGATCTCGGGCTCGCAAGGGTTGGTGGCGGCGACGGCACCCGTGGCCAGGCTAGATAAACATGCCGCCGCCAGCACGCTCGCGAGAAGGCGAAGCGGCGCGGCCGTAATCCTGCGCGTCATCGTGACTACCCCTTGCTGGCTGCTGACCGGACTGCTGGCTGCCCGTCCCGCCGCTGCCGCCGCCGGAATTTCCAGGCTGGAAGGATGACTGGTCGCGGCCGGGCGTCGCCGTCATGGAAGCCGTTCCATCCGCCCGGGTTGTAGCCGGAACGGCGACTGACGGTTGCATGATGGAGACCTTATCGACGTCGAAACCCAGTCCGCGCAGAGACTTCACGATTGCTTCGCTGTCGCTCGAAAGCCGGCGGTAGGCGTCGTGTGTTTCGGGCTTCAGCTCAATCGACAGTTGTTCTCCCGAGAGGCGGAGATTGGCGGTGACCATGCCGAGTTCAGCCGGATGAAGTTCTATCTTCAAGACATGTGTCGGAACGGCAACAGGGCCGCCCAACTGAGCGGTCGAGGAGGGTGTCGAAAAGGCGTGGGACGGACCGCCATCGGCCGATATGGCGCCGATCACGTTGAGGGCGGCCTGGCTGATCGGTGCCTGCGGCGGGGCAGGGAAGCTGCGCTCGGAGACCACGTCGATACGTGCCGCCACCGACTGCTGTTTTCCGGGTTCAGACCGCAAGGTGGACTGTACATCGGCGATGGATTTCGGCTGCTGGGCGGCCTGTTTCGGATCGACGCCCGGAACGTCCGCTGGGGCCGTCTCGGGCAGCGGGCCGGCCGCGATCGCATTGTCGCGCTGCGGCGCGCCGGCCGCGGCGTTGCGCGCGGCCTGGCCGTCGAGCTTCGTCAGCGATCCATCGGTCAGAGACACACGCTCGGGCTTCGACATCGGTTCGAGGTGGTCTTGGCCGTCCGCGGATTTTGCTTGATAGGCCTTGGGTAGGACCTGCCCCTCCAATGCCGGCTTCTGCCCGGCATCGCCAGCGTCAGCCGAGTTGGCCGACGTCGAGAAATTGCGCAACTCGTGCAGGACCGTCAGCAACGGCAACTGGTCCTGGAGCGGTGAAGTGTCGCTGTCGGCCGCCGACGTTTCAGCTTCCTTGTCCGCGCCGGCGTCCTTGCCGTCCTTGGAAGACTTCGCGACCGGCAATCCCTTGGAAAGCGTCTTTGCCTCGTCGGCCGGCACCGGTTTGTCCGCGCCGGCCTGCGCCGCCAGTTCGGTAGCAAGCTTGCTCCAGCGCGGATCGCGCGATCCGCCCTCTGCGGCCGGCTGCTTTTCCGGGTGCGCGCCCGCACCGGTATGCACCATCTTTCCAAAGCCGGCGTCATCCTTTTTTCCGGATGCGCCCGGATGATCCGCCGTCGTGCGCGCGGCGGCAAATCCTGACAGGGCCGGGCCGAGGCTGGGTGTCATTTCGGGGCGGCTCCTAGCATCTGGTCGATCAGGTCGAGCTGTCGACGGGTTTTCATCATTGCGGCATCGGTCGGGTCGGCCGTATCTGGACCGACGGGGGCCGCCGACGCCGAGGCCGAAGCCGGGACGACTGTCGCCGCATCGGCCGAAGGCGCGGGGGCCGATGTGTCCGGAGCGGCTGGCGCCGTGTTGCCGGACGGCGCAACTGCGGGCTGTTCGGCGACCGCACCCTCGACGGGCGGCAAGCCGGAGGCGTCGGCCGCCTGAGCGGCGCTGTCCCCGGATGCGGGTGGAGACGCCGTCGCGGCTTGCGGATTTTCAGTGGTCGGGTCGGCCGCTGCCTGATTTGCGGCTGGAAGAGAAGCGGGTGGCGCGACCACTTCGCCGGCAACGGCCTGGGCGGCGTCGAGCAGGGCGCGGTCGCCATCCGAAAGCTTGCTGCGGTCGATCTTGCCAAGCTTGGTGCGCACGTCCTCGATGGTGTCCGAGGTCACCGTGGACAGGCTGGAATAGAGCAGGGCGCGGGGATCGCTCTGGTTGGTGTTGCCGTCGCGACCCTGTTCGGCACGTGCCGAAGCGAAGGCCGACAGTTCGCCAAGCCCGTCGATCGCGGCACGCCGCGCGATGCGCAGGTAGATCACCTTCTCGCGCTCAGGATCCATCATCGAGGTGATGTCGGCGAGCTTGTCCTGGCTGATCGACATATGCAGCGCGATCACGCCGGAGACGAAGGAATCGGCGAACTGGCTGGCATAGGGCGAATAGAGATAGCGCTCGACATACTGCGTGGAGGCAAGGGCGAAACGCGCCGCGTCGCCTTGCGTCACCGCGATGCCGACCGAACGCC
This sequence comes from Mesorhizobium sp., assembly GCF_017306585.1. Classification (GTDB taxonomy): domain Bacteria; phylum Pseudomonadota; class Alphaproteobacteria; order Rhizobiales; family Rhizobiaceae; genus Mesorhizobium. The sequence goes on along the minus strand of NZ_JAFKIC010000203.1, from coordinate 148 downwards.
GGAGCGCGGCCTCCTCGACCAGCGTGCCCGGGCTGAGCAGCCTGGCCTCGTCCAGCAACGCAAGGGCGCCAGCCGGATCGTCCGTGGCTATCAGCGAGCCCTTGACCAGCGCGAGGAAGGCGCCGAGATCTCCTGGCAGTGTCATCGG
>NZ_JAFKIC010000202.1 GCF_017306585.1 Mesorhizobium sp. | reverse complement strand
TAACATAAGTTAAATTCGAGAAAATTGAATTTAGTTGGGAAATTATCTTCAATTATTACACTTTTGTGACGATGTTCCATTTGTGCCATTTGTTAGGAAATCTAGTGTTATTTGTGCAACACGCATTTAATCTGTGTTCTGAATCGGGCATATTTGTGGAATTGTCATTGAAGGGCGGAGATCGATGGGTATGTTCGCCGCGAAAAGGGGACGCGGTGCGAGCCTTTTTCGTTGTGGGGGTGAGGCGGGAACCCATATCCGCCGACCACAAATCAGAAGCCATTTTATTAACTTGACTGGAGAGGTCAGAAAATGAACATCAAGAGCCTCCTTCTCGGCTCAGCCGCGGCATTGATCGCGGTGTCCGGCGCTCGCGCCGCGGACGCTGTCGTCGTCGCCGAGCCGGAACCGGCCGAATACGTCAAGATTTGCGACGTCTACGGCGCCGGCTATTTCTACATCCCGGGCACCGAGACCTGCCTGCGCATCGGCGGCTATCTCCGCTATGACATCGGCGTCGGCGATTCCGGCACGCTGGACGGCGTCAACAACGTTCCCGATCACATAAACGGCAATAGCGATAGGCACGACACCTACTACAAGAACATGCGTTTCGCGCTGCGGACCTATACCGGCCAGGAAACCGAACTCGGCACGTTGAAGACCTACACCGAAACCCGCTTCCAGTACGGCAACAAGTCGGGCGACTACACCAATCAAAGCTCGACCAATTCCGGTGCCAACGACTGGCAGACGGTCAACAAGGCCGCCAGCTTGAACTTCGCCTGGATCCAGCTCGGTGGTCTGCGCGTCGGTAAGGACGAAACGGTGTACGACCAGTTCGTCGGCTATGCCGGCAACGTTCTCCAGGACACCATCATCCCGTACGGCGTCAAGGACACCAACCTGATCAGCTACTACTTCGACGCCGGCAACGGCTTCTCGGGCGTGGTCTCGCTCGAACAAGGCACTGGCACCTACACGATCGACAGCTATGTTCCGCATGTCGTCGGCGGTCTGAAGTACAAGGGCGACTGGGGTGCGATCACCGGCGTCGTCGCTTACGACAGCAACTACGAGGAAGTCGCCGGCAAGGTTCGCCTGGACGTCAACGTCACCAAGGAGCTGTCGCTGTTCATCATGGGCGGCTATGGCACCGACAACAATCTGACCGACCCGACCATCGCCTTTAACGCAAAGGGCCGCAGCCAGTACAAGCCGTGGGGCGGGAACTGGGCTGTCTGGGGCGGCGGCACCTACAAGTTCAACGCCAAGACCTCGTTCAACGTCCAGGCTTCGGCTGATGACGACAAGAACATCGCTCTTGCGGCGAACGTCGCCTACACCATCGTCCCGGGCTACACGATCACGACCGAAGTCGACTGGGATCACTACGGCAATTACGGCAACCCCTCCCTCTACGGCAACTTCACCAAGGCCGACAAGAAGGATGGCATTGGCGGCATGGTTCGCTTCCAGCGCAATTTCTAATCGATCGACTGACCTCCAACCCGCCCGCAGCATCGCTGCGGGCGGGTTTTTTGCGTGGTGTCGCCAGTATCGGTTGTCACCAGTATCGGCCCTGGCGCCAGGCCACACCTTGATTTCGCCGCCCGATCGGTGAAAAGCTCAGGCATGGAATGGCGCGACGAGGGAATCATTCTCGGCACCCGCAAGCATGGCGAAACCAGCGCCATCCTCGAGGTGATGACGCGTACGCATGGCCGCCATCTCGGCCTCGTCCGCGGCGGCCGTTCGCGCAAGCAGCAGCCCGTTCTCCAGCCCGGCAACCGCGTCGAGCTGTCGTGGCGGGCGCGTCTGGATGAACATCTCGGCACCTTCCAGGCCGAGGCGGTCGAGATGAATGCCGCCCGGCTAATGGAGAGCGCCGTTGCCGTCTACGGGCTTCAGACGATGGCGGCGCATCTGCGGCTGCTGCCCGAGCGCGACGCCCATGGCGGCCTCTACGAGGCGCTTTCAGTGATGATCGCGCATCTCGACGACGCCGATGCCGCCGGTGAATTGGTGGCGCGTTTCGAACTTCTGATCCTTGACGAGCTCGGCTTCGGTCTCGATCTCAGCCAATGCGCGGCTACCGGCGCAAGGCAGGACCTCGCCTATGTCTCGCCGAAGTCGGGGCGTGCGGTTTCCCGCGAAGCCGGTGCGCCATGGCATGACAAGATGCTGGCGCTGCCGGCCTTCCTCCAGCGCGGCTCCGGCCTGCGCGCGGATCCCGCGGCGGTCGAGGATGCCTTCCGCCTGACCGGTTTTTTCTTCACGCGTCACGTCTATGAGCCGCGCGGCATCGAACAGCCTGACGCTCGCGCCGGGTTCCTCGCGGCGCTGCGCCGGCATCGCACGGCGCGCCAGGCGATCGCGGGGGAGAACGCCGCATGAGCGAAGTCGAACTCTATCCGGGCCGGGTCTCGCCACTCGGCCTAGGCACCATTCCGCACGCCGACATCCTGGAACACACCGGCCTCGAACTTCTGCAGCGCATCATCGATGGTAAGTATCCGGCGCCGCCGATTTCATTTCAGCTGAATTTCGCCCTCGCCGAAGTGTCGGAGGGACGCGCCGTCTTTCGCGGCATGCCGGGCGAGCGTCACCTCAATCCACTGGGCAGCGTGCATGGCGGCTGGGCGGCGACGCTTCTCGATTCAGCACTCGGTTGCGCCGTGCAGACGCTGCTCAAGAAGGGGGAGGCCTATACGACAGCGGAGTTCAAGGTCAACCTGACGCGGCCGATCACACCTCGGACCGGCGAGGTCGTCTGCGAGGGCAAGGTTATCCATAAGGGTCGCACGCTGGCTGTATCGGAGGCTACGCTCAAGGACGCCGGTGGCAAACTGCTGGCGTTCGGCACCGAGACATGCTCGATCTTTCCGGCCGCCAATCTCGCGGCACGTTGAGTCTCGGCGGCCCGTCAGCCTGTTTGGAGATTCCTTCGGTCGTTTGCCGGCCACATTTGATTGTCAGTGAAAACTGGCCTGGTTTGGGGGAACCGCCATGTTTGAAAGCTTGATCGGCCTCGTCGCCATCATCGCCTTGTTCGTCATCATTTCGCGTCAGCAGAGCCGCATCGGGCTGATCGAGCGCGAACTGGGCGCGCTTCGCAGTCTCGTGCTCTCAGGCGCCGTACCGCCGGTGGCCAAGGCCACCGAACAGGTGGCGGCCGAGGACAAAGCGGCGGAAGCGGCCCCGATGGTTGCGGGCTCGGCCGATATTGCCCCTCCAGCGGCTGCCGAGGTGCTTCCCATAAAGGCGGTCGCGGAAGCGGAAGCCCCCACTGATGAAGTCGCCCCTGGTCCATGGACCAAGGCCGAGGCAGCGCCCAGGGCAGAGGCACCCGAGAAGCTGGCCGCGAAGGCAGCCGGCAAGCCGGACATCGAGACAGCGCTCGGCACACGCTGGGCGGTCTGGGTCGGCGGCATCGCACTGGCCCTGGGCGGCCTGTTCCTCGTTCGATATACGATCGAGGCCGGCATCTTCGGACCGGAAGTGCGGCTCGCCATGGCCGGGTTGCTCGGCATCGCGCTGGTCGCGGCCGGCGAGTTCATCCGCCGCACCGGGTTCAAGGTGCCCGTGCAAGGGGTGGCCGGCGCCTATATCCCGGCGATCCTGACCGCGGCCGGCGCCTTCATACTCTTCGGAACGGTCTATGCCGCGCACGGCATTTACGGCTTCATTGGGCCGACGGTTGCCTTCACGCTGCTCGGCGCCATTGGCATCGCGACGATCGCCGCCGCCCTTGTCCACGGCCAGGCGCTTGCCGGCATCGGCCTCGTCGGCGCCATGGCAACGCCGGCGCTGGTCGCCTCGACCGCACCGAATGTCTGGGCGCTGTTCGGCTATCTCGCCATCGTGCTCGCCGCCACCGGCGTCATCGCCCGCATGCGCGACTGGAAGGCGCTGATGGCGGCGGCCTTCTTCGGCACCGGTGTGTGGACCATCCTCTATATGTCGGACGCGCTTGCCGCCAAGCTGGCCGTCATCCTGTTCATCGACGCCGTGACGCTGGCCGTGCTGGCCTTTGTCTGGCTGGCCAGCCGTGGCGGGGCGGAGCCCGCGAAAAGCGGCTTCGACTGGCCGTCGATCGTGCCGGCCGTTTTCGTCGCGTTTTCAGCACTTGGCCTGTCCGTCGACTCGACCTTTGTCGCGGCCGGCGATGCCTTGCCGGGCGCCCTGGTCATCGTCGCGCTTGTCGCCACCGCGCTCTATCGGCCGCGCGCGCTGCCGCTGCTGCACGCCGCCGGGTTGGTCACCGTGATGATCCATCTCGGCATCATTCCGCCCACCACCATCGGCTCCGATTTCACCCGGGGCAATCTGGGTTTTGATGGCTTGCCGGTGGCGGCGGGGAATGCCTTCACGCTGCGGATCGGCATCGGCCTGGGGTTGGTTTTCATCGGCGCCGGCCTGTGGGCCGCGCGCCGTTTCGCTGCCTCGGCGCAGATTCGGGCTGCCTGCTGGGCCGCATGGGGCGTCATCGCCCCGCTGGTCATCTTGCTGGCGCTATGGCTCACCTACGGCAATCTCGACCGCGACTTTGCCTATGCCTCGGCCGCGGCCCTGATGGTGGTGGTCTTTGCCGCCGGCGGCGAGTGGATAGCGCGAGCCGAAGAACCGCTGCACAAGGGCGGCCTGGCGGTATCGTTTGCCCTGGCGGGCGCCGCTGTCGCCGGTCTCCTGATGCTGCATATGGCCTTCGATTCCGGCTGGACCACCATTACGCTCGGTGCCGCGGCGATCGTGCCGGCGCTGGCGACGCGCTGGCGCTCCTATCCGGCCCTCGGCTGGATTTCGGTCGGCGCCGTCATCGCCGTTCTTGGCCGCGTTGCCTTTGACCCGACGATCGTCGGCGCCGAGTTCCTATCGACGACGCCCGTGTTCAACTGGCTGCTGCTCGGCTACGGCATCCCGGCGCTCGCCTTCGGCCTGGCCGCATGGCAACTGGCGCGCACCACCGATGGCCGGCCGCGCCTCGCCATGGAAGCGGCGACGGCGCTCTTTGCGCTGCTCACCATTGCCATGCTGGTGCGTCACGCCATGCATGGCGGCGTCATCAACAGCGATGCGCCGACGCTCGCCGAGCAGGCGATCTACACGCTGATCGCCATTGGCGCCGGCGCCATCCTGGTTGCGATCGACCGGCGCTCGCCAAGCTCGGTGCTGCGCTACGGCTCTATGGCCGCCGGTGTGGTGTCCGTCGCTTTCGTCGCCATCCAGCATTTCCTGGTGCTGAACCCTCTGTTCACCGACGAATCGACCGGTCGCATTCCGGTCTTCAACCTGCTCTTCCTGGCTTATCTGCTGCCGGCAATCGCCGCTGGCGGGCTCGCGCTCTATGCGAGAGGCAAGCGGCCGCAATGGTATTCGGCGATGCTGGCGCTGGTCGCCGCATTGCTCGCCTTCGCCTACGCCACGCTGTCGGTCAGGCGTCTGTTCAAGGGCGAGTTCATAGGCCTGTGGAGCGGCCTCGGCCAGTTGGAGACCTACACCTATTCGGCGCTCTGGCTGGTCATCGGCGTGGCGCTGCTCACGGCCGGCGTCTGGCTGAAGTCACAGGTGCTGCGCATCGCCTCGGCGGTGCTGATCGCGGTTGCCGTGCTGAAGGTCTTCCTCTTCGACATGTCGGAGCTGGAAGGGGTGCTGCGGGCGCTGTCCTTCATCGGCCTCGGTGCAGTGCTGATCGGCATCGGCCTGTTCTACCAGCGGCTGCTGACACGGGCTGCGAGGGAGAAATCCGAAGTGACCTGATTCGTGATTTCCGCCTCAATCTTGGCCTGTTGTGAAACTCGTCCAGGCGCGAACGACCGTTCTCATGGATTTCGGATCCCGCTGCTGGTCCGGATAGAGGCGCTTTAATACATCTTCGGGGATGTAGACATTCGGATTATCCGTGATCTTCCTGTCGACCAGGGGGCGCGCAGTCAGCACCGCATTGGGATAGAGCAGGTTATTGGTGAAGGTCGCTGCCGCATTCGCTGAAATCAGGAAGTTGATGAAGGCGAGGGCGTTCTCGGGATGTGGCGCATCAGCAGGGATGGCCATCACGTCAAAGAAAATGTCGCTTCCCTCCTTTGGGATCGAGAACCCAAGCTGCGCACCGGTCCCGTTCTGTTGAGCTGCATTCTGTGCCGCGACCGCGGTTCCGGTCCAGGTCACGGCAAGGCACAGATCGCCTGAAGCCATCTCGTTCTGAAGCGACTCGGTCTTGAAATGACGGATGTATGGGCGGATGGCCTTCAACAGGGCGTCGGCCTTACGGATTTCGTCTTCGCTCTTGGTATAGGGGTTGAAGCCAAGATAGTGCAGCGCGATCCCCATGATCTGATCGGGCGCGTCGATGATGCCGATGCCGCAGTCACTCAGCTTCGATGCGAACTCCGGTTTGAAAAGCAGATCCCAACTGTCGGTCGGGGCCTGCTCAAGCCGCTGCTCGATCTTGCTCTTGTTGTAAAGCAATCCGGTCGCGCCATAGGCATAGGGAACGGCATACTCATTAGCTGGGTCTTGAGTAGCCAGGAATTTCATCAACACCGGATCGAGAGAACCTGCATTGGGCAACTTGTTCTTGTCGAGTTTCTGCAGGGCGCCGATCTGAGCGAACTGGCTTATCATCGAAGCGCCTGGCATCACGATATCGTAGCCGCTTCCACCAGTCAGAATCTTGGTTGTCAGCATCTCAACTGAATTGAAGCTGTCGTAAACGACCTTAATCCCAGTGTCCTTGGCGAACTGGTCGATGTTCTGCTGCGGCAGATAATCATACCAGAAGTCGATATTCACGACGGGATCTTCAGCCCGGGCAGGGCAGGACACCGCTGCACTGAACGCAGCGAGCATCAATAGTACGAGACGCTTCATATAAGGCCGCTCCCTATTTTTTGTTTGCAGATGCCACGCGCGCTTGCATCGGACAAACAGCAAATTCGCACCTTAAGTTGACAAAAATTCAACCGACTGGTCATGCTGGCTGATGACGCTTCCTTCTCTCAACGCAGCTCGCGTATTTGAGGCCGCTGCCCGGCTGGGGAGCTTGAAAGATGCGGCCATCGAAATGAAGCTTACACGCTCGGCCGTAAGCCATCACATCCGATCGCTCGAGGATGCGCTTGGCGCGAAGCTCTTCAATCGCGGTTTTCGCCAGGTGACGCTGACCACGCGCGGCGCCTACTACGCCCGCCGTCTGACTGAAGCCTTCCGGATGATCGAAGATGCCACCGAGGAAGCCAGTGTCCATAGCTTGGCCCGGCCCCGAAAGAGCAGGCACATTACGCTTTCATGCGAACCGACCTTCATGAACCTCTGGCTCGCCGACCGCTTGCCAAAGTTTCGCAAGCTTAACGCCGACTTCGAGTTTGAGGTGTCGATCCATTCGGCCAACGAGGATCCAAAAGCAGACCTATGCATAGTCTTTGCATTCGAGGATGCCACCGATCCTTTGACGAAGCCTCTGCTGTCGCTGAGTATCACCCCTGTTTGCTCGCCGTCATTGCATCGTGGCGAAATCCCGCTTCGCGTACCCGCCGACCTGGCGAGACACCGCCTGCTCCACGAGAACACTACGATCTGGTGGGAGCAATGGCTCGCTCAGGAAGGCATTTGTGACCTCGATCTCAAGGGCGGAACGCTTTTCCATGATCCTACGCTCGTAATTCGCGAAGCGGTGAATGGCGGAGGCGTGGCTCTCGCCGACACGATCATGTCCGAGGATTTGCTCAATCAGGGACTGCTGGTCGCGCCCTTTCCCATCCGCCACGGGATGGCCGCCGGTTATTACCTCAGGCAGAGGCAGGGAAGTGCGAACAAGCCCGGCGTACGCCAGCTCCGAGAATGGCTGTTTGCCGAAATAGAAAGGCATAAGCAGCACATGCAACTGCCATAATCGTCCCTCCGCCCAGCCTGAAGCGATGAGACTCTTTGGATCTGCGGTGGAGATTTCTTTGACGCCTCGGCTGCGAGGTTGGTCTTTATTGCACGTTTGCGCTGGCGGACGCAGGAAGGTCGGGAATAAACCGGCCGCTGCCGGCGTTATCTCATTGCTTGGGTGACCGGGGCGGCGGACCGCTTCGCGCTGGCCGCTTGCGCCGCGCCGGGAAGGCGCGTTCAATCGGGATTAACAAGGGCGACCTCGAAACCAGCGGTCATGGACGAAAAGAAGGCAGCAATCCTTGGCGAAATACCGCGTCTGCGCCGCTACGCGCGCTCGCTGCTGCGCGACCGCGATGCCGCCGACGACCTCGTCCAGGATTGTCTCGAGCGCGCCCTGCTGCGGCTCGACAACTGGCAGACGGGAGAAAGCCCCAGGAGGTGGCTGTTTACGATCATGCATCATTTGTTCATCGACCAGATGCGCAAGGTGAATCGCCGCGGTGAAGCGGCGATGCTGCCGCTGGAGGCTGGCGAGACGGTCGCGCAGCCGGCCGAGCAGCTTGACGGCATCGCCTCGCGCGAGATCATCGACGCTTTGCAGGCGATCAGCCCCGATCGCCGCGCCGCACTGGTCATGGTCGCCATCGAGGGCTTTTCCTATGCCGAGGCCGCCAACATCCTCGGCGTGCCCGCGGGCACGCTGATGTCGCGCATCGCGCGCGGTCGTGAAGAGCTGCGCGGATTGCTGGATGACACGGCGCGCCGCCGCGCGATAAGGATCGTCGAGAAATGATCCGCCGCGACTTTTCCGAACGTGACATACACATGGCGCTCGACGGCGAACTGCCGGCCGAGGAGCGGGCCGCCTACGATGCCTGGCTCGACGCCAATCCCGATATGAAGGCGAGAAGCATCCGCTTCACCGCCGACCGGGAGGCGTTGCGCGCGGCCTTTGCCGGTGTGCTGGACGAGGCGGTTCCGGCGCGTTTGCGCAAGGTGGTGCTCGGCGAAGCGCCGGTGAAAGTCGCGGCGCCACGCTCGCGCTGGTGGCTTGCCGCCGCCGCTGCCGTCCTCCTGGCCACGGGCGGATTGGGTGGCTATTTTGCCGGCATCGACGGCATCGGCCAGGAGGATCCGGCGGAAGACCGGCTGGCCGAGCAGGCGATCGCCGCCCATGTCATCTACGCCGCCGAAAAACGCCACGCGGTGGAAGTGCCGGCCAGCGACAAGGACCATTTGCAGACCTGGCTCTCCAATCGCGTCGGCCTGAAGCTGGTGGCGCCGGATCTGAGCGCGAACGGTTTTCAACTGATTGGCGGCCGGTTGCTGCCGGCGGGAGACAGCAAGGCCGCGATGCTGCTCTACGAAGACGACAAGGGCGAACGCATATCGCTGTTCGTGACGGCGGAATCGACCGAGAATGCCAAGGGCACCTACGCTTCGGCGCAGGACGGCCCGCAGGCTGTCTACTGGCTGGACAAGGGCTATGGCTGCGCCGTGGTCGGCTCCCTGCCGCGCGAACAACTGGCGGTCGTCGCCAAGAGCGCCTATGGCCAGCTTCTGGCGGGGCTCGAGAGCTGAGCCGGTTCCAGTTTTCGTGGCTGGCCGGCTTCGAAACGGGGTTTCTGTTCAAAGCATGCCGGCTTTCCTGCCGCCACGGAAACTGTCACAATTCGGCCCTAATCAAGGAGCGATAGCGCTTGATGAATGCTGGCGCTTCGGCCGGTGTTTGCGACGCTTTTGACCGGGCCGTTTCCGCAACCCAATCGAGGTTTTCTCAAGTCGCATGCCTGCCGAGATCCGCACGGCCCGCGCGTCTGACGTCGATGATCTCGCCGCCATCGAGAAAGCCGTTTTTTCGAGCGACCGCATTTCCCGCCGCTCCTTCCGCCTGTTCATAGAGCGCGAGACCGCCGAAGCGCTGGTCGCCGAAATCGACGGCCGGGTCGCCGGCTACGCGATCGTGCTGTTTCGCAAGGGCAGCGGGGTGGCGCGGCTCTATTCCATAGCCGTCGGCCCGTTCTTCGGCGCGCTCGGCATCGGCCGTCAGCTGCTGTCGGCGGCGGAGGAGGCTGCCTTCGAGCATGGCCGCATGATGCTGCGCCTGGAAGTGCGCGAGGACAATGGCCGTGCCATCCGCATCTACGAACAGGCCGGCTACCGCAAGATCGGCCGGGAGCCGGGCTACTATTCGGACGGCGAGACGGCGCTTCGCTATGAAAAGACCTTGCGTGGCGACCTGCCGGTCGCCACCCGGGTTCCGTTCTATCAGCAGACCTGCGAGTTCACCTGCGGCCCGTGCTGCCTGATGATGGCCATGGCCAATTTCGACCACGCCTTCGTGCCGGATCCGGTGATGGAGATCCGCCTCTGGCGTGAGGCAACCACCGTCTTCATGATGTCCGGTCCGGGTGGCTGCGAACCCTTTGGCCTGGCGGTCGCCGGTCATGAGAGCGGGCTTGCCGCCGAGATTTTCGTGTCCTTCTACGGCGCGCTCTTCCTGCAGTCCGTGCGCAGCGAGGAGAAGCGCCGGGTGATGGAACTGGCGCAGGTCGATTTTCGCCGCCGCGCGGAAGCCTACGGCATACCGGTGAATTACCGCCCCTTCACCATCGATGATATCCGCGCGGCCATATCGGAAGGCAAGCTGGTGCTGGTGCTGATCAGCGGCTTCCTGATGTTCGGCAAGAAGGTGCCGCACTGGGTGCTGGCCATTGGCGATGACGGCGACCATATTCTCATCCACGACCCTTGGGTCGAGGATGAAAGGCAGGAAACCATCCTTGATGCCGCCAACATTCCCGTGCCTTACGGCATCTTCATGAACATGGCGCAGTTCGGCCGCGACGGACTGCGTGCCGCCATCACTTTGGGAAAGAGATAATGACCTGGGTCATTCTTACCGGCCGGCAAAGCGATCTCGACCAGGTGGCGACACCGCACAAGATCATCACCAATCGCGACTATCTCGCGCACCCCTCGCTGTTTCGCGGCCAGCGGCCGAAGGTGATCAACCTGTCGAACAATTACGGCTACCAGAGCCGCGGCTACTATGCCTCGCTGCTGGCCAGTTCGCGCGGTCACAAGGTCATCCCGACCGTCGAGACGATGATCGACCTTTCGGAGCGCAAGCTCTACGAGCACGCGCTGCCGGAACTGGAGCTGGCGCTCAACAAATGCCGCAAGGATCTCGGCGGTACCTTCCCGGCCAAAGTCTGCATCTTCTTCGGCATCGGCCCGTCCAAGGTCTGGGACCGTTTCGCCAAGCTGCTGTTCGACTGGTTCAGGGCGCCGGCGCTCGAAGTCCACATCAAGGACAGCGCCGAATGGGCCTCGATCCGAAAGATCGGATTCCATCCCCTGGCGCGGATGACCGAAGAGGAAGAAAAGAACTTCATCCAGTGCCTGGAGACCTACACCAACCGCGAGTGGCGCGACACCAAGGGCCGCACGCCGGCGCGCTACACCTTCGCCACGCTGGTCGACCCGCATGAGGAATTGCCGCCCTCGCAAATCTCGTCGCTGCGCTACTGGGCCAAGATCGCCGAAAAGATGGGGGTCGAAATCGAGCCCATAACCAAGAAGGACCTCGCCAAGCTCGCCAATTACGACGCGCTCTTCATCCGCGAGACCACGTCGATCTCCAACCATACCTATCGGTTTGCGCGCCGTGCCCAGCAGGAGGGCATGCCTGTCATCGATGACCCGCTGTCGATGATCCGCTGCACCAACAAGGTCTATCTCAACGAGCTGATGGCCTACAACAAGGTGCCTGTGCCGCCGACCGTGATGATCGCCGGCACGTCGGACCTTGAGCTCGCGGCGCAGACACTGGGCTTTCCGCTGGTGCTGAAGATCCCGGATTCTTCGTTTTCGCGCGGTGTCAAGAAATGCGAGACCTTCGAGGAACTGAAGCGGCTCGCGACCGAATGGCTGGAGGATTCCGATCTCCTGATCGCGCAGAAATTCATCCCGACCGAATATGACTGGCGCGTCGGCGTGCTCGGTGGTCAGCCGCTGTTTGCCGTCCACTACCTGATGGCCAAGAAGCACTGGCAGATCGTCAACCACAAGGCTAATGGCAAGCCCGATCAGGGCGGCATCAAGACCTTCACGCTGAAGGAGACGCCGGCCCATGTCGTCGAGACCGCGGTCAAGGCTGCGCGCTGCATCGGCGACGGCCTCTATGGCGTCGACCTCAAGGAGACCAAGGACGGCGTCTTCGTCATCGAGGTCAACGACAATCCGAACCTCGACCATGGCTGGGAGGATTCCGGCGAGAAGGACGAACTCTGGGTCCGCCTGACGCAATGGTTCCTGGAGCGACTGGACCGGCCGGGACGGTAATCAATCGAGGGGACAAGATGCTGTTCGTTGTGATCGAGGATTTCACCGGCTGCGACCGCAAGGATATCTACCGCCGCTTCCGCGACCGTGGTCGGCTGAAACCGGATGAACTCGTCGTGCACCATAGCTGGATCGCCGCCGACATGAGCCGTTGCTTCCTGCTGGTCGAGGCCGACGATGTCACTCTGCTGCAGCGCTGGGTCATCGAATGGGCCGACCTTGTCGAGTTCGAGATCATTCCCGTGGCAACCAACAAGGACATGGTGGCCGCGCTCAGCGGACACCTCTGACCCTCCGTCGTCGGATCAGCGCAACGCGGGCGAGCCCACCGTGCGCCGGCATTCCTTGATCAGCCAGTCCCGGAAGGCCGCCACGACATCGCGCCTTGCGCTCCGTTCTGGAATGGTCAGGCAATAGGGTTGGCGCAAAGCTATGGCTCTCGCGGTGGGCCGCACCAGCCGGCCGTTCTCCACCGCCTCGGCGCAATAGACCCCTTGCGCCAGCGCGACCCCAAGCCCTGAAATGGCGAGATCGAGGGCCGCGCGCGAGGAGTTGGCCGATAGGCCTCGCTGAATTGCCCGGCCAGCTTGGACACCGGTTGCCTCGAACCAGTTGCGCCAGGACGGAAACGATGCACCGGTCGGCCCCCAATCGGTATGGATCAGCGGTAGCCCGGCGAGTGGGCCGCCATCTGCCTCGGCCGCGCTTGCAAGCCCCGGCGCGCAGACGGGGTAGACGGCATCCCGGGCGATCTCTTCGGTCGGGTGCTCGCGATAGTGCGGGCCGTAGGAGAGCCTGATGTCGATCAGCTCATGGTCGAATGGCACGGGATCGTCATCGCCCCGCAAGGAGATGTCGACGGCGCCATGGCTTTCCACGAAGCCGGCGAGGCGCTGAGAAAGCCAACCCATCGCCATCGACGGCGGGACGGAGACCACGAGCCTTGGCCGAAACGCATCGCCGGTCATTTCACGCGAGACGGTGCCGATTTCCTGGAAAGCCATACTCAATCGAGGCAGCATCTCCACGCCGGCCTCCGTCAGCACGGCGCGGCGGTTGACCCGATGGAACAGCTTGCGACCGATCTGATCCTCGACCGTGCGGATGAGCTGGCTTATGGCCGCCGCCGAAACCGAGAGTTCATCGGCCGCGGCTGCGAAGCTGCCGGTGCGCGCCGCCGCCTCGAAGGCCTGAAGGCCGCGCAACGATGGAAGGGCAACCATGGCAGCATCCGGAAAGAAAAGCTCAGCTTATCTATCTTGCAGAAATCATCGTTTTTAGAAAGGTTTCTTGTTGAGCTATCCTGGTCGCATGAACACAATCGACCGGAACAAGCCCGTGGATCACCGCGAAATCATCGCCTCCCTGACCAACGAAGAGCGCGGTCGGCTGACGGGAAAATCGAATACTCCGGGGCTCATACAGTTCGCTCTTCATTTCGGCGCGATCGTGCTTCTGGGAGTGTTGATAGCGGTCAGAGTGCCGTTCTGGCCGCTGCTGATGCTGCCGCAAGGCATATTGATCGTCTTCCTGTTCACGCTCCTGCATGAGACGGTTCATCGCACGGCTTTCGAAACGCAGTGGCTGAACGATGCGGTAGCGAGGCTGTGCAGCCTGGCGATCGCGCTGCCGGCCGACTGGTTCCGCTATTTCCACTTCGCCCATCACCGCTTCACCCAGGATCCGGACAACGACCCTGAACTGGCTTTCCCCAAACCGGAAACCTTGCGGCAGTACATTGTGCACGTCTCGGGCCTGCCGGTATGGTGGGGCCACTTCAAGACGCTCTACAGCAATGCGACGGGCGGCTGCCATGACAGCTACGTGCCGCCGAAGGGCTTGCCCAAGGTCCGCACCGAGGCGCGCGCCATGATCGCCTTCTATGTCGTGGTGCTGGCATTGGCCCTCTGGTTCAAGGCATCGGTGTTGCTCTATGTCTGGATCATACCCGCATTGCTCGGCCAGCCTTTCCTGAGGCTCTATCTGCTGGCCGAGCACGGCCGCTGTCCGTTCGTCGCCAACATGCTGGAAAACACCAGGACTACGCTGACCAACTGGGCGGTGCGCAAGCTTGCCTGGAATATGCCCTTTCACGCCGAGCATCACGCCTATCCGGGCGTGCCCTTCCATCAACTGCCGCAGTTCCACGCGCTGATCGAGCGCCATTTGAAGGTCGTGGAGCCGGGCTATGTCAGCTTCCACGGCAAATATATCGAGACTTTGCGTTGAACGGCTGGCCTCAGCCGGCCCGGCTGTGTTGCGCACGCGATGTCAGCAGGCGCTGGATGTCCGCCGCCTTTGAAGGTGCGCCGATCAGATAGCCCTGCGCCTCGATGCAGCCAAGGTCGCGCAGCGTGTCGAGTTGCGCCTCGGTTTCGACGCCCTCGGCGGTGACGACGATGCCAAGCTCGGTACCGAGCTCGATGATGGTGCGCACGATCGCCGCAGTATCGCGGTTACGCATGTCGCGGGTGAACGAACGGTCGATCTTGATCTTGTCGACCGGAAAACGCCGGAGATAGCCGAGCGAGGAATAGCCGGTGCCGAAATCGTCCAGTGCAATGCGGATGCCGAGTTCGCGCAGCTGGCGCAGCGCCTTCAACACCGCCTGGCTTTCATCCATCAGCACGGTCTCGGTAATTTCCAGCTCGAGTCGTCCGGCCGGAATGCCGGAGAAGGCCAGCGCCGAGATGACGCCTCGGGCAAAGCCGTCGCTTCCGAGTTGCACCGCCGAGGCGTTGACCGCGACACGCAGGCCGGAAGGCCAGGCCGCCGCCGCCGCGCATGCCTTTCTCAGGGCCCATTCGCCGAGCGGCACGATCAGCCCTGTTTCTTCCGCGGCGGGAATGAAATCTTCCGGCGCGACGGTGCCCCGCATCGGGGAGTGCCAGCGCATCAAGGCTTCCGCGCCAATGATCTCGCCGGAAGCGATGTTCATGATCGGCTGGAATTCCAGCTCGAACTCCTGGCGCGGCAGTGCCGTCTCGAGGTCAACTTCAAGCGCCCGGCGGGCCTGCACGATGGCATCCATTCCAGGCTCGAAGAAGCGATAGAGGTTTCGCCCTTCGCGCTTGGCCCGATAAAGTGCCGTGTCGGCATTCTTCAGCAGCGTATCGGCGTCCTTGCCGTCGTGGGGGAAGATGGTGATACCCAGGCTGATGCCGACATGCATCTCGCGGCGCTTGTCGCGAAACGGTTTTGCGATGGACTCGACGATGCGCTTCGCCAGTTTCTCGGCATTGGCGACGCCCTTGAAATTGAACTGCATGATCACGAACTCGTCGCCGCCGAAGCGGGCGACGACGTCCGTTTCGTTGCGCAGGCAGCGCTGCAGCCTATCGGCCACGCTTTTCAGCAGCCAGTCGCCGGCGGGATGTCCCCAGGTGTCATTGACCGCCTTGAAGCGGTCGAGATCGAGTGAGAAGACCGTAAACGGAGTTGCCGCCTCGTCCTCCAGCGCGAGGTCGAGCCGTTCGCGAAACATGGAGCGGTTGGGCAGTCCAGTCAGCGTGTCGTGATGCGCAAGGTGGATCATGCGCTCTTCGGTCCGCCGGCGTTCGGTGACATCCTCGAAGGTCGCGACCCAGCCGCCGCCCGAGAGCGGCCGGCGCGCGACGAAGAGCGTGCGGCCATCGACGAGCTCGCGGTAGCTCGAACGCGGCTGGCCGGCTTGCAGACAGGCCTTCGTCCTCGCCACTTCGGCATCGATTTCGATGGGCTCGAAAATGCGGAGGCGAACGAGTTTCTCGAGCATCTGGCGATGCGTCATGCCAAGCTTGAAATCTGCGGCCCTGGCATTGCACAGATCCAGGAAGCGCTGGTTGCGCACGATCAGGCGGCCTTCGGCACTGTACATCAAAAGGCCTTGCGACATGTTGGCGAGCGCGGCATCGAAGAGACGATGCTGCTCCTTCAACTCCTCTTCGGCGCGGCGATGCTCGGTCACATCCTCGTAGATCGACACCCAGCCGCCGACGGCCAGCGGGCGGTGCGAGATGATGATGATGCGGCCGTCCGACAGGACTTCCTCATAGGTCGAGGCTTTTGCGCCGTCGATGTAGGGCTTGCGGATGGCATAGAGCTCGTCGGCGCTCTGCGAGGCTATGCCGATATCGACGCTGTGCCGCAGGATGTCGAGAAAGCGTATGCCAGGCTTCATCACCCTGGCGTCGAGCCGGAAGATGTCGACATAGTTGCGGTTGCAGATGATCATGCGCTCGTCGGCGTCGAACATGCACAGGCCATGCGACATGTTCTCGACGGCAGCAGAAAAGCGTTCGTTCTGCGCGCGCAGTTCGCGCTCCATGTGGCGCGATCGCTCCACGCCTTCGGCCACCCGTTTCGGGATCAGCGAACCATGCTTGACATCCACGACGGGCATGAGGCGCGCCTGCGGTGCGTGATCGAACGCCGCACTGTTGCCGCTTCGGGTTAATTTAGCGTTTGCTACCCTATCACGGGCGCCTGAGCGGGATGCCGTGACGTTTCGATCGTCGAAAACCGCTTCAGGAACGCATTCTGAGCCCAGGTTACCGAGCGTGGCGTGAAGTCGAAGCGCTCGGCGGAAAAACCGCGCGGACGGCCAAAGAACTCCGTTGCCTCCGCGGTCGAAAAGCCGGCAAGCAGCGTCGCCTCGAAATAGGCGGCGATCTGGTCGGCGCGCTTGATCTCCTTGCGCAATGTCGCGGCCGGTTCTGGGGGAAGCGAGAAGCGCAAGTGGATCGCACGTTGCAGACGCAATTCGCAGTCCTTGTAGCTGCCGCCCATTACCGATTTGAACGGCGAGATCATGTCGCCGATGACATATTCGGGCGCGTCGTGCAGCAGCGCCGCCAGCCGGTCGTCGGCCGAAGCTGCGGGAACTAGCTCGTTGAACAGTGCTTCGACCAGCAGCGAATGCTGGGCGACCGAGAAGGCATGGTCGCCGCTGGTCTGTCCGTTCCAGCGAGCGACGCGGGCAAGCCCATGGGCAATGTCTGAAATCTCGATATCGAGCGGCGAGGGGTCAAGCAGGTCCAGCCGACGGCCCGACAGCATGCGCTGCCATGCGCGCGGCGGCGCGCCGGCGCGATCCGCCGCCATCAGGCGTCCTCCGCGCTGACGGCATCCTGCGGAAAGCTGAATTTGGCCCAGGCGGGGATGGTGAGCGTCACCGGTACATCGCCGGCCAGGATTTGCTGGCCGGCGTCCAGTGCCGCCTTGACCCTGTCGATGCGGGCAATCGCAAGCCCTGCTGTGCCCGAGCTGGAGCCGAGCGTGCCGACCGTCCGTCCCCCGACGGTGAGATCGGTGCCCATGGCGGGCAGGGGCAGCGCTGCCTGGACAATCAGAACGCGTCGCCTCGCCGTTCCGCGATGCTGCATGCGCGAGACGACTTCCTGGCCGATGTAGCAACCTTTCTTGAAGCCGACGCCGCCCATCTCGTCGAGCAGCACGTCATGCGGAAAGGCGTCGCTCAAAGCGTAGTCCGAACTGCTTTCTGCGATGCCCCGGGCGATGCGAAAGGCCTGCCACGCGGCGGCGTCGCCACCTTCCGTGGCGCCAGCATAGGAACGCGTAACGCCTCCATCGCCAAAGCGGGCGTCGGCGACGGATTCTGAATCACTTTCTGAAGCGATTGACTCCTTTTCCCACGCGACTTCGACAAACCTTTGTTCCGGCTTGGTAATCTCCACCTTGGCCCGCAGTTTGTAGAGCGTCAGCCGACGAATGAAATCATCCGCGATGTCGGCACGGCATTCGAGCCGGAAAGCGCTCTCGCCGGCCCGCGAGATCAGGAAATCGAACAGGATCTTGCCTTGCGGCGTCAAAAGCGCGCCCGGTTTTGCCTCGCCGATGCCAAGCGTATCGAGATCGGTGGTCAGGATGTTCTGCAGAAAGTGCTCGGCATCGGGGCCGGAAACGGAGATGAGCGCGCGGTCTTTCAGCAGGGCAAAGGGCATGGAGCGGATAAAGCCTGATCTTGCAAAACGGTCGGCCATTACGTAAGCCGCTGACACTCCCCCCGCAAGAGATCGATCGACATGGCCAACACCTACGACCTCATCCTGACAGGCGGCACGGTGGTCAACCATGACGGTGAGGGACAACGCGATATCGGCATCAGGGATGGGCGCATCGCTACCATCGGCGATCTGCGTCAGGCCTCCGCGGGCGAAACGATCGATTGCGCCGGCCTGCACATCCTGCCGGGGGTCGTCGACAGCCAGGTCCATTTCCGCGAGCCGGGACTGGAGCACAAGGAAGATTTGGAGACGGGATCACGCGCGGCCGTGCTCGGCGGTGTGACCGCGGTGTTCGAGATGCCCAACACCAACCCGTTGACCACCAGCGAGGCGACGCTTGCCGACAAGGTTCGGCGCGGCTCTGCCCGCATGCATTGCGATTTCGCGTTCTGGGTCGGTGGCACCCGCGAAAATGCCGGGGATGTCGGCGAGCTTGAGCGGCTTCCTGGCGCGGCGGGCATAAAGGTATTCATGGGTTCGTCCACCGGGGATCTTCTGGTCGAGGATGACGAAGGTGTCGCCTCGATCCTGCGCAACACGCGCCGTCGTGCTGCCTTTCATTCGGAGGACGAGTTCAGGTTGCGCGAACGCCTGGGTGAGCGCGTCGAGGGCGACCCGTCATCGCACCCGGTCTGGCGCGACGAGATCGCCGCCCTGCGCTGCACCGAGCGGCTGGTGCGGATCGCGCGCGGTGCTCGCGCCCGCATCCATGTCCTGCACATCTCAACCGCCGAGGAAATCCTGTTCCTCGAGCAGCACAAGGATGTCGCCACCTGCGAGGCGACCCCGCACCACCTGACGCTGACGGCCGACGACTATGCCCGGCTCGGCACGCTGATCCAGATGAACCCGCCGGTGCGGGCAGCGCGTCATCGCGATGGTGTTTGGCACGGCATCTCGCAAGGCATAGTCGATGTGCTCGGCTCCGATCACGCGCCGCACACGCTGGCCGAGAAGGCAAAGCCGTACCCGTCCTCGCCCTCGGGCATGACCGGCGTGCAGACACTGGTGCCGATCATGCTCGACCATGTGAACGCTGGCCGCTTGACCCTGCAGCGCTTCGTCGATCTGTCCAGCCATGGCCCGCAGCGCATCTTCGGCATGGCCAGGAAGGGCCGTATCGCCGCCGGCTACGACGCCGACTTCACCATAGTCGACATGAAGCGGCGCGAGACCATCACCAACGCGCAAGCAGGCTCGAAAGCCGGCTGGACGCCTTATGACGGCAAGGAAGTGACCGGCTGGCCGGTCGGCACCATCGTGCGCGGTACGCGCGTCATGTGGGAAGGCGAAATCGTCACGCCAGGACAGGGCAGGGCGGTGGAGTTTTCGGAGGCGTTGCCGGCGTAGGCCAGTCCTCACAATACTTCACGCCTTTGATTCCCAAGGTGTTTTGCACTATCTTCAGAGCGCTATGAGTGCTCACCCAGCTTCAATGATTGTTCCGGCCGAGTTCCCGCAACTGCAGGCGCTGTTGTGGAATCGTGATGCCGTGCGCCCGATTTCGGCGGAAGAGGCGTTTGCCTTGTACGAGCGCAATTGGCGTTTTGTCGATCAGGCGCGGCTTACGGAGCGCGAAAAGCTGCTCATACGAAACCTGGCCGATGAATTCGGCCACGGCGTTCTTCTGACCGCCGGCTGAAACTGCCCTTTGTCTGTTTTCATCTCGCGTCTGCGACAGTCAACTCCACATCGCGCGAGCGAAAATCATGAAGCAATTTAGAAGGCCGGAACATCGCATCATCGCCGAAGCTCTTGCATTGATGGATCGGGATTTTTTGATTGCGTCACAATGCTGGTTCGGTGGCGGCACGGCGATCGTGATGAAACTGGGTGAATACAGGCGGTCTTTAGACGTCGATTTTTTATGCGCTGACGCCAAGGGCTACCGTGAACTGAGAACATTGGCTGTCGAGCGCGGCGTCAGGGCATTTTTTCCCGAGCCTGTCGAAGCCGTCCGGGATTTCCAGATTGATCAGTACGGCCTGAGGACGGTGGTCCGGTTAAAGGGGCAGCCGATCAAATTTGAAGTGGTGCGTGAAGCACGTATCCCACTGCAGGGGCATGTGGATGCCTATCTGAATGTGCCCGCTCTCATTGGCGCTGACATGTTCGCCGAGAAACTGCTGGCCAATGCGGATAGATGTCAGGATCGCGCCGTGGCTTATCGCGACGCTTTCGACCTTGGGATGCTTGTCGGTGCCTTTCGCCAAATTCCGGACGCTGCTGTCGACAAGGCACAAGCGGCATACGGAACCGATATTCAGCGCAAGATCGCGTGGGTGGTGAACAAACTCGGCGATGTCGACGAACTGCATCACGCCGCCGGAACACTACAGATGGATGCCGGGATCGCTGTTAATGCGATTGCAGCACTTCGAGGCGAAGCGGCTCGCATCTGGCCGCATTCCGGCATCGTGTAGGCGTCGCCCGCCCCATCCCGGGCGTTCTTAGTCGCCGGCCACGAAGAACGTCCATTGCCCGGCCGGTGTGATGCCGACGCGGTAGAAGATGTAGGCGCCGAACTGCTTCATGTCGTCGAAGTCGCCGGCGGTGACGATCTTGAACAGTTCGACCCGTTGCCTGGCGTCGAGCTTGTCCAGCGGCAGCGCGAAGAAATAGGGCCAGACATAGAGTTCCTGCGGCGTGCCGGCATCGACATGGACATAACCGGCGCTGAGCACTTCCTCCAATATGGCCAGGATTTCCTGACCGTCCGGATCGCCGGAGAGCCCTTTCAGAAAGGTGATCGGGTCGCCGTCTATGTCGGCCAGCGATATCTGTGTCATGCTGTCGCCCTTGCCGATCAACGGCCTGAGCTTCTCGATGTCGCCGCCCCTGCAGGCTTCGATGATCAGGTCATGCATGCGCCGCACCGGCTCGGGCAGCTTGCCGAGGTCGTAGACGACCTCAGGCAGGGGGGCCTCCGGGTCGATGCGTGGCCTGTTGCCGGCGCCATCGGATGGGCTGTCGGGCTCAGCCGCGTCCGGAACGGCCGGCTGGCTCGTCGAAGGTGCCGTGCCCACGGGATCAGGCATCGGGATCGTGGTGCCGGGCGGCGAGATGTCATCGTCCGCTGTGGGCGTTACGGGGGAGGGCAACTCCTCACGCTGGATCTCGCTCAAGGCATAGGCAGGGCTGCTGGCCAGACACGCTCCAAAGGCA
Organism: Mesorhizobium sp.; assembly: GCF_017306585.1. Classification (GTDB taxonomy): domain Bacteria; phylum Pseudomonadota; class Alphaproteobacteria; order Rhizobiales; family Rhizobiaceae; genus Mesorhizobium. The sequence goes on along the minus strand of NZ_JAFKIC010000202.1, from coordinate 4,821 downwards.
ATCGCGGCACAGCAAGCAGCGAGACGGATGTAGAGGACAAAGCCCTTCGGCTTGCCTGACATCGAAAAATTCACTGCCCGTATCTCCCTGCTCCCGGGCATGATGCCCGAACGGCGCTCTATCGTCAAAGAACCGGATGCCGGTTCAGTGCCGCAGCCGCTCGGGTTCGAAGGCGCCAGCGATCACCTTCTCGCGCATGCGGTCGAGCAGGGCAAGGGCCGATGTCTCGCCATTGGCGCGCAGCATTTCACCGAATGCGGTCTCCAGCGCCGCCTCGGCGATGATTTCGGGCTCGATGCCCGCCGACAGACCCTCGGCCCAGGCTTCGCTGTGGCTCTCAACCGCCGTCAGGCGCTTTTCTTCCCTGACCAGCGCGTCGATGTCGTTGGCAGCATGTTCCATAAGCGATGTCCACCCTTTCAAGCGGCGACCCATCAATGTGGATCAGGCTTGATCTGTACCGTTCACACGCGGCTTCAAGTAAGTATCTGTAAATACGACATTTTTTTGATCGTTCTTTACAGGGGGCAACTGTGTCTTGCGAAGCTGCGTTTCAACCCGGATCAAACTTAGCCGATTAGACCGGCCTGCGGGGTGAAAACCTTCAGTTTGAGTTAATTCCGCATTCGCACGGTAACGTTTGATTAATATTGTTGCAAAAGCGCAACATCAGCATTGCACCAGGATCTGGGCGACGCAAGCGGGATATGCCCGTCGCCGATGGCGCCGGCTGGAATATCTGTTGATGGGAGGCTCCGGGCACGTATCCGGCGTGCTCTTGGGAAGCCCAGGCTTTCCTAAGCTTGCGTCAGTTGCCGTAGCGCGAGGCGATGTCCCGTGAAAGCGTCTCGCCTTCCTTCATGTAGCGGCTGATGGCTTCGGTGGCGGACGCGGTGCATTGCGTGTAGGTGCCACCGAAGGATCGGTAGCCGCGGTTGAAGCTGGCGATGAAGCGTGCGCGCCGCTCCGGATCGGGATTTTCCGAATCGAGCAGCTTTTCCATCTGGCCGCGCCACTGGTCGCCCTTCTCGCCGCACAGATTGCGCAGGAAATGCAGCGACCCCAGAACCTCGGCCAGACGCATCAGTCCCGGCTCGAACGGCGCCTCGGCGCTGAAGGCAGGCCGCGTCGCCGCCATGCTGACGGCAAGGCACAAGGCAATGAAAATGGGCGAGCGGCTCATAAGCCTATGTGGCCAAACAATTTGTCGCCTGCAAGGCGATTCGGCTCGCCAATCGGGGAATTCGAGGCTTCAGGATTGATGGCCCGTGGGTCCGAGCAGGTCCTCGGCGACCGCGAACACCGAGCCGGCGAGCGGCATTCGGGTCATCTCTTCAAGCGTATAGAAGGCGGCCGTCTCGGCATCGTCGCTGGCCACGGCCTCGCCACCGGCATAGGCTGCGCCGAAGACGGTGAGCAGATAGTCGACCGGATGGTTATCGTCCCTGCCGTCGATATGGATTTCTCGCAGCGGGCGAAAGCCGGTGGCTTGCAAGCCGGTCTCTTCCAGGAGTTCGCGCGCGGCAGCCTCCTCCAGCGTCTCTCCTGCTTCAACCTTGCCGCCCGGAAAGGCATAAAGCCCCTGAGAAGGCTGCCGCGCCCGCTTGACCAAGAGCACCGTGCCGTTGCGCACGACAGCGACCGAGACTGCCGGAAGTGTCTCGCGCGCCGCGTTCGTGGTCGCCGATCGTTTCATGTCAGAAGGCAGCTCCGCTGTGGACTGCCCAGCATGGGCAAGCTTTGTCGGTTGCGCAACGCCGATCCGATCGCCACTTTCAGGTCCGACCATTCGAGAGGCACGATTTATCATGTGCGGACGCTTTGCCTTGACCGCCACGCCGGACCAGACCGCCGCCTTTCTGGGGGTGACCGAACTGGAGGAGTTCCCGGCACGCTATAATATCGCGCCGACGCAACCGGTCCTGGCGGCGACCGCCGGCCCGCCAAGGGAGCCGGGGTCAAATCTTCCGGACCGTCAGGCGATGCTGGTGCGTTGGGGCCTGATTCCGGCCTGGGTCAAGGATACCAGGGAATTTCCGCTGCTTATAAACGCCCGCTCCGAAAGCGTCCTGGAGAAGGCGTCGTTCAAGACCGCCATGCGCCATCGCCGCGCTCTGATACCGGCCTCCGGCTTCTACGAGTGGCAGCAGTCGGGCGGCAAGAAGGGTCAGCCTTACTGGATCCGCCCGCGGCGTGGCGGCATGGTCGCCTTCGCCTGCCTGATCGAGACGTATTCCGAGCCGGGCGGTTCCGAGATGGATACGGGCGCGATCATCACCACGCAGGCCAACAGCGGCATAGCCCATATTCATGACCGCATGCCGGTGGTAATCGGCGAGCGCGACTTTACCCGCTGGCTGGATTGCCGCACGCAGGAACCGCGTGACGTCCTCGATCTGCTGAAGCCGGTCGAGCCTGATTTCTTCGAAGCGATTCCGGTTTCCGACCTCGTCAACAAGGTCGCCAACACCGGGCCTGAGATTCAGGAACGGGGCATCGTCGCACCGCAACCAGAAAAGACCGGGCGACAGAAGCCAGGCGCGAACGAAGACCAGATGAGCTTGTTTTAGCGAAGGCTGCGAGGTTCGAGGCGGCTTTCTGTTCCGGGGCGCTTGTTGGCGCGCCCCTCGTCACCGGGGTTCCATCTTAGGAACCGTGCCGGACATGCCCTCTCAGGCAGCGCGGGGCGAGACGATCTTGGGAGCGGGCTTCTTCTTCTTGGCGGTGTGAAGAAGGGCGGCGACGATGGCGGCCGGGCCGATCGCGCGATAGTGGTTGGCCAGCGCCGGTTGCTTGGCGCGATTGGCTTCTTGCTTGCTTCGAGGCATGTTCTCTTCCCAGGTAACGTTTTCGTGTTCAATTTTTGCCGGTTGAATCCGACCAAATCGTGACGGGTTTTGGTCTAGCCGGCGAATGTTTCATGACTGTGCCGACATGTTTAATAAAATGTTTCGTTGCCTGATTCCGAATGCGCGGGCGACGCGTTTGCCAGTCTTGCCGACGTTTTTCGCGACATCAGCGGCTTGACGGCAACACTGGCCAAGGCGATAAAGCCGCCCATGAAAACGTCTTTCGCCATTTGTGGCATTTGCATTATTGGCTAGCCTCGCGCTGGTCCGGACGTTTTCGCCTCATCTTTCCCCAGATTGGACAAACGCCCCGGCCAGCAGGCTGGAGTTCGGTTTGCGCCGCGGTGCGGAGCTGGCTTCATCCAAACAAGTTCTGAACCGGGAAGGCATGGAATGTCCGACGCATCGAAAGGCCTGCGCCTCTACAACACGCTGACACGGACGAAGGCCGACTTCGTGCCGATCGACCCGCTCAACGTGCGCATGTATGTCTGCGGCCCGACCGTCTACGATTTCGCCCATATCGGCAATGCTAGGCCGGTCATCGTCTTCGACGTGCTGTTTCGTCTGCTGCGTCATCTCTATGGCCAGGCGCATGTCACCTATGTGCGCAACATCACCGACGTCGACGACAAGATCAACGCGCGGGCGCTGCGTGATTTCGGCGGCGAGATTTCAGCCGGAAAACTGTCGCTCAACGAAGCGATCCGGCGCGTGACCGAAAAGACCGCCGACCAGTTCCACAGCGATGTCGCCACGCTTGGTTGCCTGGAGCCAACGGTCGAGCCGCGCGCCACCGAATTCGTCGAGCCCCGCGCCGACGGCAAGGCGGACATGATCACGTTGGTTCAAAACCTGATCGGGCGCGGCCATGCCTATGTCGCCGCGGGCGAAGTTCTGTTCGACACCGCATCGATGCCGGACTACGGGCAATTGTCCAAGCGCAATCTTGACGAGCAGCAGGCCGGCGCCCGCATCGCCGTCGACGCGCACAAGAAAAACCCCGGCGATTTCGTGCTGTGGAAACTGTCGTCGCTGGAAGAGCCGGGCTGGCAGAGCCCATGGGGCAGGGGCAGGCCGGGCTGGCACATCGAGTGTTCGGCCATGTCGGCGGCCTATCTCGGCGAAGTCTTCGACATCCATGGCGGCGGCCTCGACCTGATTTTCCCGCATCATGAAAACGAGATCGCCCAGTCGCGCTGCGCCCACGGCACTGATGTCATGGCCAATGTCTGGATGCACAATGGCTTCCTGCAGGTCGAGGGCCAGAAGATGTCGAAGAGCCTCGGCAATTTCTATTCGATCCACGAACTGCTGGAGACCGAAACGTTCGGTGGCCGCAAATGGCCGGGCGAGGTGCTGCGGCTGGCCATGCTGATGACGCATTACCGCGAACCGATCGACTTTTCCGTACGCAAGCTGGAAGAGGCGGAAAACACGCTGCGCAAGTGGAAACGCGCGGCCGACCTGGCGCCGGCGGCGGGACCGTTGCTAGCGAAGGTGGTCGAAGCGATTTCGGACGACCTTGCCACCTATGCGGCGTTCCAGGTGATGACACAGCTTGCCGGCGAGGCGGCCGATTTCAGCGGCGACGGCGCGAATGCCGCCGCCTCGGCCCTGAAGTCCTCGCTCGCCTTCCTCGGCTTCGACGTCGGCGCCGCCAAGGTAGACGAGGCCGCCGTGGCCAAGGCCATCAGCAATCGCTTGGCGATGATCGCGGCGAAGGACTGGGCAGAGGCCGACCGCGTCCGCGACGAGTTGCTGGCGCAGGGCGTGCAGTTGAAGGACGGCAAGGACCCGGCCACGGGAGAGCGCGTGACGACCTGGGAGGTCAAGCGGTGAGGGCCGATGCGCGTGACATAGGATTGGGGAGGTTGGCGCGAGGCGCCCCCCTCTGTCCTGCCGGACATCTCCCCCTCAAGGGGGGAGATCGGCTGTCATTTCGGCTTACCCCAATCGCCGATGTTGATGA
>NZ_JAFKIC010000382.1 GCF_017306585.1 Mesorhizobium sp. | reverse complement strand
AGAAGACGCTTGCCAAATCGATAAGTATCCACTTATCTTTTTGACATGATCGAGTCAGAGATTTTCCGGGCGCTGGCTGACCCGACCCGACGCGCCGTCTATGAGCGCCTTTCCGGCGGGGAAATGACCGTGTCGGAATTGCGGGCCGGCACGAACGTGTCGCAGCCGGCGGTTTCGCAGCATCTCGCCGTGCTGCGCGGCGCCGGCCTGGTGACCGAGCGCCGGTCGGGCCGCAACGCCTATTACCGCGCCGCTCCGCAAGGGCTCGATCCCCTGCTCGGCTGGATCGAGCGCTACCGTGCCTTCTGGCCCGAACGCATCGAAAAACTGAAGACGGTTCTGAAGGAGATGGATCAATGACTGCCATCAAGCACCCGGCCATCGACCATGCGCCGCTCAGCTTCGAGTGCGAACTCCCGGATCCGCCGGAAAAGGTCTGGCGCGCGCTGACCGTGCCAGAGATTCTGGCGGCATGGATGATGCCGAACAATATCATGCCCGAAATCGGCAAGCGCTTCGCCTTCGCCACGCCGGACACGCCGATCGAATGCGAGGTGCTGGATGCCGAACCCGGCAAGCGACTGCGCTATTCCTGGCGCGAGAGGCCTGCGGCCGGCGAAGCCAACGGATCAGCAGGCTTCGACAGCACCGTAACCTTCACGCTCGCACGCACGCCGTCCGGCGGCACGCTGCTGCGCATCATCCATGGGGACTTCGCGGTGGCGCAGCCCGCCGTCGCGATGCGCGGCAGCGCCGGCTGCGGAATCTCGCTTGCCGCAAGCGGATATCCCCTCGCCGCCAACGCCCCCCGCATGATGCTGCGCGCAGCCTGATCGACCAAGGAGAGAAGCAATGAGCGGTTTTGCAAACCTTGTGCCGATGGTGATCGAGCAATCGAGCCGTGGCGAACGTGCCTTCGACATCTTTTCGCGGCTGCTGCGCGAACGCATCGTCTTCATCAACGGAGAGATCAACGATAGCGTTTCGGCCCTGGTCTGCGCGCAGCTTCTGTCGCTGGAATCGGACAATCCCGAGAAGGAGATCTCGCTCTACATCAATTCGCCCGGCGGCGTGGTGACCAGCGGCTTCGCCATCTACGACACGATGCAGTACATCTCCTGCCCGGTGTCGACGGTGTGCATGGGCTTTGCCGCGTCAATGGGATCGTTCCTCCTGATGGCGGGAGCGCCAGGGCGCCGCATCGCACTGCCCAACACCAGGATCGTGCTGCATCAGCCGCTTGGCGGCTTCCAGGGCCAGGCCTCCGACATCCAGCGGCATGCCGAGGATATATTGCGCACCAAGCGCCACATGACGGAACTCTACGCCCGCCATTGCGGCCGAAGCTATGAAGAGGTCGAGCGCACACTCGACCGCGACTATTTCATGACCGCCGAGGAAGCGAAGGCCTGGGGGCTCGTCGACCATGTCTACGATACCCGCAAGAAGGCAGCCTGATCGGGCTGCCTGCATCGGGCGATTTGATCGATGGTCTCTGGCACCGATCCGACTTGGCC
>NZ_JAFKIC010000201.1 GCF_017306585.1 Mesorhizobium sp. | reverse complement strand
CGTGACGAAGGCGAAGATCCCAAGCTCTCCCGCGGCTGTAACCTCAGGTGGTACGGGCGACTTCGCCAAGCCAAGGTCCGGGCGGCCGCCCGGACCTTGGCTCAATCGCTTCATTCCCACGAAATCTCTCTCGTGTAGATACAAGGTGGTGCCGCGAAGCGGTCGGAGAGGGGGCTGCGGCGCTGGTGAGGTCGCGCCTATTCCCTCACTGCCGCGCCGCCCCCGCTCCGTCTCGGCTTCGCCGAGCCACCTCTCCCCCATTTCATGGGAGCGAGGAACCCAAGTTCTGTCAGGTCGCGCCACGTTTTAGGTAGCTGCTACTGGCCTCATCCTTGCCAATTGGCAAATCCATGCTATATCTCTGCCAATAGCAGAGGTGAGCATCATGCAGCTTCAGTCCATCGTCACCACGCCGGCCACGGTCGGATCGGCCATTTCGGATGAAGAGGCCGGCGCGCTGGCGCGCACCACGGTCAATCTGTTCAAGGCGTGGAACCTGACCGATCTCGAGGCCTGCATCCTGCTCGGCGGCATCTCGGCGCGTACCTGGGCGCGCTGGAAGGAAGGCGGCATCGGCCGCATCGACCGGGATCTGCGTACGCGCATGGCGCATCTGATGGGCATCCACAAGGGGCTACGCTACCTCTTCACCGAGCCGGCGCGCGGCTATGCCTGGATACGCAAGCCCAATGCGACCTTCGGCGGGCAGTCGGCGCTCGACCTGATGCTGCGGGGCGAAATCTCCGACCTTGCGGCGATGCGCGAATGGCTCGACGCGGAGCGCGGTGCATGGTGAGCGGGCTTGGCGTTCGGCGCCGCGTCCACTGGCCAAAGACCTACCGCATCATCCGCTCCATCCATCCGCCGATCGACCTGTTCGAGGACATCGCCGATCCGCGCGACTGGGAGGCGCTGGCCTCGGTCGAGGAGAAGACCAATCCGCGCATCCGGCTGGAGATCGGCGATCTCGGCAAGGTGGCGGCGGCAAGGCGGGTGTCCGGCCCCGGCGCCAGCTTCGTCATGGCGCCCTTCGTGCATTGCTCGACCTTGCGGCCGGGGCGCTTCTCCGACGGCAGCTACGGCATCTACTATGCCGGCGACAGCGAGGATGTGGCGCTGGCCGAGACCATCCACCACCATCAGAAATTCATGCGCGCCACCCATGAGGCGCCGGGCTGGACGGCCGATTTCCGCGTGCTGGTCGGCAGCGTCGATCGCGACCTGGACGACGTCAATGCCGTGCCCGGCGTGCTCGATCCCGATGACTATGCCGCCTCTCAGGCGGAGGGGCGGGCGCTGCGCGCCGCCGGCAGCGACGGGCTTCTATGGAACAGCGTGCGCATGCCGGGCGGCCAATGCATCGGCATCTTCTGGCCCGACGCCATCCCGGTTCCCAAACAGGGCCGCCACTACAGCTACCATTGGGACGGCGGGCGCGTCGATTTCGTGCGTCAGCACGATACGGGCAAGGTGCTGGCGGTGGTGTGACGCGGCACGGACGGCGGTTATCCGGACAACGCCTGTCGATCGTCAAACAGCGGTCACGAAACGATGTTAACCGCCGCTTTTTTCAGGAGAAAAAGCTGTGGCTTCGAGACACCAGGACGGCAGCGCGGGCGACGCCAACTACGGCGCCATCGGCGCCAACTACACCAGCTACCGCCAGCCCGAGCCGCGCATAGCCGCACGCATCGTCGAGGCCCTGGGCGACGCCCGCAAGGTGCTCAATGTCGGCGCCGGCGCGGGTTCCTACGAACCGATCGACCGGATGGTGACGGCGGTCGAGCCGTCGGCCTCGATGCGGGCGCAGCGGCCGGCGCATCTGTCGCGCGCCGTCGACGCGGTGGCGGGCGCGCTGCCCTTCGACGACAAGAGTTTCGACGCCGCCATGGCGACCTTCACCGTGCATCAATGGCCCGATCTCACACAGGGGCTCGCCGAGATGCGCCGCGTGACGCGCGGCCCGGTCATCATTCTGAGCTGCGCTCCCGACGAGCTCAACCGGTTCTGGCTCGACGACTATGCACCGGAAGTGATCGCGGTCGAGGCTTCGCGCTATCCGACCATGGAGGCGATCGTGGAAGCGCTGGGCGGGGAGGCGCAGGTGCTGCCGGTGCCGATCCCGCTCGACTGCACGGATGGCTTCGGCGAGGCCTATTACGGCCGCCCCGAACGGCTGCTCGATCCCGGCGCGCGGCTTGCCAATTCGGCATGGAGCTTTGTCGATGCGTCGGTCGGCGAACGCTTCGTCGCCGATCTCGGCCGCGACCTCGAGAGCGGCGAGTGGGATCGCCGCCATGGCCATTTGCGCACCCAGCCGGAGTTCGACGGTTCGCTGAAGCTGGTCGTCGGGCGCGGGTAAGCGTCCGGACCCAAGGACCGAGGGGAGATTGCATTCCTAAAACCCCAGGGCGTGGACAAACGCGATTTTGCGGGGGTAAAAGGCGATTTGGGGCGCATCCGCGCGGGAGGATCGATGCAAACGCCGCTTCAGGCCCGTATTCTTGATCAGTTGCGGCAATTGCTCGGCGAAGCGCTGGAGCCTGGCGACCGCATCAACGAGGCTGAGATTTCGGACCAGCTCGGCGTGTCGCGCACGCCGGTCAGGCGCGCGCTGCAACAACTGCAGGCCGAAGGCGCCGTCGACTACGAGCAGAATCGCGGCTTCCGGCTCGCCGACATCTCGCTGCTGCTGAAAAATTCCGAGGCCGAGCAGGAGATGCTGCTCGACGAGCGCGTCATGCGCGACATGGCGATCGGCGAATTGCGCTCGGTGATCTCGGAACGGGCGCTGATGCAGAAATACGCGGTCGCCAACGGCGTGCTGATGTCGACCCTGCGGCGGTTGATGCGCGACCATCTGGTCGAGCCGTCGCCGGGGCGCGGCTGGATCTTCGCCGATGTCGGCGCCGAGGCGCTGGCCAATGGCTACCGCTTCCGCCAGATCATCGAGCCGGCGGCGATCCTGTCGGACGACTACGCCATCGATGCGCCGGCGCTGGAGGCGATCGACGCCGACCACGCCTATGCCATCGACAACCTCGAGACGATGGATCGTCGGCGGCTGTTCGACCTCGACGCCCGCTTCCACCGGCTGGTGGCGCAGGGCGCCAGGACGGCCGACCTGGTCGATGCCATCGAGCGCCAGAACAATATCCGCCGGGTCACCGAATATCTCGGCTTCCTGCGGCTGGAGCGCCTGCGTCAGTCGATGATCGAGCATCGCGGCATCATCGCCGCGCTGCTCCAGGGCGAGCGCCAGACGGCCGCCGCGCTGATGCGCATCCACCTGCAGATTTCGCGCGACGAGACCTTCGTCCACATGGAACAGGACCTCGACCGGGTGAGGGGCGGCGAGGTGAGGCTGAGCGGCGACGAGGCGGGCTGATGTCGGGGTGAGGCGGACAGATCGCCTGATTCATTTCGTTTATTGCGTTTGTTTCGAATGTTGCGGATAATGTCCCGTCAATTTGAATGATGGAGACGGACAATGGCCAAGCTGCTTGAACGCCCGATCCTGCCATCGGCCGACGACGCCGAACTGGCCGCGCAGGCCAGCCGCCAGCTCTCGCGGGGCAAGCATGAGGGCGCCGAATTGCGCGTTCAGGTGGGCAATGAGACTTTGCGCCTGCCCAAAAGCGTTGGCGACCTGCTTTACCATCTTCTGACGGAGATGGGCCAAGGCAATGCGGTGACCATAATCCCGGTTCACGCCGAACTCACGACGCAGGAAGCGGCCGATTACCTCAACGTTTCGCGGCCATACCTCATTCGGCTGCTGGAGGAAGGCAGACTGCCATTCAACATGGTCGGCACGCATCGACGCGTCAAATTCAGCGATCTGGCGACGTACAAGAGCAAGACGGAGGACGAGCGGAAAAGCCTGATGGAAGAGTTGGCGGCGCAGGCCCAGCAATTGGGGATGGGCTATTAAAACATCTCCATACACCGCCCTCCTCGATGCTTGCGTGCTTTACCCGGCCCCGCTGCGGGATCTTCTGCTGGAGCTCGCCGCAGGAGGTGGCCTGTACCGGGCCAAATGGACGGAAGACATCCATGAGGAATGGATCCGCAATCTTCTGAACGATCGTCCCGACCTCAAGCCGGAGCAGATACACAGAACGCGCGAACTGATGAACCTCGCCGTGCCGGATTGCCTGGTTCGAGGGTATCAGGAACTGATACCAAGCCTGACACTTCCCGACGAAAATGACCGGCATGTCCTGGCGGCTGCAATCGTTTCGGCGTCGGATGCCATCGTCACCTTCAATCTCAAGGACTTCCCGAAGCCGGTTCTCGACAGATATCAGTTGGATCTGACCCATCCCGACGATTTCGTCTTCAATCAGCTCGGCATCAATGACGCCGCCGTCCTGGTGTCGGTACAGCGATGCCGTCTGCGGCTGAAGAATCCGCCGAGGAGCGCCGCGGAATACCTGGACACGCTGGAGAGGCAGGGCCTGCCGAAGACCGTGAGCCGTCTCCGCGCGTATGCGGGCGTTATCTAGTCACTCCCTCAGCAGCGTTCGAACAGGCGCAGTTTTTCCCAGTCGGTCACGGCGCCTTCGAAGGCGCCGAGTTCCCAGCGGCCGCAATGCAGGTAGTGGGCGACGACATCCTCGCCGAAGGCGTGCCTGAAGGCGGGGGAGGCTTCGAGATGGTCGAGCGCGCGGTAGAGCGCGCCGGGGATGCGCGGCACCTGGTCGGCGCCGTAGGCGTCGCCGACGAAGGCATCGGCGAGTTCGAGCCTGTCTTCCATGCCTTGCAGGCCGCTGGCGATGAGCGCCGCGAAGGCCAGATAGGGATTGGCGTCGGCGCCGGGCACGCGGCATTCGAAGCGCAGCGAGCGGCCCTGGCCGAGCACGCGGTAGGCGGTGGTGCGGTTGTCGACCGACCAGGCGAGCCGCGTCGGCGCGAAGGTGCCGGCGGAGAAGCGTTTGTAGGAGTTGATGTTGGGTGCGTAGAAATAGGTCGCCGCCGGCGCGTGCGCGATGGCGCCGGCGAGGAAGTGCCTGAAAATGTCCGACATGCCGCCTGGCTTGCCGGCATCGTGAAACGCGGCCTTGCCGCTGCCGATGTCGCGCAGCGAGATGTGGATGTGGCAGGAATTTCCCGACAGGCTCTGGTCGAGCTTGGCCATGAAGGAGATGGACTTGCCCAGCTGGTGGGCGATCTCCTTGCAGCCGTTCTTGTAAAGCACCAGCCGGTCGCAGGTCTCCAGCGCCTCGGCATATTGCAGGTTGATCTCCTGCTGGCCCGGGCTGCACTCGGCCTTGGAGCCCTCGACCGGAATGTCGGCGGCTTCCATCAGGTTGCGGATCGCCCTGATATAGGGCTCGTCCTTGCTGGTCTGGAAGATGTGGCCGTCCTCCGGATACCAGCTGGAGAATTTCAGCGCCTCGTAGCGGTGGGCGCGGGCTTCCTCGAAGGTCTCGTTGAACAGATAGAATTCGAGTTCCGCCGCCATGTCGGCGGCAAGGCCGAGATCGGCCAGCCGCTGGAGCTGGCGGCGCAGCATCTGGCGCGGCGAGTGGTCGAGCGCCACGCCGGCGGGAGTGGCGACGTCGGCCAGCAGCATCGCAGTCCGCGGCAGCCAGGGAATGGCGCGCAGCGTCGAGATGTCGGGCACCAGCGCGAAATCGCCATAGCCGCGCGCCCATGAGGCAGCCTCGTAGCCGGGCACCAGCGTCATTTCCATGTCGGTGGCGAGGAAATAGTCGCAGAACAGTTGCTGCGAGGCGCCGGTCTCCAGGAAGAAGCGCGCCGTCAGCCGCTTGCCGATCAGGCGACCCTGCATGTCGGTCATGGCGACGATGACGGTGTCGATCGCGCATTCGGCGACCGCCTGGCGCAATTCCTCCATGGTCAGGCAGCCGGCGACCGGCTTGCGCAAGTCGCCGGGCAGCCACTCATGGCCGCCGGCCAGCGGCATGCCGAAGCGCGTGGTGAGTTCGTGGTTCACTGTCGTTCCTCCCAGGTGAATGTCATTGGCTGTCGCACCGGATGCGGGCGTTCAGCGGTCTGTCAGAATTGCACTTTTCATTTCTTAAGCGCATTCGTGGTGAATGGCGCGCCGAGCCGCTTTCCGGCGCCGGTCTTTCCGCTTCTTCCAGCAGAGATCAGCGTGAATCAACACCTTGCCGAACGATCCTCGCGCCACCAATGCCGGTCATCTCCCGTTTTCTCGGAATGTGTTTTGAACACGAATTGACAGAAGGTGCAAGATGGTGTTCTGTTAAAATAGTTCTTTACCAATGCAAAATGCATTATGAAGCCATCGCGCCGCAGGGCCGGCGCACTTTCGGGGAGGATCATATGAACATCGCCGCACAATCATGGGAGCGCCGCGAGGCGTCGAGCTTCTTCCACACCTTCACCGACCTACCGTCGATGCGCGAGGACGGGCCTGTTGTCATCGACAGGGGCGACGGCGCCTATATCGTCGACACGGCGGGCCGGCGCTTCTTCGAGGGCAATTCGGGGCTGTGGAACATGACGCTCGGCTTCTCCGAGCAGCGGCTGGCCGATGTGGCGGTCAGGCAATACCGCGATTTTCCCGGCTATCACACCTTCTTCGGCCGCAATTCCAAGCCGACGGTGGAACTGGCCGAGACGATGCTGGCATTGGCGCCGCTGCCGATGAGCCGCGCCTTCTTCACCAATTCGGGCTCTGAGGCCAATGAATCCGTGGTCAAGCTTCTGTGGCTGATGTGGGCCGCCGAGGGGCAGCCGCAACGGCGCAAGCTTCTGACCCGCAGGAACGCCTATCACGGCGCGACCGTGATGGCCTCGGCGCTGACCGGCAAGGACTATGTCAAGGCGTTCGGTCTGCCCGGTCCAGAGATCGTGACGCTGGATTGCCCGCATGCCTGGCGCTTCGCGCTGCCGGGCGAAAGCGATGAGGAATTCTGCGCCCGGCTGGCCGCCAATCTGGAGGCGCGCATCCTGGCCGAAAAGCCGGAGACGATCGCCGGCATGTTCGCCGAACCGGTCATGGGGGCGGGCGGCGTCATCGTGCCGCCGGAAGGCTATTTCGCGGCGATCCAGCCCATCTTGAAGAAGTACGGCATCCCGCTGGTCGGCGACGAGGTGATCTGCGGCTTCGGCCGCACCGCCAAATTGTGGGGCGCGCTGGCCGTCGGCCAGCAGCCCGACATCGTCGTGGCCTCAAAGAGCATGTCGGCGGGCTATTTCCCGATGGGCGCGGTGATGCTGTCGGCCGATATCGACAAGCGCGCCACCGCCGCCTGCGAGGCCTGGGAAGAGTTTCCGCACGGCTTCACCACCGGCGGCCACCCGGTCGGCTGCGCCATCTCGCTGGAGGCGATCCGCATCATCACCAGGGAAGGCGTGCTGGAGAACATCCGCTCGGTCGGAGCACTGTTCCAGGCCGGGCTGCGCCGGCTGGCCGACCATCCTATGGTCGGCGAGGCGCGGGGCCTCGGCCTGATGGGCGCGCTGGAAATGGTCGCCGACAAGAAGACCAAGCAGTCTTTCGACGGGTCGTTGCGGATCGGCGAGCGCATCGCGCGCGAAGCCCGCGAGCGCGGCTTCATCATCCGCCCTCTCGGCGGCTCGATCGTGCTCGCCCCGCCCTTCATCTCGACGCACGCGCAGATCGAGGAGTTGCTGGCGGTGCTGAAGGAAGTGCTCGATGTGGTTTATGCGTCGGTGGGGCGGGGGTGAGGGAACACTCGCGGCGGGTCACCGCCGCGTTGCATAATTGCGCTATGCCGGCAGGACAGAGGGGGGCGCGAAGGATCGCCGGCCTTTCCCATTCGCCTCTCTTCCGCGACAGCTACTTTCTCCAATCTCCCCCGACAACGGAACCAATTTTCTCCCATATCGTTTCTACCCGATCTATATATCGGCAGAGATCGATGCAGGGTGAAAATGGACCGCGACATCATATTGAAAGCGCTGGCGCATCCGGTTCGGCGTGATGTCCTGGCGTGGCTGAAGGAGCCTGAAAAGCACTTCACCGCGCAGGAGCATCCGCTGGAGATGGGTGTCTGCGCCAGCCAGTTCGAACGCTGCGGGCTGGCGCAATCCAGTGTCTCGGCGCATCTGGCGACGCTGGCCTCGGCCGGCCTCGTCACCACGCGGCGCGTCGGCCAGTGGGTGTTCTACAAGCGCAACGAAGACACCATCGCCGCCTTCCGCGCCGCCCTGTCCGATCTCTGAAGAGCCCCAATCCCCCGATCATCATCCCCACAAGTGCATGAAAGGCATTTCCCCTATGGCTACTCTTTTTGACCCCGTGCGGTTCGGCGACCTCGCGCTCGCCAACCGCATCGTCATGGCGCCGCTGACGCGCAACCGCTCGCCCAAGGCGGTGCCCGGCGACCTTGCCGTGACCTATTACAGCCAGCGCGCGACCGCCGGGCTCATCGTCACCGAGGCCACGGCCATCAGCCATCAGGGCCAAGGCTATGCCGATGTGCCCGGCCTCTACGGCGCAGACCAGCTTGCCGGCTGGAAACGCGTCACCGATGCCGTGCACAAGGCCGGCGGCAAGATCGTGGTGCAGCTCTGGCATGTCGGCCGCATCTCGCACGACACGCTGCAACCCGGCGGCGGCAAGCCTGTCGCGCCGTCGGCGATCAGGGCGAAATCCAAGACATTCCTGGTCAAGCCGGATGGCAGCGGCGAGTTCGTCGAGACCTCCGAGCCGCGCGCGCTCGACGTGGCCGAGCTTCCCGGCATCGTCGATGATTTCCGCCGCGCCGCGAAAGCCGCGGTCGAGGTGGCGGGTTTCGACGGCGTCGAGATCCACGGCGCCAATGGCTATCTCCTCGACCAGTTCCTGCGTTCGGGTACCAACCATCGCGGCGACGCCTATGGCGGTTCGATCGAGAACCGGGCGCGCCTCCTGTTCGAGGTGGTGGACGCCGTGACCGCCGCTGTCGGCGCCGGCAGGACCGGGATCAGGCTGTCGCCGGTAACGCCGGCCAATGACGCTTCCGATGCCGATCCGCAGCCGCTCTTCAACCATGTGGTGGCGGGCCTCGGCAGCCGTGGCCTGGCTTATGTGCACGTCGTGGAAGGCGCGACCGGCGGGCCGCGCGACTTCAGCCAGGGCGACCGGCCGTTCGATTACGCCGAACTCAAGGCCGCCTACCGCAAGGCCGGCGGCAACGGCGCCTGGCTGGTCAACAATGGCTATGACAAGGCGCTGGCCGAAAAGGCTATCGCCGAGGGCTATGCGGACCTCGTCGCCTTCGGCAAGCTGTTCATCGCCAATCCGGACCTGGTCAGCCGGCTGAAGCACGATGCCGCGCTGAACGATCCCGACAAGGCGACTTTCTATGGCGGCGACGCAAGGGGCTACACGGACTATCCGACGGCGGCCTGAGCCTGACGCTGACTGCCGGGTTTTGTGCCGGTCCCAGGAAAAAAGCCCCTCGCTGGTCATCGCGGACCAGCGAGGGGCAACCGGCTCCACAGGGGAGGGGAACCGGGTCAGGCGCGCTGCGGCACCGCCGATTGGGCGCGCGTGCGGAAGAAGGCGGCGCCGGCGCCGAACCTTGCGATCACCATCATCACGCAGCTGAGCGCGATGATGCCGATCAGCGACCACAGGGCCGCCGGCTCGAGATCGCGGATCGAGGCCAGAGCGATGGCGAGCAGCGTGACCGCGCCCAGCATCGGCACCAGGCCGAGGCTGATGAGATTGCCGAGGCTGGCGGTGACAGTGGCGCGGAAGGCCCAGCTGGCGGTGAAGCCGGTGACGGCATAGAACAGCGCAAACATGATGCCGACGACGCTGACCACCGTGTCGAAGGCGCCGGCGACCGAGGACAGGAAGACGTAGAGCCAGGTCGCCACGATCATGGCGAGGCCGAAGATGATCGTCGCCTTGGCCGGCGTGCGGTATTTCGGGCTGATCTCGCCCAGCACACGCGGCAGCAATTTGTCACGCGCCATGGCGAAGGAGATGCGGGCCGCGCCCACGAGGAAGGCCTGCGTGGTGCCGAGGATCGACAGCACGATGGCCAGCGCCATCACCTTGTCCCAGGGCGAGCCGACGAGCTGGTGAGCGATGAAGATCAACGCCGAATCCTGATGCTGGCTGATGGCGGCGAGCGGCGCCGCGCCCTGCAGCGTCACCACCAGCACGGTGTAGTAGACGCCGAGTATGCCGACCGACCACAGGGCCGCCTTGCCCGGGTTGAGTTCCGGCTTCTCGGTCTCCTCGTTGAGGTAGATCGAGGTGTCCCAGCCGGTGAACAGGTAGACGGCGACGATCATGCCGGCGACGAGGCTGCCGCCGCCGCCGACGCCCGAAGGCATCAGCCAGGCCCAGGACGGTGTCACCGTGCCTTCGCGCTTCAGGATGAAGACGACATAGACGCCGATGCAGCAGAACGAGATCAGGATGACATGCTCGATCGCCGAGATGATGGTCTGGAAGCGGGCGGTGAGCTGGATGCCGATGATGGCGTAGACCATGGTGATGCCGCCCAGGATGGTGGCGGAGATCACCTCGCCCCAGGGGTTCGAGACATCGGCGAAGCCGAACAGCGTCAGGATCGACGGGCCGATCGGCAGGATGTCGCTGACGGTGCCGAGTATGTAGCCGGCCAGCATGACGCAGCCGACGAGATAACCGAGATAGGGGCTGACGGCACGGCCAACCCAGACATAGGCGCCGCCGGCATTCTGGTCCCACATGTTGAGCCGGTGATAGGACCAGGCGATGGCCAGCATCGCCGCCGTCGTAGCCATGATCGACAGGCCGCCGGCATAGGCGGTGGCCGGAATGAGCAGGCCGAGCGAAACCGCCGTCGCCTGGCCCGGCGCCGAGGAGGCGATCGAGATCAGCACGCTCTCCCAGACCTTGATCGCACCGGGCTGCAGCCCGGGTGACGCGCCGCTCGAAGAATTGGTCATGTCAGTGTCTCCCATTGTTGTTTGCTGCATTGCTGCCGGTATCGCCGGTTCGCGGACTGGTTTCCGGCAGGCGTCATTCATCGTCCCCCGGGGAGTGTTCTGCCCCGGAGCCTCGTTCCCCGTTGGCAATGGAATGTCGTGGCGAGCGGCGACGGGCGCGGCTCGCCTGGCTTCCAGGCCGGTTTTTCGAATGCTGGCTTACGATGTCACTAAATTGCACTTGAGTCAATAATAGTGCAATTTTATGTAGCAACGACAGACGCGGAGATGTTGGGCTTTTCATGGCCTGTTTGGCTTCGCCAAGGAGGCTAAGCGCCTTCCCCTGCCTGTATCCGTTCTCAATGGCTGTGATTTTTAATATTGATAAACGCAATCATCGCTGATGTGGCGCTCTACGGCGAAGCCCCTTCACCCGAACGTAAACGCGAACGCCTGCGCGCCGGGGTCGAGGAACTGGATCTCGAACAGCCGGTCGCCAACGGCGCCGCTCTGGCGCACCAGCTGGTAGAGCCGCTGGCCCGATACCGTGCCGTTGCCGTCCGCGTCGATGTCGGTGCCGTGGTCGGCGCCGGGCGCCTTGCCGTCGATCATGACCTTGAAGCGCACCGGCTTGCCGTCGGCCGAGGGTCCCAGCACCAGATGCAGGTCGCGGGCGTGGAAGCGGTAGGCGATGCCGCCGCCGGGCTGGTTCAGCACCGCGTTCTCCCGGGCAATCGTCCAGTCGCCGGCGAGGCCCCACTGGTTGAGCGCGGGTGAGCCGGCGGCATAGACGTGGCCGGCGTCCCGCACCGCGCCGCCGGGCGAGACGAAGTTCTCCGCCCTGGCATAGCCGACATAGGTCTCGGGCGACTGCATGTCGCCCTCGGCGGCGGCGGCCTCGGCGCCGGTGGCGTCGACCTTGACGATGTCGCTCGCCACCTTGGTGTTGCCGGCCTCGGCCAGCAATTGCTGGATGATGCGTTCCGATCCGTCATAATCGCCTTCGCCGAAATGGTGATGGCGGATCTGGCCCTTGGCGTCGATGAAGTAATGCGCCGGCCAGTACTGATTGTTGAAGGCGCGCCAGATGGCGTAATTGTTGTCGATAGCGACGGAGTAGTTCACCTTGAGGTCGGACACCGCGCCCCTGACGTTGCCGACCACCTTCTCGAAGGCGAATTCGGGCGCGTGCACGCCGATCACCACCAGTCCCTGATCCCGGTATTTCTCAGCCCAGGCTTTGACATAGGGGATGGAGCGCAGGCAGTTGATGCAGGAATAGGTCCAGAAATCGACCACCACCACCTTGCCCCGGAGGCCCTCGGCGGTCAGCGGCGGCGAGTTCAGCCATTCCACCGCGCCGTCGAGCGACGGCAGCGCGCCCTCGACCGGGAGGTCGGCGGTAGGCTTTCCGGTCATTGCCATGGCTGGCGCCATTGTTATCGGGGCCATGGCGGGCGCGCCGCTCATCGTCATCGAAGGCGCCGGCTTCATCGCCGGGGCGCCGGTCATGGCCATGGCGGGTTCCGCATTCTTCGCCGCGTTGAACCTGTCGAGCAGGCCTTGCTCCAGCGAAGACGTGCTGGCGAGCGAAACCTGGGTGAGGAAACCGGTGTCGAGGCCGAGCGCGATTGCGGCCACCGCCGCCAACACCAGAACGCCCAACCCCCGGCGCACCCATTCGCCGACGCCGAGCGAGCGCTTCATGGCGGCAAAGACGCGGCCGCCGACCAGCAGCGCCAGCGCCAGCGAGGTGGCGGCGCCCAGCGCATAGGCCAAAAGCAGAAGCGAGGTGCCGACATTGGCGCCCTGCAGGGCGGCGCCGGTCAGGATCAGGCCGAGCACCGGGCCGGCGCAGGGCGCCCACAAGAGGCCGGTGGCGACGCCGAGCAGCAGCGAAGGCAACACGCCGGAACCGCCGCCGGCGGCGCTGCGATCGGCCGACATGGAAAGCCTGGCGCCGAGATCGACCAGCGGCCGCGTCAGCCGTTCGGAAAGGCTGGGCAGCAGCAAAGCGAGGCCGAACAGGGCAAGCAGCGCGATGGCAAGGACGCGGCCATACTGGTTGGCCTGAACCGCCCAGCCGCCACCGACCGCGGCCAGCGTCGCCACCAGCGCGAAGGTGGCGGCCATGCCGACAAGCATCGGCAGGCCGCTTTTGACGAACGGCTTGTCGGCGCGGGCGAAGACGAAGGGCAGGACCGGCAGGATGCACGGGCTGACGATGGTCAGCACGCCGCCGAGATAAGCAAGCAGGAACAGGATCATTTAGACGGCTTCCCAGTGTCGGTTGCGGCCGGATTGAACATTCGCTCAAGACGACATACAGAGCCATACGAAGGCAAACGCTATTTTGTTACGGATATAACGTCGATCACGCGCAGTTGAAGGTCATGGCGGAAGCGGGCGGCTGTGCGCCGGTCTGCCGCCGCCTCTCCCATCGCGGTTTCGTTCGAAACAAAAGGGGTAAAAGAATGGCTCCCGCCAAGAAAGCCGTAATGATGATCTATGCCGCCGGCAGCCTGCGCCATGTGCTGCCGTCGCTCGTCTCGGCCTTTCACGCGATGACGGGGGTGACCGCCGAAACCCGCCTCGGCCCGGCCGGGCTGCTGCGCGAGCGCATCGAGGCGGGGGAGCGGCCAGACATTTTCCTGTCGGCGAGCTTTGCCCATCCGGCGCGGCTGGCGGTGCAGGGGCGGGCGCGGCCGGCGGTGGTGTTCGCCCGCCACGCCATGGCGGCCGCCGTGCGCCGCGATGCCGGCATCACCACGAAGAGTTTCGTCGACAGGCTGCTCAACCCGGCCATCGGCATCGCCACCTCGACGCCGCTGAAGGACCCTTCCGGCGACTATGCCTGGGCGATCTTCCGGCGCATCGAGGCCGTGCGGCCCGGCAGCTTCGCGCTGCTCGACGCCAAGGCGCAGAAGCTGGTCGGCGGCTCGGAGACGCAGAACACGCCGGGCCGCTACGACCCGATCGCGGCCGCGCTCGCCGCCGGCACCGCGCATGTCTTCCTCGGCTACCGCACGGGGCTCACCGGACTGGTGAAGGAGACTGGCGGTCTCCAGATCGTGGAGATCCCGGCCGCGGTCAATGTCGTGCCGGAATACGGGCTGGCGACGCTGAAGGACAGTTCGCCGGCCGCGATGGCCTTCGCGCTGTTCGTGATGTCGGCGACGGGGCAAGGCATATTGCGCGATTTCGGCTTCCAGCCCGTGGCGCTGCCGGAAGGCGGGTGATCTCGGCATCTCTTCCTTCTCCCCTTGTGGGAGAAGGTGGCCTCGCGAAGCGAGGTCGGATGAGGGGTGTTCCAGGGAACGCCAACGCCTCACTTCGCTGGAACACCCCTCATCCGTCTCGGCGCTGCGCGCCGATCCACCTTCTCCCACAAGGGGAGAAGGAAGCGCGCGCCTGTCGAGCTTGCCGCATCTCGCCCCACGCTATATGCATAAAAACACATCGAACACCTCAGGAGGTCTCCAATGATTTCGCGCCGCGGCTCGATGCTGGCCCTAGCCCTGATCTCGTCGCTCCTGGCCTTCGCGCCGGCGATGGCGCGCACGGTCACCGACCAGCTGAACCGCACGGTGACCGTTCCGGACAAGGTCGAGCGCATCGTGGTGCTGCAGCACCAGACGCTCGACATTCTGGTGGAGCTCGGCGCGGCCGACAGGATCGTGGGCGTGCTGCGCACATGGCCGAAGCTCATTCCCGGCCTCGACAAATATGCCCCGCAGCTCGCCGGCCTGCCGACGCCCGGCGACCTGTCGACCGCCAATGTCGAGGAGGTGCTGAAGCTCAAGCCCGATGTCGTCTTCGTCACCAATTACGCGCCGCCGGCGATGATCGAGCAGATGACGCAGGCCGGGCTGCCGGTGGTGGCGATCTCGCTGTCGAAGGGCGAGGGCGTCGAGGCGCCGAAGCTCAACCCGACCTTCGCCGATGACGATACCGCCTATGGGGAAGGGCTGAAGATCGGCGTACGGCTGATCGGCGACATCGTGGGCAAGCGCGAGCGGGCCGATGCGCTGCTGGACTACGCCTTCGCGCAGCGCAAGCAGGTCGAGGACCGCGTCGCCCCCATTCCCGACGCCGAGCGCGTAAAACTCTACATGGCCAATCCCGACATGAACACCTACGGCTCGGGCAAGTACACCGGCGTCATCATGAAGCGGTCCGGCGGCGTCAATATCGCGGCCGGCGTGCGCGGCGCGACCAAGGTGTCGATGGAGGACGTGCTGGCCTGGAACCCGCAGGTGATCTTCGTGCAGGACCGCTACGCGCCGGTGGCCGACGAGATCAGGAAGGGCGCGGCCTGGCAGCATGTCGACGCGGTCGAGAACAAGCGCATCTACATCACGCCCGAATATGTGAAGCCCTGGGGCTATCCGCTGCCCGAAGCGCTCGCGCTGGGCGAATTGTGGATGGCCAAGAAGCTCTATCCCGAACGCTTTGCCGACATCGACATGCAGAAGCAGGCCGATGCGTATTACACGCAGTTCTACGGGCAGGCTTATACGGGGTCGAATTGAGGGTGTGAGGTATCAGAACTTGGGTTCCTCGCCCCACGCAGTGGGGAGAGGTGGCTCGGGCGCAGCCCGAGACGGAGAGGGGAGCGACATCGATGAAGCCGGAGCCGGTTCAAAGCAGGGCGCATGGTGAGAAGCGGGGTTGCGCATCCATGAACAGCAAACCTTGACCGTCGCGCTCCCCCCGCTCCGTCTCGGGCTATGCCCGAGCCACCTCTCCCCCGCTTTGCGGGGGCGAGGAACCGCCAATCGCGAAGCCCGCGCTTCGAGGAAGATGCGCCTACCCACCAAGCGCAGGCGCTAGGCCATGCGCATATCCGGATCCCGCAACCTCGCTACCATCCTGCTCATCGCGCTGCCCGTTCTGCTCTTCCTCCTCTCCTTCCTGCTCGGCCGCTATCCCGTCGAACCCATCACCGTCATCAGGGTGATCGCCGCGCAAGTCCTGCCGATCGCGCAGGACTGGCCGCCGGTGGTGACCTCCGTGGTGCTCGATGTGCGGCTGCCGCGCGTGCTTGCCGCCATGGTCGTCGGCGGCGGGCTGGCGATCGCCGGGGCCTGCTATCAGGGCGTGTTCCGCAACCCGCTGGTGTCGCCCTTCACGCTCGGCGTGTCGGCCGGCGCCGGTTTCGGCGCGGCGGTGGCGATCCTGCTGTTCGGCGAGCGCTACGCCACGCAGGCCTGCGCCTTCGCTTTCGGGCTGCTGGCGGTGGCGATGTGCTTTGCCATGAACCGTTTCTTCCGGCTGAACTCGACCATCGCGCTGGTGCTGGGCGGCGTCATCGTCGGCTCGCTGTTCACGGCGCTGCTGTCGCTGCTCAAATATGTCGCCGATCCCAATTCCAAGCTGCCGGTGATCGAGTTCTGGCTGCTCGGCTCGCTGTCCTCGGTCACCACCGCGGACCTCGTGCCGGTGCTCGTCGTCACGGTGCCCTGCGTCGCCGGCCTGCTGGCGCTGCGCTGGCGGCTCAATGTGCTGGCGATGGGCGACGAGCAGGCGCGCATCATGGGTGTCGAGGTGGCGCGCCTGCGGCTGGCGATGATCCTGCTGTCGACGCTGATCGCGGCGTCGGCCGTGTCGATCAGCGGCATCATCGGCTGGGTCGGGCTGGTCATCCCGCATTTCGCCCGCATCCTGGTCGGGCCGGATTTCCGCCGGCTGCTGCCGGCGACGCTGTCGCTCGGCGCCTGTTACCTGCTGATCATCGACGATGTCGCGCGCACGGTCACGGCGGCCGAGGTGCCGCTCGGCATCCTGACGGCGATCATCGGCGCGCCGGTGTTCATGCTGCTGCTCGGGCGCGGCAGGCTGGGCTGGGCGTGATGGCCATGATGAGTTCGCCATGATGAGTCCGTCATGATCCTGGCCGCATCCGATCTGGCCTTTTCCTATCCCGGACGCGCCAGTCCGGTTTTTTCGGGCGTCAACCTGGATATCGCGGCGCGCGAGGTGGTCTGCGTGCTTGGACCGAACGGCGTCGGCAAGTCGACGCTGCTGCGCTGCCTTGCGGGGCTTTCCGCGCCGGGCGCGGGTTCCGTCCTGGTGGAAGGCCGGCCGATCGCCTCGCTGTCGCGCGCGGCGGTGGCGCGGCTGCTGGCGCTGGTGCCGCAGAGCTACGAGACGGTGTTCGCCTTTTCGGTGCGCACGGTTGTGGAGATGGGGCGGGCGCCGCATCTCGGCCTGTTCGACGCGCCGGGCGAGGAGGCGGCGCGGATGACCGAGGACGCGCTCAGGACGCTCGGCATTCCCCATCTCATCGACGCCGCCTATTCGGAGATCAGCGGCGGCGAGCGGCAGCTGGTGCAGATCGCGCGCGTGCTGGTGCAGGCGCCGAGGCTGATGATCCTGGACGAGCCGACCGCGCATCTCGATTTCGCCAACCAGGCGCGCTTCCTTTCGCTGGTGCGGCGGCTCGCGGCAAGCGGGCTCGCCGTCATCCTCACCACGCACGCGCCCGACCATGCCTACGCGCTGGCCGACCGCACGCTGGTGATGTCGCCGCACCAGCCGCCGGTGCTGGGGGCCACGAATGAGATCCTGACCGAGGCGGTCCTGTCCGGCGCCTATGGCGTGCCGATCCGGCTGATCCGCTCGGGCGGCCATGTCGCCTGCGTGGCGGAGGTGGATGTCCAGTAAAGCTTGCCCGTCTGGGCTGGGTCGGATGATTTCGTCGCCGGGCCGACTTGCGTCGATCAAGGATTTGTCTGATCAAGCCAGTATGAGCGCAGCAACCCGCAGACATGATCCAGCCTCCGCCCGCATGATGTTTCGTCGATATGGGAGCGTGCGTGCAGGGCGGGCTCTGAGCGTTCTCGCCATGCTGTTCCTGCTCGGGGCTTCCGCCTTGGCTGGCAGCCTCGATGACTGCGCCAACGACAAGCTTGACACCGCCAAGCGGATTGCCGCCTGCAAGGCCGTCATCGAGGACAAGGCAACGACCTCGGGCGATCGGGCCATTGCCTTTTTCAACCGCGCCAACGCCCTGTCGGATATGGGCGCCTACGATTTCGCCATCGCCGATTATGGCGAGGCGATCGCCCTCAATCCGAAGGACGCCGACGCCTTCAACAATCGGGGCCTCGCCTGGGGCCACAAGAACGACTACGACCGCGCGCTCGCCGATTACGACAAGGCGATCGAGTTCAACCCGCAGCTCGCCATCGCCTATGGCAACCGGGGCATGATCTGGAACAGCCAGAAGCGCGACTACGACAAGGCGATCGCCGATTTCGACAAGGGGATCAGCCTCGAGCCGGAAAACAACAGTCTCTACAATCTTCGCGGCAACGCCTATCTGCGCAAGGGCGACTACGACAGCGCCATCACCAGCTACAGCCAGGCGATCTTTCTCGACCCTGAGGATCCCGACCAGTATTTCAATCTCGGCCTGGCCTGGACCTCCAAGGGCAATCCGGAGCGCGCCATCGCCGACTACAGCCAGGCGATCAGCCTCGACGCGAACCATGTCCATGCCTATCGCTGGCGCGCCGACGCCTGGGTCAAGCTCGGCGACAAGGATCGGGCGCTGGCCGATTATACCGATGCGATCAGGCTCGATCCCGGCGACGGCGAGACCTTCCGCGACCGCGCCGAGATCTGGCGCGGGAAGAAGGATTACGACCGCGCCATCGCCGACTACAGCCAGGCGATCACCATCGATTCGAAGGACGCGGTGGCCTACAACAATCGCGGCTGGACCTGGTCTTTGAAGAAGGATCCCGACCGCGCCCTGGCGGATTTCAACATGGCGATCGCCATCGATCCGCATTACGCGAGGGCGTTCGACAATCGAGGCCTGATCTGGGCCGAGAAGGGTGACCCGGACCGCGCCATCGCGGACTATGACGAGGCCATCGCCATCACCCCGGGGGATGCCTGGCTCTACAATGACAGGGGGCGGGCCTGGGCGGACAAGAACGACTATGTCCGCGCCATTTCGGACTTCAATGTCGCCATCATGATCAAGCCCGACATGGCGATCGCGTTCAGGAACCGGGGCTCGGTGTTCAGCCGCCAGGCCCACTATGACAGCGCCATCGCGGACTACGACCAGGCGATCAAGCTCGCCCCGCGCGATACATTGGCCCTCAGGAACCGGGGCTGGGTGTTAGCCCGCAAAGGCGAATATGACCGCTCGATCGCTGATTACGATCAGGCCATCGCGGTCGATCCTCGCTATGCCGAAGCCTACAACGGCAGGGGCCGCGTCTTTATCTACAAGGCCGATTACGACCGCGCCGTGGCGGATTGCAGCCAGGCCATCGGCCTTGATCCGAAGGAGGCCTCCGCCTTTGCGTGCCGCGGCCTGGCGCGCCTGTACAAGGCGGATTACGGCCAGGCCCTGGCCGATTATGACGAGGCGCTGCGGCTCGATCCCAGGTCTGCCGGCATTTACGGCGACCGGGGCGTGCTTGCCTTCTATTCGGGCTCTCCGCAGAAAGCGCAGGCCGACTTCGAGCAGGCGGCTTCGGTCGATCCCGACGGTCGCTACAATGCCTATTACGCCATGTGGCTCGACATAGCGCGGCGGCATCAGGGGCTGCCGAGCGTTCTGGGCAATGCGAGGCTGGACGCCACGAAATGGCCGGCGCCCGTAGTCAGCCTGTTCCTCGGCCGGCAGGGCCCTGAAGCCACGCTTGCCGCCGCCGACGATCCCGATGCGACGACGAAAAACGAGCATCTGTGCGAGGCGCGCGTGTTCGTCGCGGAGTTCCAGCGCCTGCAGCACCACGACGACGAGGCCTTGGATCTCTATCGGCTCGCGCTGCGCGACTGCCCACGCGACTTCACCGAATACACGGCGGCTTTCGCGGCCCTGCGGGCCATGGGCAAGGCGCCGTGAGGGCTGGCCCCTAGCGCGGCGAGAATGCCGTTGCGGTCAGCCTGTCGTCACTCAGGAACGTGGCGTCCTTGCCCGCGAAGACCTGTTGCGACGCTGGCTCGATGCCGAGTTGCCAGACAAGCCAGGCGGTGATGACGGGAAGGAACGCGCCGATGCCCTGCCGGCAGCCCAGGGCGAGAAAGCCGCAACCGGGCTGGCCCTGAATGTCGTTGTGGTCGGCGCCGCGCACCGAGGCCCGGGCCCTGGCATGGCCAGCGGGAACCGCGTCGTAATAGCTGGCAACCGCCTCCGGCTTCGACAACCCGTCCCTGGCGCCGGACAGGAACAGGATCGAGGTTTTCGGCGGCAGGCCGCCCGGTATCTGGTCGCAGTCGCCACGGCTGCAAAACTTGCGCGCCGGCAAGTCGATGGCGATGACGGTGCTTATGCCGCCCTTGTCGGCGATGGCGGCATTGACCGCGCCGCCGGCGCCCTGAGAATGGCCTATGGCGGCGATGCGGTTGAGGTCGAGCGGCGCCACCGGCCCGTCACGGGTGAGCAGGGCCAGCGCGTCGCGCATGGTCTCGCCTCTGGCTACGCTGGCATCGCGCGTGGCCACCACGGCCATGCCCCAGGAGGCCAGGTGGCGCAGCAGCAGGTCGTATTTGTCCGGCGAGGCCCAGGTGCCGTTGCCCCATGTCACGACCGGGAATTCCCGGCCGTCGCGGCTGACCGGCAGATAGAGATCGGCGGCCTTGCCCTTGCGGTCGCAGCACAAAGCCTCGCGCCTGACTTCGACCTTGTAGGGGCCGGGGCGCGCAAAACGCTCCAGGCCCGGCGATGCGGACGCAGCGTGTGCGCAGACGGTTCCCGCCGCGACCAGCAGCCATGCGAGCGCGACACGACGGAGTATTAGCGATGTCGAAACAAAGACTTGGTCGAAGGCATTGTTATGCGGAATCATGTCTCGACGATGCATTCAAACCTTGGCGCAAAGGCGGCGGACGCGCTCGTGACGGACGCCCATGCGACACGCCAGCTTGCCTTGCGATCTCCGCCGGCGTTCGATCCATTTTCCCGACTTGAACGCGCCAACAATCCGCCCCAACCGTACGGCAAGTCTGCGCAACACGGATTTGATGGCGGTTCGGCCGTATTCGTGCGGCGATCTTGGGGGGTGATTTGGTTCGCTATGCTTTTGCCTGCTTCATAATCCTGGTCACTTGCAGCCTTCCGGCGATGGCCGAACCAAGTGATTGCGGCAACAACCGGCGCGACGACCGGACAAGAATCCTCGAGTGCACGCTTGTGATGGAGGACAAAGGCGCCACCGACGAGGCAAAGGCGCGCGCCTATGCCACGCGCGCGGCGCTGCTGGACATCGTCCGCGAACAAGACCGGGCCATCGTCGGCCTTGGGCGGTCGATCGAGCGCGACCCGGGCAACAGCCGTATCTACCGGCAGCGGGCGTGGTTCTGGCTCAGAAAGTACGATCCTGAGCGCGCGATAACGGACTACGACGCGGCAATCAGGCTGGACCCCGGAAATGCCGCGATCTACCGGGAGCGCGGGGATGCATGGGCCGCCAAGGCTTTCTACAAAGCAGCCATTGCGGACTATGATCAGGCTATCAGTCTCGATCCCGGGAATCCCCTTGGCTACAACAATCGTGGCCTGTTGCGGATCCGGTCCGGCGACTTGGATAAAGCCATCGACGACACCAGCCGGGCGCTGGATCTCGATCCGGCCTACGCCGAAGCCTTCAACAACCGGGGCCTGGCCTGGTGGTACAAGGGCGACGACGACCATGCCATCGCCGAGTATGACCGCGCGATCACCATCGATCCGAGACATGTGAAGGCGTATGCCAACAGAGGCGCTGCCTGGCTCTCAAAGGGCGACAAGAGCCGCGCCATCGCCGACTACGACAAGGCGATCGCAATAGACGCCAGCCATTCCGATGCATACACGGGCAGGGCCGAGGCCTGGAGCCTGATGGGCCGATACGGTCGCGCCCTGTCGGATTACAACCGCGCGATCAGCCTCGACACCGGCGATGCCGTGGCCTATCTCGGGCGCTGCGAGATGTGGCGCTACGTCGGGCGATACAACAGCGCGGTCGAGGACTGTAAAGAGGCGTCGCGTTTGTCGCCGCAGTACTCCCATGCCTATCAGGCGATGGGAGATGCGGAAATGCTGTTGACCGACTATGCCGGCGCATTCGCCGACTACAGTACGGCCATTCGGCTCAACCCGACATTCTCCCGCTTCTATCTCAGCCGTGGGATGGCCAGATTTTACTTTCGTTCGCCGGCCGGCGCCCAGGCCGATTTCGAACAGGGCGCATCGATACGGCCCGACGACCCCTATCTTGCAATCTGGGTCGAACTTTCGCGCCGCCACAACGGACAACCAGGTATGTTGCGCGAGGCGAAACTGGACATGACAGCGTGGCCGGCGCCGATCGTGCGGATGCTGCTGGGGGACGGCCAACCGGAAGCGGCATTGGCCGCGGCGGAGCACTCGGACGAGATCACCCGGGACGAGCGGTTGTGCCAGGCCAATTTCTATACAGCCGAGTTTCATCGGCTGGCGCGCCGCCATGACGAGGCCTTACGGCACTATCGCCTGGCGTTGGCCGGGTGCCGCAGGGATCTCGTGGAGTTTCTGGCAACGGTCAGCGCGTTGCGTTCAACCGGCAACGCACCGGCGCTGGAAGACGGGTTCGCAAGGGAACGCGCGATCCGCCGATAGGGCCTTACCCCTCCAGCAGCCTTTCATAAAAACCGCCGAAGGCGCCGTCGGGCGAGACCAGGTGGATTTCCAGGATCCAGTGGCGCACGCGGCCATTGGCGTCGAGATTGCGCATCGGGTCGGGATTTTCGGGGCTGACATGGTGGAGCTGCTTGACGCCTGGAATACGGGCGTGCGGGAATTCGGCCACGATGTGGCCGGCGATCTTGCCGCCGAATTTCCAGCCGGCCTTTTGCGCCGCGTCGCAGGCGAAGGCGTAGAGCTCGGCGCCCGAAATGCCGGGGTTCTCCTCGAAGTGGCGCTTCACGATGTCGAACTGGCGCGGCAGTTCGCGGCAGAGCGCGTGCTTCTGCGGATCGGGGCCGACCGCGTAGCTGCGGCCGACATCGGCCTCCCACTCCTCCAGCACCGGACCGAGATCGAGGAAGACGATGTCGTCGTCTTCCACCATGCGGATCGGCGGGTTGTCGGCGGCGGTGGACAGCGTGTTGATGCCGGCGCGCACGATGCGCTTGTGCCAGTCGCGCTCGATGCCGAATTTCTCTTTTGCCAGCGCGCGGATGTCGAGCTCGATCTCACGCTCGGTGCGGCCCGCCTGGATGAACCCGGCATCCTCGATCGCGTCGAGAAGGTTCAGCGCCATGCGCTCCGCGCCCCTCAGCGCTTCGGTGCGCGCCGCTTCGTCGTGCTGTGCCGTCGCTTCCATGATCTCTCCCTTCCGATATATCCATGGAAATACAACGTCGGGATTTCGGGCTCAAGCAGTCACGGCATTCCAGGGGGCCGTTATCCATTGTGACAGCGTTCCCGGCGGCATCCCGCAGGCCGCTTCCTTGTCCCCCCGGCAATATCGGGCGATAAGGGCCGTTATTGAGTTTTCCGCCCGTTTCATCATGGAGTTTTCGACATGACCGTTCATCCCAAGCTGCCGTCGGCGCCCCGCAAGTTCCAGAACCTGATCGGCGGGAGCTGGGGCGACAGCCAGGGCGGCGAGATCGTGCGCCTCAGCCCGGCGCATGGCGTGCCGGTCTCGGTGGTGCCGCGCGGCACGGCCGCGGATGTCGACAAGGCGGTGGCGGCGGCGCGTCGCCGCTTCGAGGGTGGCGGCTGGGCGGAAATCCCGGCGGCCAGCCGCGCGGCGATCCTGCGCAAGGCAGCAGACCTCATCCTGCAGCAGAAGGACGAGCTGGCGCTGATCGAGACGCTCGAAAGCGGCAAGCCGCTCTGGCAATCGGTCAACGAGGTGACCGGCGCCGCCGACCTCTGGTATTACGCCTCTGGCCAGGCGCAGGCCATGCATGGCGAGACGTTCAACAATCTCGGCCATGACTCGCTGGGGCTGGTGCTGCGCGAGCCGATCGGCGTGGTCGGGCTGATCACGCCCTGGAATTTCCCGTTCTACATCCTGGCCGAACGGCTGCCCTTCATCCTTGCGGCCGGCTGCACCGTGGTGATGAAGCCGAGCGAGCATACGTCCTCGACGACGCTGATGATGGGCCGCATCCTCGAACAGGCCGGCCTGCCGGAAGGCGTGGTCAACATCGTCACCGGCTACGGCGATCCGGTCGGGCAGGCGATCGTCAACCACATGGACATCGACATGGTGTCGTTCACAGGCTCGACGCGGGTCGGCCGCTCGACCGTCATCGCCTCGGCGGCCAACATCAAGAAGGTCAGCCTGGAACTCGGCGGCAAGAACCCGGTGGTGGTCACGGCCGATGCCGATCTCGACAAGGCGGCCGACGGCATCGTCTACGGCGTCCTGCACAATGCCGGCCAGTGCTGCGTGTCGGGCAGCCGGCTGATCGTGCATGAAAGCGTCGAGAAGCCGCTGACCGAGCGCATCCTCGAGCTGATGGGCAAGGTGCGCGTCGGCGATCCGCTGGTTCCCGAGAACCGGGTCGGCGCCATCGTCAACGAAACCCAGATGACGCGCATCCTGGGCCTCATCGACCAGGGCAAGTCGCAGGGCGGCAAGCTGGTGACGGGTGGCGCGCGCATGGAGCCTCGGGCCGGCTATTTCGTCGAGCCGACGCTGTTCACCGGCGTGACGCGCGACATGACCATCGCCCGCGAGGAGGTGTTCGGTCCGGTGCTGGGCATTTCCACCTTCCGTTCCACCGCCGATGCGATCCGCATGGCGAACGACACCGAATACGGGCTCGCCGCCACGATCTGGTCGTCGGACCTGCGCAAGAGCATGGACCTGATGCGCGGCATCCGCGCCGGGCGCATGTGGATCAACACCACGATCACGGGCGGCCCGGAAATGCCGATCGGCGGCTACAAGCAGTCCGGCCTCGGCCGCGAGACCGGACCGTCCGGCATCGATGAATATACCGAAGTGAAGTCGGTGATCGTCGATCTCGGCGCCCGCCAGCCCTGGGTGATCTGACCGGCGATGGAAAGGCTTGCCGGCGACTGGACGGTGCGGCGCACGGTGATCGATTTCCTCACCGGCGCGCGGCATGGCTTCGAGGGCAGTGCCGTCATCACCGCCGACGCCTTCACCGAGCAGGGCCTGCTGCGGTTCGGCGAGCGCGAAATGCCCGCCAGCCGCAACTACCGCCTGGAGCCCGGCGAGACGGCGACGCGCGTGCTCTATGCCGATGGCCGCGACTTCATCACGCTCGAACCGAAGGCGGCGCAGAGCGTGCGCCATCTCTGCGGCGCCGATCTCTATGCCGGCCGCTTCTTCTTTCGTGGGCCCGACGAATGGGCCGAGGTCTGGCGGGTCAAGGGTCCGCGCAAGAACTATGCGAGCCTTGGGTGGTTCCAGCGTCAAACCGATGCATCGCGCTGAAGACATGACATATACCAATTTTTGGTATAGAATTTCCTGATCAACTGAAGGAGCGTCCGTGCCCCGAAATACATCTGTCTCCCTTGGCGATCATTTCGCCGGTTTTATCGATGCGCAGGTCGAGACGGGCCGTTATGGCTCGGCCAGCGATGTCGTGCGCGCCGGTTTGCGCCTGCTTGAGGAACACGAGGCCAAGGTCGCCGCCCTGCAAGCCGCCCTAGCGGCCGGCGAGGCTTCCGGCACGCCGGCTGCCTTCGACAGCGCATCATTCCTGACGAGGATGCGGGCCAAGCATGTCAGGTGAGAGCCGCGAATGCCGGTTCTCACCCATGGCGGAAGCGGATCTGGAAGAGATCTGGCTCTATACATACAGGCAATGGTCGCTGGAGCAGGCAGACCGGTATCAGCGCGATCTGATCGATACGGTCGAAGACCTGGCTCGGGGCGTGAAAGCCGGTCGCCGTGTCGATGTCCGAGCCGGGTACTTCAAATATCCGGTTGGCCAACACTTTGTCTTCTTCCGCCTGTCCGAAAAGGCGCTGGATGTCATCCGCGTCCTGCATCAGCGCATGGATGTCGAACGCCATCTGTGAGAACGCCCTGAAAGGCGCAGGCCTCAAACAAGGGCATCGGCCAGCAGCTTCGCCTGCGGTGTCAACGCCTCGAAGCCGCGGGCGCACAGGCTGAGCTGGCGCGTCGCCCATTCGTCGGTCAGCCGCAGCCGGCGCAGCGTTCGCGCGGCGCGGCGCGCGGCGCTTTCGGGGACGATGGCGATGCCGGCGCCTTGCGAAACCAGCCGGCAGACATTGTCGAGGCCGGGCACGCGGATGCGGAAATGCAGGTGGCCGCCCAGGCGCGCGGCCTGTCGAGCGATGTGCTCCTGCAAGGGATGGCCGGTGCTCAGGCCGACAAAGGCTTCGCCGAGGATGTCGGCAAGAGCGGTGGCGTGACCTTCGAGGCCGGGGCGGTCCCGCGCGGCGATCACCACCAGGCGATCGATGAAGAAAGGCCGCTGCTCCAGATGCGCAAGGCCGGCCCAGGTCGC
>NZ_JAFKIC010000381.1 GCF_017306585.1 Mesorhizobium sp. | reverse complement strand
GCGTCGATGGCGACGACACCGGGCAGTTCTCCGGCATGCAGCGCCGCCTGGAGATAGGCGCTCGGCGCGGACTTGTCCGACCCGCTGAAGCGCAGCACGGGAAATTCATAAGACACGCCTTCACTGTCGCCAGTGACACGCTCGACCGACTTGCGCATGGATACCTCCGCCGCGATGGACTGCGCCATCTTTGGCGATTTGCCGTCGATAGGTCCAGCCTTGGCCTCCAAAAGATTGCCTAGACACTTACTCCTATTCGCAACAAGAAACTGCGTTAGAGAACTCTTGATAACTTCGTGAAGAATGATCCTGCGAGCTTCATGGCAAGCGGATGCCGAGTAAGAAATCTGGCTGCGAAAGGACTAAAATAATAATATGATCGGATCGCAAATCTCCCGATCGCGTACGGGGCGATCCTGTGATCTCTAAAATCGAGGTACTTCTGGATAGGGTCTTCTCGGTATTTGCCGCACAAAGCGGTTGCAATGAAGCAAAAACTCGTCGAAATATCGCTCATCTCAATTCTCCCCCTGTTGGTAGGTTTGCTTGTCTGATTTTTCATCAGTGATAGCAGCATCGTCCTTGATATTTGCATTGTTAAGTGCAATTGCCGCCCTAGCGGGAGCTTGGTATGTCAAAAAAACGATGGAAGCTTCTATCCGTGCAGAGCGGCCCCATGTCAGGTTATTTACAACTATTAAGCGTAAATATCAGAACGGCCATATCATCGAAGTTCAGGGTGTAACTTTCAGAAATTATGGAAGGACACCTGCGCTGATCCGTAGCTTGAGCATATCATATGTATTGGCAGATAAGCCGCCGGATCCAGAGAAATGTACTTACAAAAGATTCTATCCCGACGATTCTGTCATAACTCAAGACGAGCCTTGGCCGTATAAAGGGTTCATTCCTCAGTTCGAAGGAGCCTCAGTCAACGAACTTGTTGAAGTACACCATCGAACCGGAAAGCGGCTTTTTGTCTACGGGAAGATCGTCTATTCCGACGCTTTTGGAAAGGAGCGGTTTACGCGTTTCTGTCGTGAGTTTACCGGCCGTAGTTTCACCTACAACCTTTCGGACGTCAACGACGACAAAAGCCTTAACTTCGCTACCTAATCGGCGATGGCGGATAATTACTCGGCGGGATGCGGCACCAGCGTGGAGCGGTCGAGCGCCTGTGAAACCACCGCCACGGCGACCGCGAGCAGGGTGATGAAGGCGGCGACCAGCGGCAACTGGGCGTAGGAAAGCCCCCAGGAGAGCGCCAGCCCGCCCACCGAGGCGCCCAGCGCGTTGCCGGCGTTGAAGGCGCCCTGGTTGAGGGTAGCGGCGAGATTCGGGCCTTCGGACGCTGTCTCGACGACGCGCATCTGCAGGGGTGGCACGATGACGAAGACGAGCAGTCCCCACAGGAAGACGATGGCGACGGCGGCGAGCGGGATGGTGCCCAGCGCGATGAAGCAGCCGAACAGCAGCACGAGCGTCAGCAACGTTCCGATCACCGTCGGCATCAGCTTCCAGTCGGCCAGCCGGCCGCCGA
>NZ_JAFKIC010000200.1 GCF_017306585.1 Mesorhizobium sp. | reverse complement strand
GAACGGCGCCGACATCGCGGCCAGCTTCCTTCTCCCCGTCACTATACGGGGAGAAGTGCCCGGCAGGGCGATGAGGGGCAGCGCCCTACCTCGGCGATAAACAATGGCTCCAGCCTCGGGTACCAGACTACGGAACGATCGCTCTCAGCCGCCCTTCGACCTTTTCCTTCGCCGCCCTGTTCAACCCTTCAACCGCCATCAGCCGCTCATGATCTCCGGCGCGCAGCCGCACAAAGGGATGCAACCGATAGGCCGCAACCACGCCGCGCGTCGCCGGATCGGCGCTGACATCAGCGACAAGAATCCCGCCGATGCGGCCCGGCCATGGCTGCCGGGCTAGCGCGGTGCCGAGAAAGTCGCCGAGCCCATAGGCGACCACCGTGCCCCCGATCCGCTCCACCGGCTGCAAGACATGGGCGTGATGGCCGGCGATCAGGCCGACGCCCTGCCCTGCCAGCCGCCTTGCCAGCGCCCGTGTTTCGGCGCGTGGAAAATGCCGGAACTCCCAATCCCAATGCGGCACGGCGCACAGCAGATCGAAACCGTCGCGCCGCCAGCCAGCCGGGTCGCTGTCCATCGACACACGGCCGGCAAACAGGGCCTCGTCCGCATTGCGCCACAGCGTGAACGCCGCGAAGCCGAGCCGCAGCGGCCCGGCTTCGATGGCCTGCACCGGACCATCGGCGGCCAGCCCGATGATGCGGACGCCCATCCGCTTCAGCGCCGCCACCGTTCCATCGAAGCCGGCGACGCCCTGGTCGAGCACGTGATTGTTGGCCAGCGACAGCACGAGTTTTTCGCGCTCGATGCCGACTGCCGCGAGCGCCTCGGCCAGGAAGCGCTGCGTCATGGCATGATGCGTGCCGAGCCATGTTCCGAACACGGCGCTTGGCCTGTCCACAATGGGGCTCTCGCAATTACCGATCACGAGGTCGGCGGAGCCGAGCAGCGCCTTGATCGCCGGATCGCAGTCCGGCGCGCTGCAGTTGGCCACCGCCGAGATGTCGCCGACGACGGCCAGCCGCACCGTCCGCCCTGGCGGCGGCGCCATCAACGTTGCGGCCATCGGCGCAAATCCCGTGGCGTCGCCACCGAGCGACGGCTTCAGGAAACGCGGCAGCCAGGACAGTTTGTAGGAAAGCGGATAATTCGACACGGCGAGACCAGTTGTTTGCCTTCTGTAAACCGTCCGCCGGTTCGGTTGAAGCGCACGCGCAGACAATCATGCAACGGTGCGCGGCGGGCCCACGACGGGACAAATCCGTGTATGGTCGGCAACGGCCAAGGCCTCGGGAGGGAAAGAGATGAGACCGATTGCAAGCCTGCTGGCGTCCGCCTTGATGATGCTCCTGCCCTTGTCTTCGGCCGGCGCCGCCATGCCCGAAGCGGCAACCGCCTTGTTCGAGGCCAAGACCGTGGCCGCTCGCGACAGCGCTCTCGCGACACTGGAGGCCGCCGCGCCCAGAGATCCGGCATCGGCCTACGCCGCCGGCGCGGGTGAATTCTTCACCGCGCTGGAATTGCTGGCCAGCGGCCTGCACCGGCACGGTTTCGAAAGCCCGCAATCCTTCATGCTGCCGCTGATGCAATTGCCGGTGCCCGCCAATCCCGATCCAGAACCGCTCACCTACGAACAGTTCCGCGCCATACTGGTCGCCTTCCGCGACCGGCTGGAGAAATCGGCGGCGACGCTGGGCTCGGTGCCGGCCGACGCCGATATCGGCATGGTCATCGACCTTACCCATGTCGGCATCGACCTCAACGAGGACGGCGCCATCGCGCCGGATGAAAGCATGGCCGCGATCATGGCGGCGTTGTCGCGCGGCAGCGTTGCCGTGGGCGCGGACGCCCCTGCGCTGACCTTCCGCTTCGACCGCGCCGATGGCTACTGGCTACAGGGCTACGCCGAATTCCTGATGGCGCAGGCCGATTTCTGGCTGGCGCATGATTTCAGCAGCACCTTCAACGGCTCGTTCCACATGCTGTTCCCACGCGCCAAACTGCCACTGCAGGACATTCTCGTGCCGCCGCCGAGCGAGATGGGCTCGAACATCTTCTCCTCGGAATGGCGCATCGCCGATTTCATCTCCATGGTGCATCTCATCAACTGGCCGGCGGTCGAGCCCGAGCGCCGCAAGGCCGCACGGCGCGAACTGCTCGAAATGATCCGGCTGTCGCGCGAGGACTGGAAGGCGATCCGCGCCGAG
Organism: Mesorhizobium sp.; assembly: GCF_017306585.1. Classification (GTDB taxonomy): domain Bacteria; phylum Pseudomonadota; class Alphaproteobacteria; order Rhizobiales; family Rhizobiaceae; genus Mesorhizobium. The sequence continues at coordinate 24,351 of NZ_JAFKIC010000200.1, read as the reverse complement.
ACCGACAATGACCGCGAATGGCTGCCCGGCCCGCAGCAGAAGGGCGAGAACCCGCTCACCGGCCTCGAAGTCGGCGAAGAGCAGGTGCAGGCCTGGCTCGCCACCTTGACCATGGCCGAGGACCTGCTCGAAGGCCGCGCCCTGCTGCCGCATTTCCGCGTCACCGGCAAGGGCATCAACATGAAGCGCTTCTTCGACGAACCAAAGCCATTCGACCTCGTGCTGTCGATCACCGGCCCGGGCATCGCACCCTATCTGGAGAGCGGCCGGATCCTGACCAGCGAGGATTTCGACCAGATCCAGCGCGAGTTCGGCGGCGGCGGGTTTCTGACTTTCGCGCTGTGGTTCAACTGAGCCGCGCCATCGTCATCTTGGGGAGCAACCTATCGCTTCGTCATCCTATGGCGGAGCAAGGAGCGGAGCGACGCGGCGCGGACCATAGGATGACGAAGTTTGGTTAGGCTTCGGCCAATAGCAAATGACGGACAGCATCTAAAAAATCGCCCCCTGATAAAGCACCTGTTCAGCCTCCTCAGGCGCGAAGCGCCGCGCCAGAGACCGAAACGCGCTGTGCACGCCGTCACGGTCGATGTTGCAGCTCCTGAGATGCCTGACCGCCAGCGTCGGGTCGAATGCCGTGCGGCCGTGCAGGACACGCTGGTTGTCGAACACCAGCGCCTCGCCGGGCGCCAGTTGATGCTGGAACTGGTTTTGCGGATCGCAGATCAGCCGCGTCAGTTCGGCAAGCGCCTCGATCAGGCTGTCGATCTGGTCGAGCGGCGCCCGCTGCGGCGCCAGGCAGCGGTCGTTGTAACGGATCCCGGTGATGGCGCCCGCCGCGTCGAGACTGAAGACATGCGCTTCTGCGCTGAAGAAGACCTCGCCGTGATGCTCACGGTGAAAGGTGACGCCATGCCGGGTCAACAGGTCGAAGAGATCGGGCGTCCGAGCACGCATCAGTGCGGCGACATGAAAGCCGTCGACCATCAGCGATGTGCCGCCGCTGCCTGCGCCGGTGCGGATGGCGTGAAAGAAGATGAAGCCCGGCGGCGAGTAGCGAAACGGCTCGTCCGTATGCGGGATCTGCGCCCGCGCCGTCTCGCCGGCCACCCGCGCGTCGGGCCGTGAGATGAGATCGAACACCTTGCCGTAGCTGGTGTCGCGGATCGGCCCGTAGCGCCCGGCAATGCGGGCCGTGGCCTCGGTTTCGGCCGGGACGCCGGTCAGCATGGCGATGCCATGGTCGCGTAGCGCCCTCAGCGAGGAAAACAGCGCCGCGTCATCCGCCACCACATCGTCGAAGGCAAAGCTGCCGAGCCGCTGGGACAGGTCGTTATCCCAGAGTTGCGGCTGGAACGGGGCTGGACCCGAACCATCGATCTGGGCTGCAAGAACAGCCGGATCGTAGTGTGAGACGTGCCCGTCCTGCCAGATGACGGTGATCCCGCCGGGCACGGAAAGGTCGAAGCTCTCGGCATGGATTGCCTTGGCGACATCGGCGGGCGTCAGCCACCGCTTGCCGGAAGCGGTGTCGCCGCAGACCTCGCACTCGCAGGCAAGGCGCAACCAGCGCGTCGACAGCTTTCGGGATCGCCCGTCCGCCAGGTCGACGCCAATGCGGCCACCCTCGGCCCGCATCGCGCGGATCGGCGCTGACGTGTCAACGGCGTGTCCAGGTTGGGCAAGGTGCTTGGGCGCGTCGAGCATGTGCATCTCCATCGATTGAGGTCAGCTAAAAAGCTATTCCCGGAAAATTCCAGGTTCAAACGAGTTCCCTTCGCTGGCTTTTGAGCTAGGCTCAAAACATGACGACCTTGAGAGATCTACCCCTTGCGGGTTTGCGGGCGCTGGTCGCGGCGGCCAGGACAGGCAGTCTGACGCGCGCCGCCGAGGAGCTGGGCGTCACGCCCGGCGCCATCGGCCACCAGATCCGGCAGCTGGAGGAGCGGCTCGGCGCCAGGCTTGTACGGCGCGAGGGCAACGGCATCGCGCTGACGCGCGCCGCCGAGGCCGCCTTGCCCGACATCGATCGCGGCTTCGACGCACTGGCGTCGGGGATGCGCAGGCTGCGTTTCGAGCGGCAGGCCGAGACCTTCACCATCTCGGCCGATCCGTCCTTCGCCTCGCTGTGGCTGGCGCCACGTCTGGCCATGGTGCGGCCGGCCCTGGGGCGGCTCGAGGTCCGTATCGTCACCTCCGTCGCGCTCGATGCCCTGGCCGAGGAAGGCGTCGACCTCGCCATCAGCTATCGCAAGGGGCCGGCATCGGACCTGGCCGCGCTCGATCTGTTTACGGAACGGGTGATCCCGGCCTGCGCTCCGGCGCTGGTCAAGGACCCCGTCGAGGCGGATCGGGCCGAGATGCTGGACAGGATGCCGCTTCTGCATATCGACCCGATGATGGGCGACGATGTCTACCCGGCCTGGCGCGACTGGTTCGTCGCGGCGGCGCGGCAAAGGAAGGACATCGACCACGGTCCGCGCTTCGGCCTGACGATCGTCGCGGCGCAAGCGGCGATCGCCGGCATGGGCGCACTGCTGGCCAGCGAACTGGTGCTGCGCCGCCATCTCGACGCGGGCCAACTCGTCGAGATCGCTCGCGATGCGCCGGCCCTGACCATCAGGCGTCGCATCGTCTGGCCCGAACGCGGTCCGAAGGCGCGCCGCGCGGCGGCGGTGGCGGCGGCACTCATCGCTGCTGCCGGCACGGGCATCGATGGCGCTTTGCCGCGATGAACCCGGCGCGCCTCAGAAGAACCGGCGTTGCAGCCGCAACAGCCCGGCCAAGGCGCCGGCTATGAGCGCGTTCGAGATCACGCCGACCGCGGCGCTGACCCAGCCTATGGCGCCGGACTGGCCGAGGATCACGAACGGAAAGAGCGCGGCGATCAGGACGATCGCCGCCAGCAACCCAAGCCAGCCAACCCTTGGCCGCCTCGCCCGGAGGCTGAGAAAATAAGCGATCCCGACCAGCAGGATCCGCAGCGGGTCCAGGATTTGCGTGACGACAATGGCAATCAAAAGCATGGGGAGGCACTAAGCCTCAAACGCCCAGCCTTTCAAGGCCCCGACCTTTCAAGGCCGGCGGGCAAGGAATTCAGGCCGGCTCCATTGGACCAGAGTCAGCGCGCAAACCCGTGCAGTCTACCCAACAGCCATTGCAACGGATTGCTGACAAACGCCTTGGTGACAAACGTGTCATGGGCGGCGTCAGCGGCGAGGAACGCGACGGTGCCGGCTTCGAGACGTTTCGGCGGATCGGCGCTCGCATTGATCCCCTTTTCCGCCAGCAGCTGCTTGATCTCCGCGTTGCCGGAGGCGGAGGACTTGCCGTAGGCGCTGACGAAGAAACTCTTGCGATGATGTGCGATCCAGCCGGCGAAAATATCGGCCTCGTCGAAAGCCGCGTCGAGCAGGATGACGCCGAGCAGCCGTCCGCCGATGTCGCCGTTCCTGAGGATGAAGGCAGCCGGATTGTAGCCGCCGCTATAGGCGACAAGCACCACCGGCATCGCTTCGAATTTCGCCGCCTTGGCGCCAGCCAGCTTAGCCAATCCCTGGGCCGCCTCCGCCATGAATTTCGCGAAATAGCCCGGCGTCCAGAAATTGCCGGCGCTGGAATCCTGCGCGTCGCGGGCGAATTGCGGCGCCACCAGCACGGCGTTCAGGCCTGATGCCTCGACCTGCGCGACGACCCGCTGGCGGCCGATGACGTCGCGCTGCAAGGTGGCGCCATTGCCATGCAGGAAGACGACGACGACGGCCGGCTTGCCCGGATCGAACCCTTTGGGCACGGCCAGCAGCGTCGAGCGGTCTGAATAGGTCTCGTCTTCCCAATAGATGCCGCCGCGCGGCGAAGTGTGGCCGCGCCGGCCATCCGCCCCGGTCACGTCGAGAAACGCTGCCGACCCGTCGGGCAGCCTTCCCCGATAGGGAAAGGGCGTGGCCTTGAACGGCACAATGGTCGATATGGCTTTGTGCAAGCGCGCCCCCAGACCCGCCACCGGAAACGCCACCGTGGCCAGCAGCCCCGCGACGATGGCGCGCCGGTCAGGCATGGGCCGCCCGGCCGATCGGCACCGCCTTCGACGGCAGCAGCACGGCGAAGAAGGCGGGTATGGCGATGAGATAGGCGATCGCCGACCATTGCAGGACGGCGCTGAGGCCGAAGCTGGTGGCCACGATCGGCACAGCGGCCGAGCCGATCACCGAGAAACAGCCATTGATGCCCCAGGCCCAGACGAACAGATGCTCCTTGCCGAGCCGGGCCAGCCAGGTCATGGCCGTCGCCATCGGCATGCCCATCAGGAAGGCCGGCGGCGACACCAGCAGGAAGCAGAGCAGCAGCCGCACCGCGTAGGGATAGGCGCCGATCCAGTCGAGCACCGGCGACAGATAGTAGCCATAGAGGAGCAGCAGCGCGCCGATCGCCAGCAGCAGGACGGGAAGCAGCGTCCTCGCGCGGTCGAAGATGCGCTCGGCGAACAGGCTGCCTAGGCCGGAGAACACCAGCATCGAGGAAATCAGCACCGACGCCGAAACGGTCGGGTTGGCCAGCGCCACGGTGAAGCGGCTGATCAGCCCGACCTCGACCATGATGTAGCCGAGGCCGAGACAGGCAAAATAGAGGATGGTGCCGAGCTTGCCGCGCGAGCGCGAGAACACGATGCGCCAGCCGAAGATCATCGGCAAAAGCACCAGCGACGCCGCCGTGATGCAGGCGATGCCGAGCGTCGCCCAGATCAGCAGATAGCCCCAGTCGTCCTGGAACAGGTCGAGCCGGTCGAGCGTCTTGCCGAGATCGGCGACCTTCACATAGGCGGCGAAATAGGGCTGGTCGTTGCTCAGCGCCCGCGTGTCGAACACATAGTCGGCGGCAAGCTTTTCCCAGCCGCCGGTCAGTAGCGCGTGCCAGGTCATGCGCTGCAACTCCGTCGCCGGCAACACTTGCGGGCCGGCATTGCCGCCGGCGCAGGCATCGAGCGTCGGGTCGGCTGGAGCGGTCGGGTCGCAATCGGGATTCCCAGGCGCGGTAGCGTCGACTGGCGGCGTCAGCGTCGCGTCCTGCCCGCTGCCGAAGATCGAGGCGCGATAATCGTCGAGCACCTTCTGGGCGCCCGAGCCGTCATATTCCATTCCGGGATAGTAGACCTCTTCCCACGACATCGACTTGGTGTAGTCGCGCAGCGTCTTGACCTCGGCTTCGCTGAAACCGCCGCGCTTGAACAGCACCGTCGTGGTCGAGAGGTAGCTCGACACGGCGAAGATGTCGTTGGCGGCGCCCTGGGGATCGAACGCCTTCGCCGCCTCGGCGATGGTCGAATAGAGCTTGAGCACCGATTTCGGCGGCTCTTCCTTGTTCCACAGGGTTACCGACAGCACGCCGCCATCGGCCAGCGCATGCATGTAGCTCAGCATCGCCTCATGCGTGTAGGCGTATTTCTCCGAAATGGCGAAGCCGCCCGGATTGGACAGGCCGACGCTGTCGGCGAGGCTGAGATCGATGACGTCGTAGCGCTCCGACGTATTGGCGAGGAACAGCCGTCCGTCATAGTCGATCACCTTGAGCCGGGGCTCGGCCAGTATGTCGCCGGTGACGTCCTTCAGAATGGGATCGCGGAACGCCCGCAACGTCATCGGATTGCTCTCGGCGACGGTCACCGAGGTGGAGCCGGCATTGAGTGCGGCCTGCGTGGAGATGCCGCCGCCGAACTGGACGACGAACGTCTTTGGCTTCTCCTTGATGACATAGGGATAATGCATCGGCAGGTAGCGGAAATAGACCTGCTCGGCCGGCGCCAGGTTGCGCATGATGCCTTCCGGCCCGTCGCCGTCGCGATACATGCCGACATAGGTGTTGGCCGGCACCTCCGGCATGCCGAAGGCGGCGTTGTCGCTCAGGCCCGGCGCGAAATGCATGTAGGAACTGGCATAGACCTGCAGGTCGCCGAAGGGCGAGATGCTGCGGTAGATGCGCTTGCCGTCCGGGAAGTTGCGGGCATAGGCGACGCCCTTGTATTGCGACACCGCGATGTCGGGTATGCCTGTAAGCCCGGGCAGCATGAGATAGGCAGCGATCGACAGCGCCGCCACGACAACGCCCGCGACGGCGCTCTTCCAGGCGCCGAAGGCCGCGAACCACAGGATCGAGCCGGCGGCCCACAGCAGCAGCGGCACGACGAGGATGGTTTCCGGCGCGAACAGATAAAGTGACACCAGCACGACGAGGCCAGCGAGCCCCGAGCCGGTAAGGTCGGCGAAATAGACACGGCCGAAGGCGGTGCGGCTCTTCAGGAAGACGATGCCGAGAAAGAACGCGCCGGCCAGGAACGGCAGGAGATAAAGCAGGAAATTGGCGAGCAGCCGCCATTTCTGCTGGGGATCGGACACCAGGAAGATGGCGTTGAACGGCACCGTCTGCGCGATGAGGTTGGCGCCGACGGCGAGCGGCCCGATCAGGAGAAGGGCACCGGTCGCCGCGCCTTGCCAGTGCCGGTCGAACCAGCCCTTGCCGGCGAAGATGACGACGCTGGACAGGGAGAAGCCGAGCATAGCCAGGCTCACCACCAGCGAGCCGAAATGCGACCAACTGCCGACCGCGAACACCCGCATGACGGCGATCTGAAGCGCTATGATGGCGCCGGCGATCAGCCCGACCGCGAGATAGTGCGGGACGCGCGGCGCCTCCAGCGACGGGACTGTCAGGCGGGAATTCGATGCGACGGCTGCCATTCGGCTCCCTTGATGCGATGCTTCGACAGGGCCGGCGCGGCAGTGTTCAGCCGTTATGCGTGCCGACGATCTGGTCGCCTTCCAGCTTGGTGAAGGGCACGAACGGCACCACCTTGCCATTATAGATGTCGGAACGGACGATGTTGAACGTGCCGTCGGCAAGCTGCTGCTTGATCACCTTGAGCACGTGCTGGGCGCCGGGTGGGCCGACCGGGATGACCATGACGCCATTGGGCTTCAGCTGCTGCAGCAGCGATGGCGGGATGTGGTCGATGCCGCAGGTGACGATGATCTTGTCGAACGGACCGACGCTTTCCCAGCCATAGTAGCCGTCGGCATTACGGCTGGTGACCGAACTGAACACGCTGTAGCCGCGATCGATCAGCCCGTCATAGGTGCGCCGTGTCCGCTGCGCCAGCGGATTGATGATCTCGATCGTGTGCACCTTGTCGGTGAGATTGGCGAGATAGGCGGACTGGTAGCCGGAGCCGGTGCCGATCTCGAGCACGGCTTCGCCGAACTGCACATCGATGGCCGTCGTCATGCGCCCGACCAGATGCGGGCCCGAAATCGTCACGCCATAGCCGATGTCGAGGAAGGCATGGTCATAGGCGCGGCCGAGATTCTGCGACAGCACGAATTCCTCGCGCGGTGTCGAAAGGAAAGCGCGCTTGTTGCGGTCGTCAAGCACGTCCTTGTTGTAGACCATGATCTGGAAGCGATCGAATCGCTCGGCCAGGAACTTCGGATCCTCGCCGCGATTGGCCACCATCCAGTCGATGAACGACTTTTTGTCCTTGAACGGCACTTCTGCGTTGCGGTCATAGGGGACCGGCAGCGCAGCCCTGGCCGCAGCCGGAAGAATGGAAAACGCCGCCGCACCCGCCGACAGCGCCAAGAAATCCCGACGCCTCATGGAAAAAGCCTCCAAAAGTGGCCTTTGCCACCCCAAAACCAACCACTTGACCGGATTGCACCGGCCCCTAAAACGAGTCAATGGCCGTCGGCGCAGGGCCGTCCGGGCTGAAAAATTGTGGCAGGACGGCAACAGTTTTTAATGGTGTGGGTCAGGCTTTTCGGCGTCGTGGCCCAATATTCCCAGGCCGCAGCATTGCCGCTTCGGCCAGCGCACCCGCCGGTCAAAGATTAGCTGGGGCTGTTTTGCTTGACTTGGCAGGCAAAAACAGGCAGCAAAACACCCTTGGAAGGGCTGTAAGTACCGCGTGCATGTTCGTGGGCAAGCCTCATTCGGCACAAAGTCCACGTCTCTCGGTTGGTTTGAGAGGGATTGGTTAACCAACTTTGTCCATATTTTGAAGCGATCGGCAACTAACGACAGACGCGGAAAACGCGTCGGGGACCACCTGGGATCACTCACAGAATGGTCGTCACGGCTATCCCAGCCGGGACGTAGGAGCCGATTGGAGCAAGATTGGTTGCATGGCGTTCTTGAGTAAGAAAATCATCGGGGACAGGCGTTGGGACGGCGAGACCGTCGACGACGTGGTGCGTTCTCCATCCTTCAACCCCGAAAGGCTCGTCCGCTGGGTCGCGGTTCCCGGCGTAAGCGCCGCCGTTGGCCTCTGGCTGATCGGGACCATGGTTGGGCTGAGTTCCGTCGGCGCCTCGCTGTCGTCGACGCCGGGCGGTCTGCCGCAGACATTGTCGATGCCGGGCTCGCTCGCGCTCGCCGATCCGCTCAAGCAGCATTTCCTCAGCTCTTCCGCGCCCTTCGTGCTGGCCAACGCCCATGGCGGCGCGCAGGCATTGCATGATCATGCGGTGCAATGCGGCGCCGGCTGCTTCAAGCTGGCCTCGGTGAGCCCTCAGGCGCAGAAATCCGAACGCCTTGTGGCGCAGGCAAAGCCGGCGCCGGTGGCGAAATCGAAGTCCCAGCAGCGCTTCGAACTGGTGGAAGCATCCCTGTCGCCGACAAAGCTCGCTGCCGCCTTCGCCAGCGCCGGAAAGCCCGCCGCCACGGCCGATGTCCGCCCCGTGATTTCCGCCGCGCCTCAGGTCGCCACGGCTTCGCTCGCCCCTTCAGCCACGCTGGTGGCCAGCCTGACCGACGATATGCCGGCCCCGGTGGCCGAACGCTTCGCCCATGCCGATACCGGTTCCGCCGTCGTGCAGACCGCGCCGGCGCCGATGGGCTTCGCCCAGTCGCAGACGCCCGACAATACGCAGCTGGCGCTGGCTCTCGTCCGGTCGATGCCGGTCGACGACGAAGCCTTCGCCTCGCCGCTGCCGATGACCGAATCCTCGGCCGATGTCGCCGTCGCGCCCGTCGAGACCCAGCCGGAACAGCCCGGCGACGCGGCCTCGCTGCCGGACGCGCTCACCGACGATGTGCCGCTGCCGACCCGCCGCCCGCAATATGACGCGCCGCAGCCCAAGGTCGTGGAACAGGACAAGCCAGCGTCGCAGCCCAAGGCCTTGCAGCAGAAGCCGGCGCCCCAGGCGAAGCCTGTCATGCAGGCCGCAAGGCAGCCTGCCCGCCAGGGCCGCTCCGGCGAAAACGGCGACGTGCTGGCCTACGCCAAGCCCGACACGCCCTCGGGCGGCCTCGGCCAGGCGTTCCGGAACCTGTTCAACGGACCAAGCGGCGGCAGCGGCGCCGGCCATGGCGTGGCCGTCTATGACATCAGCGCCAAGACCGTCTACATGCCGGACGGCCAGCGGCTCGAAGCGCATTCCGGCCTTGGCGCCATGGTCGACCAGCCGCGCTATGTTCACGTCAAGGATCGCGGCCCGACGCCGCCCAACACCTACAATCTGTCGCTGCGTGAATCGCGCTTCCATGGCGTCGAGGCCCTGCGCCTGACGCCGGTGAGCGGCGGCAACAAATACAACCGCAACGGCCTGCTCGCCCACACCTACATGCTGCGCGGCGGCCGCGCCGAGTCCAATGGCTGCGTCGTCTTCAGGGACTACGCGCGCTTCCTCGCCGCCTTCAAGAAGGGCAAGGTCACGCGCCTGGTCGTGGTGCCGCGCCTGAACGGCTCGCCGACCCAGGTGGCGACGGACAACGCACGCGGCGCCTGACCGCGACAGCCGGCCCTCGCCCGGCACCTGCCTCCTCCTGACAGCCTTCTGTCAGGAGCCGCTGCCCGGCATTCGGCTCGCCGCATCACGCTCTTTCCATTTTGCCCGAGTCCTCCCATATTCGGGACATGGCCAAATCCCCGGACAAGAAAACGCCGTCGACGGCGAATGATGAGCGCGCCGCGCCGAAGCGCCGCAGCCCGCTGACCGATTTCCTCGACGCCTCGGAGCCGCTGCACAGAGGCGGCTTCGCCGAAATGCCGCAACCTGGCCTGTCGGGCACGCCGCTTACCGGCTCGATCTCGGATTGGGCTGAGCAGATCGAGCAGGAGGCCGAGCGCGAGGGCCGCCAGATCGGCAAAGGCGACGGTGGGAAGGGCGAAGGCGGCAAGGCGTCCAAACCGTCGAAGAAGATTCCCGAACGTTCCGCCGCGCCTGGACGCACGGCGCGCGGCACCTCGATGGGCGGTGCGGCGACCGCCCGCGAACGCGCCGCTGCAGGCCTCAATCCGGTCGCCGGCCTCGATGTTTCGCTTGAAGAAGCCGAGACCATGTCGACCAGCGGCGTCACCGCGACGGTGGCCGCGCTCTCGGCGCTGATCGAATCCGGCAATCCCTTGCACAAGGACGGCGTGCTGTGGACGCCGCACCGCCCTGCCCGCCCGGAAAAGTCCGAAGGCGGCATCGCCATCAAGATGGTTTCGGATTTCCAGCCCGCCGGCGACCAGCCGACCGCCATCAAGGATCTCGTCGAAGGTGTCGACAACAGTGACCGCACCCAGGTGCTGCTCGGCGTCACCGGCTCGGGCAAGACCTTCACCATGGCCAAGGTGATCGAGGAGACGCAGCGCCCCGCCCTGATCCTGGCGCCGAACAAGACGCTGGCCGCGCAGCTCTATTCCGAGTTCAAGAAATTCTTCCCCGACAACGCGGTGGAATATTTCGTCTCCTATTACGACTACTACCAGCCGGAAGCCTACGTTCCGCGCACCGACACCTTCATCGAGAAGGAATCCTCGATCAACGAGCAGATCGACCGCATGCGCCATTCGGCGACGCGCTCGCTGCTGGAGCGCGACGACGTCATCATCGTCGCCTCGGTGTCCTGCATCTACGGTATCGGTTCGGTCGAAACCTATACGGCGATGACCTTCCAGATGCAGATCGGCGACCGGCTCGACCAGCGCGCCCTGCTCGCCGACCTCGTCGCCCAGCAGTACAAGCGCCAGGACATCAACTTCGTGCGCGGCTCGTTCCGCGTGCGCGGCGACACGATCGAGATCTTCCCCGCCCACCTTGAGGACCGCGCCTGGCGCATCTCCATGTTCGGCGACGAGATCGAGCAGATCACCGAATTCGACCCGCTGACCGGCCAGAAGACCGGCGAGCTGAAAAGCGTCAAGATCTACGCCAACTCGCACTATGTGACACCGCGCCCGACGCTCAACCAGGCGATCAAATCGATCAAGGAAGAGCTCAAGAACCGGCTGGTCGAACTCGAGCGCGCCGGGCGCCTGCTGGAGGCGCAGCGGCTGGAGCAGCGCACCCGCTTCGACCTCGAAATTCTGGAGGCGACGGGATCCTGCGCCGGCATCGAGAACTATTCGCGCTACCTCACCGGCCGCCAGCCGGGCGATCCGCCGCCGACACTGTTCGAATATATTCCCGACAACGCGCTGGTGTTTATCGACGAAAGCCACGTCACCGTGCCGCAGATCGGCGGCATGTACCGGGGCGACTTCCGTCGTAAGGCCACGCTTGCGGAGTACGGCTTCCGCCTGCCCTCCTGCATGGACAACCGGCCGCTGCGCTTCGAAGAGTGGGACGCCATGCGTCCGGCCTCGATCGCCGTTTCCGCGACGCCCGGCGGCTGGGAGATGGACCAGTCCGGCGGCGTCTTCGCCGAGCAGGTCATCCGCCCGACCGGCCTGATCGACCCGCCTGTCGAGGTGCGCCCGGCCAAGAGCCAGGTCGACGATGTCGTCGGCGAGATCCGCGACACGACCGCCGCCGGCTATCGCACGCTGGTCACCGTGCTGACCAAGCGCATGGCCGAGGACCTGACCGAATATCTGCACGAGCAGGGCGTGCGCGTACGCTACATGCACTCTGACATCGATACGCTCGAGCGTATCGAAATCCTGCGCGACCTGCGGCTTGGCGCCTTCGACGTGCTGGTCGGCATCAACCTGCTGCGCGAGGGCCTCGACATCCCCGAATGCGGTTTCGTTGCCATTCTCGACGCCGACAAGGAAGGCTTCCTGCGCTCGGAGACATCGCTGATCCAGACCATCGGCCGCGCCGCCCGAAATGTCGACGGCAAGGTCATTCTCTATGCGGACCAGGTCACCGGCTCGATGGAACGGGCGATGGCCGAGACCAACCGTCGCCGCGAGAAGCAGATGGAGTGGAACGCCGCCAACGGCATCACGCCGGAATCGGTGAAGTCGCGCATCTCGGACATTCTGGACTCGGTCTACGAGAAGGACCACGTCCGCGCCGACATCTCGCAGTTCACCGACAGCGCCGGCGCCATGATGGGCAACAATTTCAAGGCCCATCTCGACGCGCTTGACAAGCAGATGCGCGACGCCGCCGCCAATCTGGACTTCGAGAAGGCCGCGCGGATCCGCGACGAGATCAAGCGCTTGCGCGAGATGGAACTGTCGATTTCCGACGATCCGCTGGCGCGCGAAGTGGAAGGCCAAAGTCCGGCTTCTGGTCGCGAAAAAGGCAAGCACAACAAGGGCGTGGCCAAGCATCGTACCGCCGAGGAGCAGGAGCGCTTCCGCAAGCTCGACGAAGCGCGCGCTGCCGAAGAGGCGGCCAAAGCCGCCCGGCCCAACCTCTTCCGCAAGCCGCATCTCGACGAGATGGGCGCCGATGGCGCCGTGCCGGTGAAGAAACCGCTATTCGCCAAGCCGTCGATCGATGATATGGGCCCTGGGACCGACATGACGACCCCGGCGGGCGCCGTGTCGCGTTCCCTGTTCAAGAAGCAGTCCGCCGCCGAGGCGCACGGCTCCGATTTCGGCATTCCCGGCGACGCGACCAAGCCGCTGTTCAAGAAGAACTCGCTCGACGAGATGACGGTGCGACGCACCGAAAAACCGGTCGAAGGAAAGAAGCCGGCCAAGCCCCAGCCGATCTCCCCCCAGGTGGGGGAGATGTCCGGCAGGACAGAGGGGGGCGCGAAGGAACGCGATGACAAACCGATCGTGCGCCAGCGCGCCGGCATCGGTTCCTACGAGGATCCGGGTGACGCGCGCCGGGAGAAGCGGCGGCCGAGCAAGACCGGGCGGCCGGGGCGGTAGCTCCTCTTCCTCTCCTCTTGTGGGAGAAGGTGGATCGGCGCGCAGCGCCGAGACGGATGAGGGGTGTTTTAGCGGAGTGAGGCGCTGGTGTTCTCTGGATCACCCCTCATCCGACCTCGCTTCGCGAGGCCACCTTCTCCCATAAGGGGAGAAGGCAAGTACTCCACCATCGCCGCCACCTCTTGCCATCATTCCAGCCTTTGGTGTAACCACTCCCAACACTCTAACGTCTCGAAAGGAGGGCTCACGTGTTTACGTTTTTTCGTCACCACCGTCAGCGTGGCCCGATTTCCGCCCTGCAGGTGAGCTTGCAGGGCTGACCAGGGACGGTCCGGGTTTTTCCCGCTTCGATTTTTTGGTCTGCCCTTCGTGGTGCGTGACGCCTGTTCCGATGGCGCGCACCGTCAAAGTGCACCCGGAGTTGTCTCCGGCAAGACCAGAGAAATCAAAATGGCCCTTCTCAGCCTCAAATCCCTCGGCGTCACCATGAGTGCGCCGCTCTTTTCCAACCTCGATCTCACCATCGGCAGCGGCGACCGGCTCGGCATCGTCGCCGCCAATGGCCGCGGCAAGTCGACATTGCTCAAATGCCTGACCGGCGAGATGGAACCGACCTCCGGCGACATCACCCGCACGCGCGGCCTGCGCATCGGCCATGTCGAGCAGTTGGTTCCCCCTGCCCTTCTCGGCCGCACCTTCTATCAGGTGGTGGCTGACGCGCTCCCGCCGGAGCAAGCCGACAGCGAGACGTGGCGCGTCGACGTGGTGCTGGATTCGCTCGACGTGCCCGAGGCGATGCGCGAGCGGCAAATGCAGGCGCTGAGCGGCGGCTGGCAGCGGCTGGCGCTGATCGCCAGCGTCTGGGTCACCGACCCGGACATGCTGCTGCTGGACGAGCCGACCAACCATCTCGACCTCGCCAGGATCAGCCAGTTGGAGACATGGCTGAACGCGCTCCCGCGCGAAGTGCCTGTTGTCATCGCCAGCCACGACCGCGCCTTCCTCGACGCCACCACCAACCGCACGCTGTTCCTGCGGCCGGAGCAATCGCCGGTGTTCTCGCTGCCTTATTCCAGGGCTCGCGACGCATTGGATGAGGTCGATGCCTCGGCGGCGCGCAAGTTCGAGCGCGACATGAAGGTCGCCCAGCAACTGCGCAAGCAGGCCGCCAAGCTGAACAACATCGGCATCAATTCCGGCAGCGACCTGCTGACGATCAAGACCAAGCAGCTCAAGGAGCGGGCGGAGAAACTGGAGGAAGCCGCGCTGCCCGCGCATCGCGAGCGATCGGCGGGCGCGATCAAGCTCGCCAATCGCGGCACCCACGCCAAGGTGCTGATCACGCTCGACGATGCGGCTGTGGAAACGCCCGACGGCACGCTGCTGTTTCGGACCGGCAAGCGCCACATCTGCCAGGGCGACCGCATCGTGCTGCTCGGCCGCAACGGCGTCGGCAAGTCGCGCTTCGTCACTCTGATCCGCAACGCCATCCTCGAGCCTGACACGGTCGCGAATGTGAAAGTGACGCCGTCGACTGTGCTCGGCTACAGCGACCAGGCGCTGTCCGGCATCAGCGGCGACGACACGCCGCTGGCGATGGTGTCGCGAAGATTCGACGTCGGCGAACAGCGCGCCCGTTCGCTGCTTGCTGGCGCGGGCGTGGTCATCGAGATGCAGGAGAAAAAGATCGGCGTCTTGTCCGGCGGCCAGAAAGCACGGCTGATGATGCTGGCGCTGAGGCTCGCCAATCCCAACTTCTATCTGCTCGATGAACCGACCAACCACCTCGACATAGACGGCCAGGAGGCGCTGGAGGAGGAGTTGCTGAAGCATCAGGCAAGCTGCATGCTTGCCTCGCACGACCGCTCCTTCATCCGTGCCGTCGGCAACCGATTCTGGCTGATCGAGAAGCGGAAGCTGACGGAGGTCGAGGATCCCGAAGGGTTCTTCCGCGCTGTAGCGGAAGACCAGGCCTGATGAGATCTCCGGCCCGGACGGGCCGGGGATCCCTAGGGAAAATTCTTGGGCGGCCTGTCGGGCCGGCCGGATTGGTTACGTCCTTGGGATGCCGGCGCGACGATGCCGGCGCCAACCCAGGGAGAACTTGTCATGTCCGTCCTTTCATCCATCGGCCGCATCGCAACCCGCTATGCGGCCGCGCGGGCCCGCCATCGCAGCGAGCGCATCCTGCTTTCGCTGCCTGCAGAACTGCGCAAGGATATCGGCTTTCCCGAGATCCTCGACACCCGCGAAAGCCGCCGCGCGGCCACCTTCTCGGCCAAGACCATATGACCATGGCTCGCCGAGCCATGCGTGCGCCGTCCACGCCGATTGGCGGGCCATCCTGCCCGGAGCCGGCCCGCCAAAAAAGTTTCGCCGCGATGTAGGATCGCTGTCATCTCGCGCGTCCTATGGTCGGCAAGGCCAAAACGCAAAGAGGAGCAAGAGATGACTGACCAGACCCAAGATCAGCCCAGGGCCGAAGTGCTTGGCGGATTGACCCCTTATCTGCAGGTGGACGGCGCCTTCAAGGCGGCCGAATTCTACAAGAAGGCCTTTGGCGCGGAGCAGGTCTTCGCCTATCCGCCGGACGAAAAAGGCCGCACCATGCATGTTCACCTTCACGTCAACGGCACGACGCTGATGCTGGGCGACGCCTATCCCGAACACGGTCACCCGCACAAGGACGCGCAGGGCTACACGCTGCAGCTCCATCTCGACAACAACGACATCGACGCCTGGTGGAAACGCGCGGTCGACGCCGGCTGCGAGGTCGTGACGCCGCTGCAGGTGATGTTCTGGGGCGACCGCTGGGGCCAGGTGAAGGACCCCTTCGGCGTCGCCTGGGCCATGAACGCACCGGTCAAGTAAGTCGGCGGACAGCAGCGCCCTTTCCCCGAGGACGCCTGCACTCGCCCGCGCCGGGTTGGACCCCTGCCGGCCCGGCGCCCGAATTCAGAGGAGGAAACACAATGTCCTATGTCGATGGCTTCGTGCTTGCCGTGCCGAAGGCAAGGCTCGACGACTACAAGAAACTGGCCAATCTCGCCGGCCCGATCTGGATGGAGCATGGCGCTCTCTCCTATGTCGAATGCATCGGCGACGACGTGCCCTATGGCGAATTGACCTCGTTTCCGCGCGCCGTCCAGGCCAAGGAAGACGAGATCGTCATCTTCGCCTGGGCGGTCTATGAATCGAGGCAGAGCCGCGATGCGGTGATGGCCAAGGTTATGGCCGATGAACGCATCAAGATGGACTGGTCCGACATGCCCTTCGACGGCAAGCGCATGATCTTCGGCGGCTTCCAGCCGTTCATCGAGCTGTAGCCAGCTGGCGCAACGCGAGAATTGGCCTCTCAACTTCGTCATCCTAGGGCGAAGCAGGAGCGAAGCTCCGTCGCGAAGACCCTAGGATCCATGCCGGGACCTCCACCGAAGGGTGCTGCGGAACGGAATTCTTCACCGTTTCAACGCTTTAACGTCACGGCATGGATCCTATGGTCTGCGCCGCGTCGCTTCGCTCCTTGCTCCGCCATAGGATGACGAAGCAATAGGTACTCAAGGTAATCTCCTACCCCGCGCGCTAATCCAGCTTGTCCAGCAGCGGCTTCAGCCGGTCTCCATAGCGCTTCCACAGATCGACCGAGCCCTGATACATCGGCTGGCGCACCTGTGCGGCCGATGCGGTGCGCACCGGACGATCAGTCTCGTGGAACGATAGCACGGCATCGTCCCAGGGTAGGCCGAGATAGTCGATGAGCGCGCGGCTCTGCCCTTGCTGGTCGGCGACGAAATCCTCGTAGCGCACATCATGCACGACACCGGGCAGAACCTTGTGCCAGTGCGCCATGATGTCGGTGTAGAGATTGTGGAAGTCGGCGAGTTCGCCGAGATCGTAGCCATAGCGGTGGCTGTCGCCGCGGAAATGCACCTTGTAGATCGACAGGCAGGTTGCGACCGCGTCACGGGCGCAATGGATGATCCTGGCCTTCGGCATCATCATGTGGATGAAGCCGATCAACAGGAAGTTGCCCGGCATCTTGTCGGTGACGTGGCGCATGTGCGGGTAGCGGGCATGCAGCATGTCGAGATAGGCCTGGCCCGCCTCGGTGAAGTCGGCGTCGTCCGTGTCGGCCGCGCCCCAGGGGAAACCGCCCGGCATGTTCGACGGGAACTGCTTGCCGACCGCCGTCTTCAGGATGTTGAGCTCGCCCGCGCCGTAGACATCGGGATGGCTGGCGATGATCTGCTCGACCAGCGTCGTGCCCGAACGCGGCATGCCGACGATGAAGATCGGCGCATCGTCGGTGATCGGGCTCGGCCTGTGCTTCTCGAAGAAACCGGCATCGAACACCGACTTCATGGCCTCGAACTCGGCGCGTGTGCGCACGGGATCGTAGTTGATGCCCTTGCGGCGGATCGCATTGCCCTCGGCGAAATAATCGAAAGCCCTGTTGTAATCCCTGAGATCGTCATTGGCCTTGCCGAGGCCGAAGGCGAGCTGCATGCGCGGCAGGCTGTCCGGCGGAGCCTTGGCGTGCTGCGCTTCCATGCCGGCCAGTTCGGCATCGCGTTCCTTCTGGCGCTTGACCTGCGTCAGCATCAGCCAGGCGCGCGCCATGCCGGGCTGGATCGCCACCGCCTGCCGGAACAGGTCGGCGGCCTCGTCGAGCTTGCCCTTCTCCATCAGCCCGACGCCTAGCCCGTGCAGAAGCTCGGCGTCCTTCGGCCGGATTGCCAGCGCTTCGCGGAACACGGCCAGCGCCTCGTCCAGGCGCCCGGCCTCCTGCAGCGTTTCAGCAAGCCCGATGCGGGCGCGCGCATGAAACGGATTGCGCTGCACGGTGCCGCGATAGATGTCCTCGGCCTCGTCGAACCGGCCAAGCTGCGTCAGCGACGAGCCGAGATTGTCACGTGCCGCGAGTTGCTCAGGCCGCAGATCCACCGCGCCCTGGAAGAAATCGATCGCCGCTGCGACCCGGCCGAGATCGCGCATCACCGTGCCGAAATTGTTGAGGAAATCGGCATTGGTCGGCTGCAGGCTCACCGATTGCTCGAGGAACTCCATGCCTTCTTCGCTGCGTCCGGTCTGGTGCAGCAGCAATCCCAGGAAATGCGCCGCTCCGGCATGGTTGGGCTGGCGCTCCAGCACCTGCCTATAGATCGCCTCGGCCTCCTGCCGGCGCCCCGCCTGATGCAGTTGCAGCGCCTGCTGCACATACTGGTCGAGGCCCAGCGGCGGCTGTCCGCCGGAACCGGACTTGGCCGCGCTGGATTTGGCTCCGGCGGCCGCCGCTCTTCTTTGATCTCGGTTGATGGGACACCTGCCTTACTTGTGCGCCTGCCGCGATTTAGGCCATTGGCGCGGCAGGTTCAAGGCTTGGCATCGGTATTGGGGGCCCTCTGCCGGTGTGAAGCGGCCGAACCCGCCGCTCCCTCACCAGGGACGCTATGCCTGATCTCTCAGCAAGGCCCGTCGCCGACGATGCGGTAATCCGAGGCGCGCGCCTCGCAGGCGTTGGGGAAGGTGCGCATATCGCCATGCCGGCGGCCGCAGACGGGCGCGTATTCGCGGGTGCAGAAGGTCTGCTCACCGCCGCCTCCGCCACCGCCACCACCGCCATCACGGCAGGGACCGTCGCGAACGATGCGGTAGCCGGCCCGCTCGGCAAGGCAGCCATTGGCGAAGGTCTGGCGGTCGCCGCCGCGCCGCGCGCAGACCGGCTCATACTGTTTGGTGCAGAATTGCGGTTCAGGGCGCGGCGGACGTGGGCGCGGTCCCGGTCCGTCATCGACGACGACAGTGCAGGCGGCAAGAATTGCCGACAGGAACAGGATGGCAAAACCCTGCCGCGAAAAGATTGCCGCAAGAAACTTCATGATCGTGTCTCCCTCGGTTCCTGTCGTGATCCGTTCCGCTCAAGAATGCGCAACGGCCGCGCACAATGATATCCAGCAAAAATAAAGTTCAAAATCAGCGACTATGGTTTGATCCTCGCCATTCCACCGCCGATTGCAACCCCCGTTTGCGACTTCATCCGAAACAACGCCCGGATTTGTCGCGCACCCGCCAGCGGCGGCGGCCGGGGGCGTTTCTCTGGCCCATGCATGACCGGGTCTGTGGGCCGATGACCCTTCGGCCAACGAGGCCTATCTGCGCCCCGTCGACGCTCAGATTGGTCGATTCATGCGTCGGGATGCGCCAGTGCGGCGGCCCGCGGCGCTATCTTGCAACCTTCACGTTTCCGTGCGATAAATCAGCTGTTCGGGCATTTGCGACCCGGAGAGCGGAACGTTTTGGACGACCTTTCCCCGATACTGTGAATCTCTGACGGCCCCGTTTTTCGGCGGGGGGTTTGACCATGCGCCAATGCATGACTGCCGAAAGCAACCACCGGGAACTGCCCTAGACGCCAGGTGGCGGGCAGGACCACCAAGACTGAACGGGTGAAGGAGTTTCCCCAATGGCCCAGACCGGCACCGTTAAATTCTTCAATGCGACCAAAGGCTTCGGTTTCATCACGCCCGACGGCGGCGCCAAGGACGTGTTCGTCCACATTTCCGCGATCGAGGCCTCGGGCCTGCGCACGCTCGTCGATGGCCAGAAGGTCACCTTCGACGTCGAGCCGGACCGCATGGGCAAGGGCCCGAAGGCGGTCAACCTCCGCGCGGCCTGAGCCATCTGCGCGCCGCGCATCCCAAACGGGTGCGCGAACGAGGCTCGCTTAAGCCTGACCAGCACCTGGCAGGCAACCGGATTTTTGAAAGGCGCGGCGGTTTTCGCCGCGCCTTTTTCATGCCGGCGACACCGCCTGAAAAGCATGCCGCCCGAAAATCGATCCGGTTTCGGGTCGACGACATGCATCATAACAAAGACTTAAAGCGCGACGGCACTTCAAGTGCCTGCAAAACTTTCTCTTGCCGATAGCGCTAAAATAAAGGACAAATTTCCTCTCGGGCATTTGCCGGCCCGAGACTGGAGTTTATGGGATCAAAGGAGCTTCCCATGCCGCAGACCGGCACCGTTAAATTCTTCAACCATGCCAAGGGCTTCGGCTTCATCACACCGGATGATGGCGCGAAGGATGTCTTCGTGCATATTTCGGCCGTGCAGGCGTCGGGTCTTCCCGGTCTCGAGGATGGGCAGAAAGTGACGTTCGACACCGAGCCGGACAAGCGCGGCAAGGGTCCGAAGGCAGTCAACCTGTCGATCGGCTGAGCCGGCTTCAGGCCGAACGCCGTTCCGACAGGCCATGTCCGCGCCTTGAGGGCGCGGGGTTTAATGCCGTGAACGCGTGCCGACGGTCAAATTTTCGTTCAGCCCCCGTTCAGCCACGGTCGCATATTAGTCTTTGGTAAAGCCGGACCGCATCCCCTGCACAACCTGCACGGCCCGGCACGAAGGAGACCGAAATGAACCGCATTTTCAAGACAGCCGTGCTGTCCGCAGCCGTGGTCGCCACCACGCTCGCGACCTTCTCGGCGGCCAACGCCGATGACTGGCGCCGTTGGCATGGCCGTGGTGGTCATCATCATGGCGACGCTGTCGCGGCCGGCGTGCTCGGCCTCGCCGCCGGCGCGCTGATCGTCGGCGCCCTGGCCAACCAGCAGCCCCCGCCCCCGGACTATGACTACGACTACTATGATCGTGACGTTCGCGTGCGCCCCGCCCCGATCCGCCGCTACTACGCGGAGCCGCAGGTCGTCTATGCCGACCGTTATGCCGAACCGTGGACGCGCGGCTGGTACGAATACTGCTCGGACCGCTACCGCACCTTCAACGCCCGCACCGGCACCTTCACGGGCAATGACGGCGAGCAGCATTTCTGCACGGCCAACTGAGTGCCTGTCGCCCAAAAGCATGCCCTCGGCCCTGGCCCGAGGGTGCGCAGCGGTTTTGGGACAACGACTTGCACAAAACGAATTTAAAGCGCGGAAGCGCTTTAAGGGCTTCCCTGCCCCAAACAAAAAGCGCTGACCGCGAGGCCGGCGCTTTTTTGTTTGGGCGCTCGGGTGTGTTGAGATTCAGGTCAGGCCGAGTCGAAAATGGTGGGTTCCGAGAACCGGAGCGGAGCGTACTTTCGGGTACGTGAGCTCAGTTCTACTGCGACACAGTAGAACGGGGAAGCGCAGGAAGCCACCATTTGCAGACCGGCTTCACCTGAATATCAGCACACCCTAAGTCAAGAACGGATTGGTCCGCCGCTCATCGCCGAAGCGGCTACCAGGGCCGTGGCCGCAGATGAAACCGATATCGTCGCCGAGCGGCAAGAGCTTGTCCTTGATCGATGAGATCAGCGTCGCATGGTCACCACCGGGCAGGTCGGTGCGCCCGACCGAGCCACGAAACAGCACATCGCCGACATGCGCGAATTTGGCCGCGCGGTTGTAATAGACGACATGGCCGGGCGCGTGGCCGGGACAGTGCAGCACCTCGAACACATGCGAGCCGAACGAGACGGTCTCGCCTTCGCTGAGGAAGCGGTCGGGCACGCAATTGCGCGATCCGGCGATGCCGTAGCGCTTGCCCTGGTTCTCCAGATTGTCGAGCAATGGCTTGTCGGCCATATGCGGCCCGATGATGTCGATGCCTAGCGCCTCCTTGAGTTCCATGGCGCCGCCGGCATGGTCGATATGGCCATGCGTGATCCAGATCGCCCCGGCGGTGATCGCATTGTCCTTCAGCACCGCCAGCACCTTGTCGATGTCGCCGCCCGGATCGACGACGACGCCGTGCTTGTCGTCCATGTCGAACAGGATCGTGCAGTTCTGCTGGAACGGTGTCACCGGCACGATGCCGGCATTGAGCTGACCCATGATCGTCCTTTCGATGTCCACGCGGTGATGTAGTGGCGGGAGCAGGAAGCGTCCACCCCTCGAAAGGCGAACAGCCCCTCACTTCCAAAACAGGACAGTCGCCTTCAAAACAGAAATGGGCGGCCGAAGCCGCCCATCTGCTCGGACCGGGACAACCGGACCTTACTTCTTCATGGCGCCCATGACCGCGCCCAGAATGCCGGTCAGGATCGCGCCGCCGCCGGCGCCGCCGACGATGTTGTTGAGGTTGAGCGCGCTGCCGAGCCCGCTCGTTGCCGCAGCCGCCGCAGCCGGATCGACCGCGCCGCCGCCGAGCAGGCTGCCCAGGATCGCCGCGCCGCCGACGCCGCCAATGGCGCCGCCCAGGATTTTGGGAAGCTGCCCCATCGCCGCCGTCTTGATCGCCGCGCCGACCGCCTGACCACCGATGATGCCTGTAATGATCTGAATGATGATCGGAAGAAGCGTGTTCATGTCCATATGATTAGTCCCTCCTTAGCTGCCAGCCTCCCGGGCCGACAGCATCATGAGACGCCGAATTGGGGGAAAGTCAAATGCAGAAACGCTGAAATAAAAGGGGCGGCTCGAAAACCGCCCCGGCTTGCGCGAAAAGCTGTGACTATCGTTATTCTGCGGCGATCGCGCGCTTGGGCTGCACTGCGGCGGAATAGTCGTTCATAAGGTTTTTGGCGATTTCGCCGACCTCGAATCGATAGGGACCTATCTCCGAAACCGGCGTTACTTCCGCCGCCGTCCCGGTCAGGAAGCATTGCTCGAAGCCCTCGAGTTCTTCCGGCATGATGGCGCGTTCGATGACTTCCAGGCCGCGGTCCCTGGCGAGCCCGATGACGGTGCGACGGGTGATGCCGTCGAGGAAACAATCGGGCTTCGGCGTATGGATCTTGCCGTCCTTGGCGAAGAAGATATTGGCGCCCGTCGCCTCCGCCACCTGCCCGCGCCAGTCCAGCATCATGGCGTCCGCATAGCCCTTGGCTTCCGCGGCATGCTTGGACATGGTGCAGATCATGTAGAGGCCGGCCGCCTTCGACCGCGACGGCGCCGTGCGCGGGTCCGGCCGGCGCCATTCGGCGACATCGAGGCGAATGCCCTTCAGCTTCTGCGCCGGATCGAAATAGCTCGGCCACTGCCAGATGGCGATGGCGACGTTGATGCGGTTGTTCTGTGCCGAGACGCCCATCTGCTCGCTGCCGCGCCAGGCGATAGGCCGGACATAGGCATCCTGGAAGCCCTGCTTCTTCAAGAGCGTGGTCGAGGCGTCGTTGAGCTCGGCCACCGAATAGGGAATCTTGAAGCCGAGCAGGCGGGCCGATTCATGCAGGCGCTCGGTGTGCTCGTTGAGCTTGAAGATCTCGCCGCCATAGGCACGCTCGCCCTCGAAGACCGCGCTGGCATAATGCAGGCCGTGGGTCAGCACATGGATCTTGGCCTCGCCCCACGGAACGAACTCGCCATTCATCCAGATGAAACCGTCCAGCTGGTCGAAAGGAACGGATGCCATGGTAACCTCCCGCGAGCCGCGGCCCGCATATCGTTGGTGTCGTTGCGTGTTCTTCTTGGCCGCGTCATGAAACTGGAGACGTTGGCCGGTGTCTGGAAGCGTAGGCGGATAATCGCGCTCTGGCAAACTCAGGAAGTTCCGGAAAAACCGGCTGGCCTTGCCTTTTCGTTCGCAATCCGCCCAAAAGCTTGTCAAAAATTACCATTGCGGAGAAATTACGTCAATAGTACTGACATAATCTCCCTGCCCACGGAGAAATGATGACGGATCGAAACCCAGCCGCCGGAAAACCCGTCAGGACCGCGATGTCAGTCGAGGACGGCATCGACTTCGCCATCATCGAACTGTTCTTCTTCGCCTACCGCGACTTCACCTCCGATCCCGATCAGATCCTGGCCGATTACGGCTTCGGCCGCGCCCATCACCGCGTCCTGCATTTCGTCAACCGCCGGCCTGGCCTCACGGTGGCCGAGTTGCTCGACGTGCTGAAGATCACCAAGCAGAGCCTGGCGCGCGTGCTCAAGCAGCTGATCGACACCGACCATGTCGTGCAGTTACAGGGCCCGCGCGACCGCCGCCAGCGCGAGCTTTATCCGACGGCCAAGGGCCGCGCCCTGGCGCTGGCGCTGGCGCGGCCACAGTCGCGCCGCATCCATGCTGCATTGCAGGATTCCGGAACCACCGAACGGACCATGGTGGAACGCTTCCTCGAAGCGATGGTCAATCCGGAACTGAGAGCTCAGATCGACGTCGGGTCCGCAAAAATGTCAGGAAAAAACCATGGAGAGCACTGAGAGGGTCGACCAGGCGGCCGCACCGGACGACGATGCGCCGCATCTGCTGGTGGTCGACGACGACACCCGCATCCGCAATCTTCTCAAACAGTATCTGACCGAGAACGGCTTTCGCGTCACAGTCGCCGGCAA
>NZ_JAFKIC010000199.1 GCF_017306585.1 Mesorhizobium sp. | reverse complement strand
CGCGCGAGGGGGCAAGCGGAAAGAACAAAAACCGAACATACTCCTGACAATCTCGGTCAGGCCGGTGTCGCGAAGGAACCGGCCAGACGCACCAGCTCGGCTTGCCGATGGGTGCCTGTCTTGGCAAACAGCCGCAGGAGATGTGTCTTTGCCGTCGCATGGCTTATGCCGAGCGCCTTTGCGGTCTCGGCAAGCGTTTTTCCGTCGGAGATTGCCAGGTAGACGCGCGTTTCCGCCGGTGTCAGGTCGAACAGGGCAGCGACGGTCTCGCCGGACGGCTGGGTCAAACCCGTCGCAGGGGCGATGAAAATGGCGGCGCTGGCGCCCGGCGCGAGGTTCGGGCGTAAAGCCCCCTGGCTCAGAGGCAGGACATGCACCACGGCCGGCGAACCGTCGGGCCGTATCGCGGGGATGTCCGTGCCTCGTCGGTCGGGAGTCTCTCCAAGGCCGTGAGCCTGGCTCATGGCCTGGCGAAGCGCCGTCGTTCCGGCCGCGCTGCCAAGAGCCAGTGTGCCTCTCTGGTCGATGACCGGGCCTCCGCCGGTGAACATGGCCCGCGCTGCCTTGTTCGCACACAGGATGCCACGCTCCCTGTCGACCAGCACCACGCCGGCGGCGACGGCATCCAGCGCGGCCACCAGGTTGGCTGCCGCCAGGGTTTTCACATCGAGAATCCGGCTTATTGCCACCGCGCGTTGAATATGGGGAACAAGCAGGCGGGCGAGTGCCACTTCCCGCTCGCCGATGGCGCCTTGGCTATGGTGCCGCGCGAAGCCGACCGAGCAGGTCGTGTCCCTGTCGCGCGTGATCGGTATCGCCATCAGGTCGATGATGCCCTGCGGTTCGATCCAGTCGCGGTAGTAGGGAGTGTCGGCCCATATGCCTTGTTCCCGCTCCCGGGAGAGCACCTTCGGCTCGCCGACGGCGAAGCTCGCTATGCGCTCCGCGCCGCCCCATTGCGCGACGATGTCGGCGCCGTGTTCCGGAATGCGCCGAGCGTAATCGTCGGCGATGCCGCTGGTCACGTTGAGGATCGGCAGGCCGTTCGGCGCCGTCCACACCGTGAACATGCCGTTGCAGAAACCGAGTGATCGCCGGATTTCCGCCAGCGTCCGCTCCCAGTTCGACGGGTCGATGGCACAATCGTAGATCAGGCCGATCAGCAGTGACAAAAGTTCCGTGTCGCGCAGGCCGTCCGCGGTCTTCGACATGCTCCCCCCGAAGCTGATTTTGGCGACCTTAGGGTGACGAGGCGAAAACGTCCACCGTTCGGTGGACGACGATTGCCCGTGGATTTGCGAGCCGTTCCGCGACTGCATTGAAAGGGGAAATATGGTGGGAAAATCAATTCTGGTCCTGATGATGCTCGCGGCGTCGATGGCGGTGAAGCCGGCCCTGGCGTCCGAAGAGGTTTTCAAGCATCCGAAAGTCGGCGGCAACCGGCTCGACTGGTGCTTTTCGTTCCAGAAGGGCTGCGGGGAAAAGGCCGCCAATGCCTGGTGCCAGAGTCAGGGCTACAAGAACGCCGCCGCCTTTTCGAAAGCCGCCAATGTCGGCCTGACCCGCACCATCGGCGACTCGTCGCTGTGCGCGGACACCAATTGCGACAGCTTTTCCCAGATCACCTGCTTCAAGCCTCCATTGCCCGTGGCGGTGTTGAAATACGAGGCGCCGACCTTCAAGGGGCTGCGGCTGGACTGGTGCTATGCCTGGCAAAAGCAGTGCGGCAAGCCCGCTGCCGAAGCGTTCTGCCAGAGCAAGGGCCATGGCGGCGTCAAGTCGTTCCAGAAGGCGGCGCATGTCGGCGGGATGACCAGGGTCATCAGCAATTCGCAGGTCTGCGACGGCAACTGCGACAGCTTCGCCACCATCGTGTGCCAGTAAGCGAGAAGGGGAAACCGCATGCCATTGAAGAGCCTTCGTCCAATAGGTCTGGCCCAGGTGCTGGTATCGGGTCTGCTCCTCGCCGCTCCCGATGTCGCGGCCGCGAAAGAGCAGACCTTCAACAAGCCGAGTTTCAAATATGGCGGCATCACCGGTGTCATCAGTCTGGTGCGCCTCGACTGGTGCTGGAACCATCAGCAGATGTGCGGCATGCGCGCCGCGGATCTCTACTGCAAATCTCGCGGTTTCCAGAAAGTAGCGGCGTTCACCAAGGATCCGGCTATAGGAGCGACCGTTTCGATGGGGGACAAGAAGGTTTGCAACGCGGGCATCTGCGATGGCTTCGCCACCATCACCTGCCAAAGCCCATGACGGTTTGTTTCAAGCTCAATCGATTAAATCACAAAATGGCTTTGCCGGCTCTTCTTCCTTGACCCTCCAGGCCAAGAGGCGCAGTCTCGAAAGCGTCAGACGAAGCCGGCTGTCTTTCGATGGCCTCGCCGCCGCAAGGCGGCCTGCGAGACGCCGCAGGCACAAGCGATTTGCGCTTCGGAAAGACAATGTCGCAACGGACAAAAGGAGCGGAGCATGACGCCGCCGGACAGTCCCCCAGGGCTTCAAGTGTCATTGAAGCCGCGGCAGGCATAAGTGCCAGAGGCAGGCGTATACGCCGCCCGACAAACCGTGACCTGCCGAATCTCCGAAAATCAGAGACCACTGGTCGGATCGTCGGCTGAAAGCCGCGAAGCATCCGAGATCGAAAGCCGGTAAAACATTCCCGGCAAGAGTTGGATTTGATATCCATGAAGGCCCCGTCAGACTGCGGCAGCAGCGGCGGGGCTTGAATTTTTGCGATCCCGCATAGTGGATGTCGTCAAAATCGCCACAGTCCTCGATAAGCACACGGCACCAACCTATCGATCGGACCAGCTTTGCGGCCGCCCGTCAGTGGTTGGGAATTCGGTTGCCGCCTGTTGCCATGTCCAAGGTTATGCTGCCGCCGATCCTGACATCGGTGTTGCCGATCTTGAACGACCCGTCATTGCCGGCTGGCAGCGCGTCATCCGGTTCCGGTTGCGGCGCGGGCTTGGCGATGCGGTAGTCGCCGCTGACGCCGGGCAGCTTCTGGGCCGAACTGTCATCGGCGAAAGCCGCAGGGCAGGCCATAATCGTGGCGGCGAGGGCCGTGAGGATTATGCGAAAAAGCCATGGTATCCGATGCGTGGTCATCCGCCAACTATAGCCGGCCGATTGAGGCGATACCACCGGCGCGGCAATCAAATTAGTGCGTTCGGCCGATCAGGCTGCCTTCTTACGGGTATCGAAGACGTGGTCGACAATGCCCCATGCCTGCGCTTCCCGCGCGGTCATGAAATGGTCGCGGTCCAGCGTGCGCTCGACTTCCTCATAGGTGCGGCCGCAATGTTGAGCGTAGAGTTCGGTCATGTGCCGCTTGGTCCGGCTGATGCGCTCGGCATGCCGCTGTATGTCGGACGCCTGACCCTGGAAGCCGCCCAGCGGCTGATGCAGCAGGATGGTGGCATTCGGCAGCGCGATGCGGCGCCCCGGCGTGCCCGCCATCAGCAGGAACGATCCCATAGATGCGGCAAAGCCCATGCACACGGTCGATACGGGGCAACTGATATACTGCATCGTGTCGTAGATGGCGAAGCCGCTGGTCACGACGCCGCCCGGCGAATTGATGTAGAGCGAGATTTCCTTGTCGGGATTATCGGACTCCAGCGACAGAAGCTGTGCGCAGACCAATGCCGACACATCGTCATTGATCTCGCCGTTGATGAAGACGATACGCTCGCGCAGCAATCGCGAAAAAATGTCGAAGGCGCGCTCGCCGCGGCTGGATTGCTCGATCACCATCGGCACAAGGCTGGCAACACCGCTCATGGTCTTCTCCATTGTCTTTGTTCAGGCCGCGCGCATCATCGGCGGGATGTTCGCGGCGACAGGCTTTCCAACTCCCGGCGACGCCAGGGAAAGCCGGCAACCGGCGCCCGCCATGGCAACAGCAGGCACCGCCTTGCGGGCAAAGCCGTCATGGACGATGCGCAGATGCGTGCCGCCGGAAACCGTGCGGGCGAGTGTGAAAGTGACGGTGCTGTCGAGCGGTTCATCCATGTCGCCCGCCTGCTCGCGCCAGGAATAGCGCAGCAATCGTTCGGGCTGGGCTTCGAGAATTTCGCATTCGATCGCCGCATCCGCTTGCGCGAAGGCAAAGCGGCTGCCCGCCTGCGGTTTGATATCGTTCGGCATCATCCAGGCGGCCAGCAATTCCGGAACCGTCAGGGCCCGCCATACCTTTTCCGGCGGCTCGGCAAGATCGTATTCGAACTCCAGCGCATCCGGGGCGGCGTCGGTCTCGGTCTTCATTGATCCATGTCCTTCAAAACGGTCTTCAGCCTTTCGATGCGCTCCGGCCAGAAGGCGCGGTAGCGTTCGATCCAGGAAAGCAGCGGTGCAAGCCCCTGCGGATCAGCGCGATAATAGGCGTTGCGGCCGGCCCGACGCTCGATCACAAGGCCGGCGCCCCGCAGGACCGCCAGGTGCTGGGAGACCGCCGGCTGCGACACCGTCAGGCCGCTGCGCAGTTCCGATACGCTCATCTCGCTCGCGGCGAGCCTTTCGAAGACCGCGCGTCTCGTCGGGTCTGCCAGGGCGCGGAAAATCTCTGCTTCGATCATGGCAAAAGCATAAGTCGATACTTATTGATTTGGCAAGCGCAGTTTTAAAACCCATATGTGGGATCTCGACATTGCCGCCATTTCTTGACAATCAGCGGCAATGCATATAGGAACGAAAAGAGAACAAAAACCTTGTGGGAAAAGCCAGCCTTGGCAGGCGGCGATCGTGCGCAGCCTGTAAGGTGCTGCCACAAAAATTTGTTTCGGATGAGCGCGGAGAAGTATCATGGCGGGTAGCGTCAACAAGGTCATTCTGGTCGGCAATCTCGGCGCGGACCCTGAAGTTCGCCGCCTGAATTCGGGCGAGCCGGTCGTCAACATCCGCATTGCGACGTCGGAAAGCTGGCGCGACAAGAACTCGGGCGAGCGCAAGGAAAAGACCGAGTGGCACAATGTCGTCATCTTCAACGACCAGCTCGCCAAGGTGGCGGAGCAGTATCTGAAGAAGGGCATGAAGGTCTATGTCGAGGGCCAGTTGCAGACCCGCAAATGGCAGGACCAGACCGGCGCCGACAAGTACACGACGGAAGTCGTGCTGCAGAAATTCCGCGGCGAGTTGCAGATGCTCGACGCGCGTGGCCAGGGCGAGGGCGGGCAGGTCGGCGGCTATTCCGGCGGCAGCAGCCGTGGTTCCGATTTCGGCCAGTCCAGCCCGAACGAAAGCTTCAATCGTGGCGGCGGCTCATCGAGGGGCGGCGGTGGCGGTGGTTCCTCGCGCGAGCTGGACGACGAAATCCCGTTCTGATCGCGCATCAGCGAGCGGCTGACACCGCCTCATGATACACCCCGAGGGTCCGGCATCGGCTCTCGGGGTTTTGCATTGTTGACCCGACCGGAATGCGGGCGGTCAAGGGACTGAAAGGACAGGGCAGTGAAAGCACGGGTGAAATGGGTCGAGGAGCGCACCTTCGTCGGAGAATCCGGCAGCGGCCACAAGCTCGTGCTGGGAACGGCGTCCGGCCCTGACGGCAAGACGCCGGGGCCGAGCCCGATGGAACTGGTGTTGATCGGCACCGGCGGCTGCTCCGCCTATGACGTGGTCCATATTCTGGAAAAGGGCCGCGAGGCGGTCGAGGACTGCGTGGTGGAACTCGATGCCGACCGCGCCGAGACTGATCCCAAAGTGTTCACCCGCATCCACATGCATTTCATCGTCAAGGGCCGCGCCCTGTCGCACGACAAGGTCAAGCGCGCCATCGACCTTTCGATCGACAAATACTGCTCGGCTTCCGCCATGATGGCCAAGACCGCGACGCTGACGCATGATTTCGAGGTCATCGATACGGCGGCGAAGTAAGGCAGGCGGCTGCCTCATCCGCAATTGCCTGGTCATTCATAGGGCTGCACGGGTTCCCTGGTGGAAGACCAGTCGCCAATCCTGGTCGCGGCGTTTCCAGACCGAGCTCCGCAACGACGGCACGGCGTTCTCTGCCCGGGGTTGCAGCCGATAGGTGAGGAGGACGACGCCAGGAGCCAATTGAACAGCTCTTATGGCGGTCATCTCAAGCTGGTCATTCGGCATCGGCTCTTCTTTCGTGTCCGTCAGCGCCGCCATGATTGATTGCTTGTCGTATTCATAGCCGGACTTGCCGAACTCGATCATGTCGTCGTCCAGGACAGCGTCGAGAAAATCCGGATCGGAGCGCGTTGGCGCCTTCAACAATGCCAGTTCCAGTTCGACAATCCTTGGATCGACAGTCATTTCAGACGCTACCCGACCATCAGCGCCTTGATCCCGTCCGCCACGAACTGCACCGCCAGCGCCGCCAGGATGACGCCGAGCAGGCGGGTCAGGATCGAACGGCCGGTCTGGCCGAGGATGCGGTCGATGCGCTCCGACAGCACGAACACCAGATAGGTGATGACCAGGCAGGCAAAGATGATGCCGACGAGTGCCGCCTGCGCGGCAAAGCCCTGGAACGACCCGGAGAGCAGCACCGTCGCCGAAATCGCGCCGGGGCCGGCGATCAGCGGGATCGCCAGCGGGAAGGCGGCGATGTTGTGGATCATGTCCTTCGTGATGGCGACGTCACCGATCTTCTCCTTGCGGTCCTGCCGGCGCTCGAACACCATTTCGAAGGCAATGAAGAAGAGCAGGAAGCCGCCGGCGACCCGGAAGGCCGGCAGCGTGATGCCGAACACCGAAAGGATCGAGGCGCCGGCGACGGCGAACAGCGCCATCACCAGGAAGCCGATGACCGAGGCGCGGACCGACACCTGCTGGCGTTCCTCGCGGTTCATGCCGCGTGTCACGGCAAGAAACAGCGGCGCCAGGCCGGGCGGATCGATGGTCACCAGGATGGTGACGAAGGCGTTGAACAGGCTGTCGAAGCTCGGCATCTCTGACCCCTCCCGCCGGGCCGGGCCCGTACTCCGATATTGGTAGAGCAAAGCCCGGTCGGTGGGAACAGTCAGCGTTGCGAAACCGGCGCGCTTAGCCGGCAGTGCCGCAATAGGCTTCAAGACGATAGCCGTCCGGGTCGATGACGAACGCCGCGTAATAGTTTTCGCCATAGTCGGCGCGCAGACCCGGCGCGCCATTGTCGCGGCCGCCAGCGCGCAGGGCAGCGGCATGGAAGGCATCGACGCTATCCCGCGTCGGCGCGGCGAAGCAGAAGTGCAACCCTGACTTTTCATCAGCTGGCACAGGCCGAGCCGCCTCGTTCACCCACAAGGCGACACTTTGGGCGCCATAGCCGAGCGACCCCGGTGACTGGCTGAGGCAGCTATATCCCAGCGGCTTCAGAGCGGCATCGTAAAAACGCTTTGAAGCGTTGCTGTCGCGAACGCCGATCGAGACGTGGTCGAACATGTTTTCCTCCATTGTTACAATGCCTTATCTGGCTGAGTTGCCGCCACGCGGCGCGCCAGGAATTCCACCTCCAGGCGCCAGGTCGCGCCATTGTCGGACGAGCGCTCGCCGAGCCATCGGAAGGAATTCTCCGTGATGCGCGAAAAGCTCCAGCGAACCGAAGCTCCGGTGCCGTCGGCACCGACCTGTACGATCCTGTCACCCTCGGCCCGACCGAGCTGGCGGCTGTAATACTGGTTGCGCGGGTCGCTCCAGAATATGTGCCAGGCATCCGCGCCGGGGTCGTAGAGGCGCAGCGTCGTGCCGTAGAATGTCCACGTGCCAAGCGCCGGCTGGGGGCCGGCGTTCCGGGCTGGCAGGATCCACACATCCTGGATTGCGCGGCCCTCCAGCACCCAGCCGAAATGCACCTCGCCGCGCCCGGTCAGCACCGTGCCGTCCTCGAGATGGCGCGAGGCTTCGAACGTCCAGGCGCCGGCGAAGCGACCATAGAGGTTCAGTTTGTCGGCAAGCCCGTCGATTGGTCCGGGACTGTGCAAGGCGTCCGCAAAGGGGTCGAACATCGCTACGATCTCTTCTTGTCAGGAGACCGGGAGCAGTAAGCGTTGGCGGGCTTCTGGGCTTGGGAAAAATTGCTATATTTTGGTGATGACGGCGATCACCAAAACCTTCGCTTCCGGACCAGGCTGGCATGTGGCGGATGTGATCTGCACCGCCGGCGCGGGCGATCGGCCATTCGAGGAAGCGCATCGGGATTTCTGCATCGCGGTGGTCACCAGCGGTACGTTCCGCTACCGCGCGCAACAAGGCACCGCCATGTTGGCGCCGGGCGCGCTTCTGCTCGGCAATTCCGGCACCTGCTATGAATGCGGGCACGAGCATGGCAGCGGCGACCGCTGTGTCTCGTTCCATTTCGCACCGGCCTACATGGAAAGGATCGTGGCCGACGTCCCTGGCGCCAGGACGCTAAACTTCGAAGCGCCGCGCCTACCGCCTTTGCCGGTCATGGCGCCGCTGCTGGCGGAGACGGAAGCCGCCCGCGATATGTCCGAGACCGGCGCCTTCGAGGAACTCGGACTGCGCATCGCGGGAGCAGCCATTGCGACCGCCACGGGCACCACGCATCTCGCCCGCACCCCGAGCCGCCGCGATCAGAAACGGGTTGCCGAGGCCGTGCGTCGGATCGAGTTCGATGCCGACGCGCCGGTTTCACTATCGATGCTTGCCGGGGAGACGGCGACCAGCCCGTACCATTTCCTGAGAACCTTCAGGCAGGTCGCCGGCATGACACCCTATCAATTCCTGCTCAGGACCAGGCTGCATCGCGCCGCGGTGCGGTTGCGCACCTCACACGATGCCATCTCGGCAATAGCGTTCGAGGCCGGGTTCAACGACCTGTCGACCTTCAATCGCCGGTTCCGCAACGTGATGGGCCAGACGCCGGGCCAGTATCGCGCCGGGCGTTCCTTCGCCGGCTGAAGGGACAATTCCCGCAGCGTCAGTCGGTGGTAGGCCCGCACCAGCCCGGCAGATAGTCCGCGTCCTTGCCTTTGGAGAGGGCGAGCGCTTCCTTCATCGCCTTGTCGAAGTTCTTCACCACGGCATCCCTGTCGATGCGCCGGCGCAGAAAGTCGGCCCAGATGAACTCGCTGAACGGCGTGGTATCCTTGGCGTAGCCGCCCAGCCGGCGCAGTTCGCCGGCCATGCTGCGGTAGGGGTCGTCAACGAGGTCGCCGATCGTTCTCGGGATCGCCGCGTAATCGCGGCGCTGGCCGTTCGCATCGAACGGGTGCATCCAGCCCCGGTTGTCCAGCATGAACAGAAACGCGTCCTTGTCCAGCGCCGACAGGTCGCTGATGACAGTCACCAGCACGTCCTTGACCCCTTCCTCGAGCAAGGCGCGGGCGAGATGATGGTGATCGGTGACATAGTTGCGCTTCTTCGGCCCCAGCACGACGGGTACCATGTGTTTGCCAAGGAAGGCGCCTGTCTTGGCCGCGCTCTGCGAGCGGATCATCTGGCGCTTCAGGTCCACCTCGCGCATGCCGACGGTAATCTGTGTCGGCCGCAGCTCCTTGACCGGCACCGGGGTCACCAGCGGCTCTCTGAGCACGATCATGCCGAACTCTCCTGTTCCTGCGGCAGCGGGCCGGGACGCAATGTTGTGATGGCGGCATCGACGCTGTGAAAGATCCGCTGCGGGCCGACAAGGTCGATGATGCCGAACCGGGCCAGCGCTTCCTGCGCACGCACCGATTCCATGCGAGCAATCGCGAATATTGCGCCCGCATTGCGGCAATGGGTGACGGTTTGGATCAATGCCTGGGCGGCGGTGTAGTCGATCTCGACAATGTTACTGGCTTCCAGCACGACGAGCTTCACATCGCCCTTGCCGGCGTCGACCAGTTCGCAAAAACCGCGCTTGAAACGATCGGCGTTGACGAAGGACAGCGGCGCCTGGAATGCGGCGACCAGCACGCCGGGCGTCTGATCGCCGGGGGCGCCTCGCGTCGGCGGCCACCAGACCGATGTTCCGGGAACCTGGTTGAGTTCGATGGGCTGCGTGCGCGTCGCGCTCCAGACGCCGTGCAGCAGGGAGAGGCCGATGCCGATGGCGACGCCGATCTGGATCGGCAGCGCCACGATCGCCGCCATGGTGATCAGGATCAGCACGAACTCGATCGGGGCCTGCCGGAAGACATCGGCGAACACCTGCCAGCGCAGGATGCGCTGCGCGACGAACAGAAGCACGCCCGCGAGTGCCGCCTGCGGGACGCTGGCAAGCAGGCCGCCGCCGAAAGCGCCGAGCGCCAGCACGATGACTGCTGCCACGAGGCCCGCCACCTGGGAGTGGCCGCCCGTCTGGACCGCGATTGCCGTGCGCGGCGGGCTGGCGTTGACCGGAAAGCCGCCGAACAGGCCGGAAGCGACGCTGCCAGCGCCGACGCCGACGAAGTCGCGGTTGACGTCGGGCGCCTCGCCATTCGGCGGCACGAAGGAGCGGGTGGTGGCGGCCGTCTGGACCATGACGACGATGGCGATCAGCAACGCCAGCGGAACCAGCGCCTGGACGTCATCGAGGCCGGCAAGGGGAAGGCTGGCTTGAGGCAGGCCGTTGGGCAGGGCGCCGAGCACGGCGACGCCACGGTTTGCCAGGCCGAGCGTGATAACAGCCAGTGTCGCCAGCACCAGCCCGATCAGGGCTCCGGGAATGCGGGCACTGATGCGTTCGCAGACAAAGACGATAAGGAACACGCCGAGGCCCAGGATAAGGCTCCAGGGATTGGTGAGGTGGAGATTGGCGGCAATCTCGCCGACGCGCCGCAAGGTCTCGCCGCTTTCCGCCGGCAGGCCGAGTAGCCCCGGCAGTTGCGAGACGATGATGTGGATCGAGATGCCCGCAAGGAAGCCGGTGGTGACCGGAACCGACAGGAGGTCGGCGATCCAGCCGAGCCGAAGCAGGCCGCAAAGGACAACGAGCGCCCCGACCATCACCGCCAGCGTCGCCGCCATCGCCAGATATTGCGGCGAACCGCTGGCGGCCAGCAACGCCAGGCCGCCGGCGAACAGCGGCGTGATGGTTGAATCCGCCCCCGCCGACAGATAGCGGTTGGCGCCGAAGGCCGCGAAGGCCACCGAACCGGCGGCGAAGACGAAAAAACCGATTTCGGGTGCGAAGCCGCCCAGCCGCGCCGTCGCCATCTGCTCGGGAATGGCGATCGCCGCCAGCGTGAAACCGGCAATGAGGTCGCCGTTGATGTTGGCGGGCGTCCAGCCGCGCAGCGATTGGAAGGGCAGCCAGGAGGCCAGATTCGTCATGCGCCAGGCCCTCGCCGGAAAGACACGCGACAGGCGGCTTTTGCCGCGACGGTCCTGAAAAGCACTTTGGCCATATCGTCGCAATCAGTGGTATCCATTTGAAATTACCACCAAAAATGACACTGGAAAAGTGGCGCCGACATTGGAGTTTCGGCCCCGCTTCCTATATAAGCAGCAAGTGATTCCTGATTAGATTGTGACCCCGATTTGACCGACCAGAAGACACCGCGCGGCGCCGACGGCGGCCCCACCGGCATCGAGCCGATATCCATCATCGAGGAGATGCAGCGCTCCTATCTCGATTACGCCATGAGCGTGATCGTCAGCCGTGCTCTGCCCGATGTGCGCGACGGCCTGAAGCCCGTGCACCGCCGCATTCTCTTCGCCTCGCATGAGAGCGGCTATCACTGGAACCGCAAATATGTGAAGTCGGCGCGCCCGGTCGCCGACGTGATGGGTAAATACCATCCGCATGGCGATGCCTCGATCTATGACGCCCTGGTGCGCATGGCGCAGGATTGGTCGCTGCGCGTGCCGCTAATCGACGGGCAGGGCAATTTCGGCTCGATCGACGGCGATCCGCCGGCGGCGATGCGCTACACCGAGTCCCGGCTGACCAAGGTCGCGCATGAACTCCTGGAGGATATCGACAAGGAAACCGTCGATTTTCAGGACACCTACGATGCGTCCGGCAGCGAGCCGAAGGTCCTGCCGGCCCGCTTCCCCAATCTCCTGGTCAACGGCTCCGGCGGCATCGCCGTCGGTATGGCCACCAACATTCCACCGCACAATCTGAGCGAAGTCTGCAACGGCGCGATCGCCATCATCGACAATCCGGCCATCGACCTGCCGGCGCTGATGGAGATCATCCCGGGTCCGGATTTTCCGACCGGCGGCATCGTTCTTGGCCGCTCGGGCATTTACAGCGCCTATTCCACCGGCCGCGGCTCCATCGTCATGCGCGGCAGGGTCAACATCGAACAGCGCGGCAACGACCGCGAATCGATCATCATCACCGAGATCCCCTATCAGGTGAACAAGGCCTCGATGATCGAGAAGATGGCCGAGCTGGTGCGCGACAAGCGCATCGAGGGCATTTCCGACATTCGCGACGAGAGCGACCGCCAGGGTTATCGCGTCGTCATCGAGCTGAAGCGCGACGCCGTCGCCGACGTCATCCTCAATCAGCTCTATCGTTTCACGCCGCTGCAGACCTCCTTCGGCGCCAACATGGTGGCGCTGAACGGCGGCAAGCCGGAACTGCTGACGCTGACCGACATGCTGAAGGCGTTCGTGACCTTCCGCGAGGAGGTGGTCACCCGGCGCACCAAATTCCTGCTGCGCAAGGCGCGCGACCGCGCCCACGTGTTGGTGGGCCTCGCCATCGCCGTCGCCAATATCGACGAGGTGATCAAGCTGATCCGCACCGCTCCCGATCCGCAGACGGCGCGCGAGCAGTTGATGGAGCGGCGCTGGCCGGCCGGCGATGTCGAATCGCTGATCCTGCTGATCGACGATCCGCGCCATCGCATCAATGAGGACGGCACCTACAACCTCTCCGAGGAACAGGCGCGCGCCATCCTCGAACTGCGCCTGCAGCGCCTGACCGCGCTCGGCCGCGACGAAATCGCCGATGAGCTGAACACGATCGGCGACGAGATCAAGGACTATCTCGACATCCTGTCCTCGCGCGCCCGCGTCCAGCAGATCGTCAAGGACGAACTCGCCGCCGTGCGCGACGAGTTCGGCACGCCACGTCGCACCGAACTCACCGATGGCGGCGCGGACATGGAAGACGAGGACCTGATCCAGCGCGAGGACATGGTCGTGACGGTCAGCCATTCCGGCTACATCAAGCGCGTGCCGTTGTCGCTCTACCGGGCGCAGCGCCGGGGCGGCAAGGGCCGCTCGGGCATGTCGACCAAGGACGAGGATTTCGTCACCCGGCTGTTCGTGGCCAACACGCACACGCCGGTGCTGTTCTTCTCCTCGCGTGGCATCGTCTACAAGGAAAAGGTATGGCGGCTGCCGATCGGCAATCCGCAGTCGCGCGGCAAGGCGCTGATCAACATGCTGCCGCTGGAGCAGGGCGAGCGTATCACCACCATCATGCCGCTGCCCGAGGACGAGACGAGCTGGGGCGAGCTCGACGTGATGTTCGCCACCACGCGCGGCACCGTGCGCCGCAACAAGCTGTCCGACTTCGTCCAGGTCAACCGCAACGGCAAGATCGCCATGAAGCTGGAGGAGGAAGGCGACGAGATCCTCGGCGTCGAGACCTGCACGGACAATGACGACGTGCTTCTGACGGCCAGTTCCGGCCAGTGCATCCGTTTCCCCGTCGGCGATGTGCGTGTCTTCCAGAGCCGCAACTCGGTTGGTGTGCGCGGCATAACCATGGCCGAGACCGACCGGATCATCTCCATGTCGGTGATCGAGAATGTCGATGCGCCGCCGGCGGAACGCGCCGCCTACCTCAAGCGGGCCGCGGCCGAACGGCGGCTTGCCGCCGGGATCGCCGCCGGTGAAGAGGAAGAGATCGCGCTGACCAACGAAGAAGTCGGCGAGGAGACCGAACTCTCCGACGAGCGCTACGAGTTCCTCAAGGCGCATGAGCAATACGTTCTGACCGTGACCGAGTATGGCTATGGCAAGCGCTCTTCGTCTTATGATTTCCGCTTGACCGGACGCGGCGGCAAGGGCATCCGCGCCACAGACGTCTCCAAGACGGCCGAGATCGGCAGGCTGGTGGCGACGTTCCCGGTCGGTAACGACGACCAGATCATGCTCGTGTCGGATGGCGGCACCGTCATCCGCGTGCCGGTGAACGGCATCCGCTTTGCCAGCCGTGCCACAAAGGGCGTCACCATCTTCAACACCGCCGAAGGCGAGAAGGTGGTTTCAGTCGAGCGGATTTCGGAGCCGCAGTCGGATGAGGAAGGCGAGGAGACCGTCGAGAACGGCGCCGGGACAGAGCCATCGGCCGATGCCGGTCCGGAGAACGCCGAATAGACAGGTTACAGGTCTCTTGACATGACAACGCCGGCCAATCGGCCGGCGCGGTGAAGAGCCAGGTTTTAGTTCAGACTGGCTTAGTAGTGACGATACGGCTTGCGCGGGCCGAAGCCTTCGAAGCGTTTCGTATTTGCCTTGACGCGGGCGCGTTGCGCCTCCTGATGCAGCCCGAATACTGTGGCGATCAGCATGGCAACGGTCATTGCGGTGGCGAGCATGTAGATCAGCATGTGCGTGTTCTCCTGCGCCTTACAACGGATAGATGGGACTTTGGTTTCATCTTATTAAGGGTGCAATCTAGTGAACGCTGCGTGAAGGCTTCGTGATCAGCGTGTTCATCTGTCGTTCATGTGCGCAAAAAGGTTCACGGGCATGATCTCGATCGGATTTGCCTTCCGTCCGCGCGCCCGCTAGAAGCACCGGCATGACCGAACGCACCGCCCTTTACGCCGGCTCCTTCGACCCGCTGACCAACGGCCATCTCGATGTGCTGAAAGCGTCGCTGGCGGTGGCCGACATCGTCTACGCCGCGATCGGCATCCATCCGGGCAAGAAGCCGCTGTTTTCCTTCGAGGAACGGGTGCAGTTGATCGAGGCCGCGACCAAGGCCGAATTCGGCCGCGACGGCGCCCGCATCAAGGTCGTCGCTTTTGACGGGCTGGTCATCGATGCCGCCAGGAAACAGGGCGCCTCGATCATGATCCGTGGCCTGCGTGACGGCACTGATCTCGATTACGAGATGCAGATGGCCGGCATGAACGAGACCATGGCGCCGGAACTGCAGACGGTTTTCTTGCCGGCCAGCCCCTCGGTGCGCACCATTACCGCCACACTTGTGCGCCAGATAGCCTCGATGGGGGGCGACATCCGCCCCTTCGTGCCGACCGCGGTTGCCGGCGCGCTCACCGCAAAATTCGCGAAATAGAGATTTCGGAGAACCACACATGCAGCTGAAGAAGCTTGCCTCGTTCCTCATTGTGCTTGCCGGTCTCGTGACCGCCTCGGTTTCGGCCTTCGCCGCCGATCCGGAAAACACCATGATCATCACGCTCAAGGACGGCGACGTCACCATCGCGCTTCGCCCGGATCTGGCGCCCAAGCATGTCGCCCAGATCAAGAAGCTGGTGCGCGACCATGCCTATGACAATGTCGCTTTCCACCGCGTCATCGATGGCTTCATGGCCCAGACCGGCGACGTCAAGTTCGGCAACATGAAGAAGGGTTTTAGCGCCGAAGCCGTTGGCACCGGTGGTTCCGACCTCCCCAACCTGCCGGCTGAATTCTCGAAGACCGAGCATTACAAGCGCGGCGTGGTCGGCATGGCCCGCTCGCAGGACCCGAACTCCGCCAATTCGCAGTTCTTCATCATGTTCGCGCCGGCGCCCTCGCTAGATGGCCAGTACACCATCGTCGGCAATGTCGTCAGCGGCATGGATCTGGTGGACAAGATCAAGAAGGGCGACGAAGCCGACAACGGCACCGTCACCGACCCTGACCGCATGATCAAGGTGCGCATCGCCGCCGACAAGTAAATCTGTTTGAAAACAAGGATATCTGACATGGCCGAAATCAAGGACCGCGAGAACGCGCTCATCATGGAAACGACCAAGGGCAAGGTCGTCATCGAACTCTTCCCCGACCTGGCGCCCGGCCACGTCGCCCGCATCAAGGAACTGGCCAGGGAAGGCGCTTATGACGGCGTGGTCTTCCACCGCGTCATCGACGGCTTCATGGCGCAGACCGGCGACGTCAAGTTCGGCAATTCGAGCAAGCCGACTTTCGCGCCTTCGCGCGCTGGCATGGGCGGCTCCGACAAGCCGGACCTGAAGGCGGAATTCTCCAACGCCAATCACGGCCGCGGCACATGCTCGATGGCCCGCGCCCAGAACCCGAACTCGGCCAATTCGCAGTTCTTCATCTGCTTCGACGATGCCGCCTTCCTGAACCGCCAGTACACGGTCTGGGGCCAGGTCATCGAAGGCATGGAAAATGTCGACAAGATCAAGCGCGGCGAGCCGGTGCAGGATCCCGACAAGATCGTGTCGCTCAAGGTCGCCGCGGACGTTAAGTAAGGTAAAACGACGATGATGGGCGTTGTCTGGTCCCTGCTCGGCATACTGTCCGGCGCCTTCATCGCCATCCAGGCGCCGATCAATTCGCAGCTGGCGCGCGGCCTCGGTCTTCCCGTAGCCGCCGCCGCGTTCTCGTTCCTGTCGGGGGCGATAGTGCTCGGCATCATCTCGGTCACGGTGGTGAAGCTGCAAGGCATCACGCTCGACTGGAAGGCGCCGGCGCCCTGGCTGTTCGTCGCCGGCGGCATGCTCGGCGGCTTCTACGTGACGCTTTCCACGATCCTGACGCCGCGCATTGGGGCTGCCGCGCTGATGGCGTTCCTGGTGGCGGGCCAGTTGCTGGCTGGCATGCTGATCGACCGCATTGGCTTCCTTGGCGTCGCGGTGCGTGAAATCTCGTTCGGCCGCATCGCCGGCGCGGTTCTGCTTCTGGCCGGAGCGCTGCTCGTCAGGCTCTACTGATGCGCGTCGACCTCTTCGATTTCGACCTGCCGGAGGAGCGCATCGCGCTTCGTCCGGCCGAACCGCGCGACAGCGCCAAACTGCTGGTGGTCAGGCCCGGCGAAGCGCTCGACGACCGCCGGGTTGGCGATCTGCCAGCCTTGCTCCAGGCCGGCGACGTGCTGGTGTTCAACGACACCAAGGTCATCCCGGCGCAGCTCAAGGGCATCAGGCGGCGAGGCGAGGCGGCAGCGCAGGTCGAAGCCACCTTGCACATGCGTGTCGCGCCCGACCGCTGGCTCGCCTTCATGCGGCCTGGCAAGCGCGTCGCCACCGGCGATCGCATTCATTTCGGCCATGACGGCAATTCCTGTTTCCTCGGCCAGCTCGACGCCACGGTGATCGAGAAGGGCGAGGGCGGTGAAGCGCTGCTCGGCTTCGATCTGTCCGGTCCGTTCCTCGACGAAGCACTTCGCGCCGTCGGCCACATCCCGTTGCCGCCCTACATCGCCTCGAAGCGCGATGACGATGAGCGCGACAGAGCCGACTACCAGACCATCTACGCCCGGGAGGAAGGCGCGGTTGCGGCGCCCACGGCGGGCCTGCATTTCACGCCGGAACTTTTCGCGGCTCTCGATGCCATCGGTGTCGAACGCCATTTCGTCACCCTGCATGTCGGCGCCGGCACGTTTCTGCCGGTCAAGGCCGACGATACATCGGACCACAAGATGCATGCCGAGATCGGGTCGGTCAGCGAGGCGACTGCCCAGGCGTTGAACGCGGCCAGGGCGAGGGGCGGGCGCATCGTCGCCGTCGGCACCACATCGCTGCGCCTGTTGGAGAGTGCGGCGCGCGAGGATGGCGCGCTGGCAGCTTGGTCGGGCCCGACCGACATTTTCATCACGCCCGGCTACCGCTTCAAGAGCGTCGACCTGCTGGTGACCAATTTCCACCTGCCGCGTTCGACCCTGTTCATGCTGGTGTCTGCCTTCAGCGGCCTAGACACGATGCGCGCGGCCTATGCGCATGCCATCGACAGCCACTACAGGTTCTACTCCTATGGAGACGCAAGCCTGCTTTATCGGGCGGAGACGGGCGCGCCAGCCCATGACAAGGAATTCAATGACTAAGCCGTTCTCTTTCAAGGTACTGGCGACCGACGGCAAGGCGCGGCGCGGGCTGATCGATATGCCGCGCGGCGAGATCCGTACGCCCGCCTTCATGCCGGTCGGCACCGGCGGCACGGTCAAGGCCATGTACATGGATCAGGTGCGCGGCGTCGGCGCCGACATCATCCTGGGCAACACCTACCATCTGATGCTGCGGCCGGGTGCCGAACGCGTTGCGCGGCTCGGCGGCCTGCACGAATTCGCCCGCTGGCCGCGGCCGATCCTCACCGACAGCGGCGGTTTTCAGGTCATGTCGCTGTCGAAGCTCAGGAAACTGACCGAACAGGGCGTCACCTTCCGCTCGCACATCGACGGCGCGCCCTACGAAATGTCGCCGGAGCGCTCGATCGAAATGCAGGGACTGCTCGATTCCGACATCCAGATGCAGCTCGACGAATGCACGGCCTTGCCGGCCGAACTGAAAGAGATCGAGCGCGCGATGGAGTTGTCCCTGCGCTGGGCCGAACGCTGCAAGACAGCGTTTGGCGACCAACCAGGCAAGGCGATGTTCGGCATCGTCCAGGGCGGCGACAATGCCGCGCTCAGGGTGCGTTCGGCGCAGGCGCTGAGCGCGATGGACCTCAAGGGCTACGCGGTCGGCGGCCTCGCCGTCGGCGAACCGCAGGCCGTGATGCTCGAAATGCTCGATATCACCTGTCCGGAACTGCCGGCCGAGAAGCCGCGCTATCTCATGGGCGTCGGCACGCCCGACGATATCCTGAAATCAGTGGCGCGCGGCATCGACATGTTCGACTGCGTGATGCCGACGCGCGCCGGCCGGCATGGCCTGGCCTACACCAGGCGCGGCAAGGTCAATCTGCGCAACGCCCGCCATGCCGACGATCACCGCCCGCTCGACGAGGAAAGCGACTGCCCGGCGGCGCGGGACTATTCACGCGCCTATCTGCACCACCTTGTTCGTTCGCAGGAGGCGCTCGGCGCCATGCTGCTCACCTGGAACAATCTTTCCTACTATCAGAAGCTGATGCAGGACATCCGCGCGGCGATCGAGACAGGCAGCTTCGAGGTGCGCGGCGCCGAGATATCGGATGGCTGGGCGAGGGGCGATATCCCGGCGCTCTGATCTCCGGCATTTTTCGCCGCTCAGGTGCTCAGCGAGTTCGACGCTCGCAGGCTGCAGCCGGTGATCTGGAACGAGCCGTCCGGCTGCTGCTGCAGCGTGTAGACCGCTTCATAATCCTTCCCGTCCGGGCCGACGATCAACACCTGCTGGATGATCGAGCCCGGGCCTGTCTGCTCGACCTTGCCGAAGGCATAGGATTGCGGCTTGCGCACCGGCGGGTAGCCGTTGGTCACCATGTTCATGAAGGCATCGACCGTCGGGAAGACCTGCTTCACGTTCGGCGCGGCGAAGCTGTAGGCTTTGGCGCCGTCATTGGCGATCAGAGCCTTCAGCTG
The DNA here is from genome assembly GCF_017306585.1 of Mesorhizobium sp. Lineage (GTDB taxonomy): Bacteria > Pseudomonadota > Alphaproteobacteria > Rhizobiales > Rhizobiaceae > Mesorhizobium. The sequence goes on along the minus strand of NZ_JAFKIC010000199.1, from coordinate 7,257 downwards.
GCCATCGATGACTGCCTGACCGGCCTTGATCTCGGCGTCGCCGGCAAAGGCCGATGACATCAGCATGAACGGAACGAAGATGAATGCGAAAAAAGCGCGGCGCATAGCCTGTCTCCGCTGTCCCTCGAAAACCGCCTCCTGAAAGCAATTCCGGAGACATCCTAACATACGCGCCACAGCGGCCCACGGTTTCATCGCTCGCCAATATTCCCCTCGTCTCGGCGAATTCCTTATGCTTAAGCTTCCTTTAAGGCGGGGCGCTCATCGTGAATTGCGGGGGGAGAGAGCGAGCAAGTCATGGGACGAATGATGTCCGTGCAGCCTGTTGACCGGCGCCTTTTGCTGAAGGGCGTTGCCTCCCTTGCTGCTTTGGCTGCTTTTCCAGCCTGGGCGAAAGCCGCCCCGACAGTCACCGAAGTGGCCTTCGATCCGGCAATCCCGGCGCTCGGCAATCCTGCCGGCGATGTAACCATCGCCGAGTTCGTCGACTACCAGTGCCCGGTCTGCAAGCTCGTCTTTGTCGAACTCAAGAAGCTGATGGCCGAGGATCATGGCGTCCGGCTGGTGATGAAGGACTGGCCGATCTTTGGCGATGTGTCGCGGGATGCCGCGCGCATGGCATTGTCGGCCGGCGGGCACTACGCGGCGGCCGTGGATGCGCTGATGTCTAACGAGAGGGGCCTTTCCGAGCGCCGAACCGACGATATTCTGGGTTCCGTCGGTGTCGACGTCGCCAATGCCCGGGCGGGCCTTGCCGGGCGGCAACCGGAGATCGATGCACTCCTGTCACGCAACGCGGCCCAGGCCGACGCCTTCAGATTGCAAGGTACGCCCGCTTTGGTCATCGGCGGCAGGCTTTTCAAGCGAGGCATGCCGGTGGCGGAGCTCCGGGATGCCGCGGCCAAGGCTCGGGCCGGCTAAGTAGGCTCGCAGCGCTTGAAAGCCCGCCTCCAGTCTGCCAGAAGGGCCGCTTGGACTTGGAAGTTTAGCGGGACGAAGCCATGAAGGCGTTTTTCGTGCAGATCAAATGCGAGCTCGGCAAATCCTATGAGGTTGCCAGCGCGCTTGCCGATGCCGAGATCGCCTCGGAGATCTACTCCACCGCCGGCAATTACGACCTGCTCGCCAAGTTCTATGTCGATGATGAGGAGGATGTCGGCCACTTCGTCAACGAGAGGGTCCAGATTCTCCCAGGGATCAAGGATACCTTCACCGTCGTCACTTTCCGCGCCTTCTAGCTGCCACCGGGATTGCCCGGGCGCGAGGCACAGCCTGTTCCAGGCCTCATTTCAGCTGCCTTAATTTTAGGCATACCCAACATACTGATCGCCAGTACCCCGCAAATCACCGATTGCGCTTGATTTTCTTCGGCGACGCCAGTGAAATGGCGTTACAGGGGAGTACGCGATTGGCAGCGTTCGATGAAATGCTTCCGGAAGTCTCCGGATTGAGAAGACCGTATACGGCTTATGACCGCTGGCTGAAGGAGCAGGATCCAGCCAGGCTCACCGAGAAGATGCAGGACGCCGAGCGCGTCTTCCGCAAGACCGGAATTACTTTCGCCGTCTATGGTGAGCAGGAAGCCTCCGAGCGGCTCATACCCTTCGACATCGTTCCGCGCATCATTTCCGGCCAGGAATGGCGGCGCCTGACACAGGGCATCGAACAGCGCGTCCAGGCGTTGAACGCTTTCCTCGACGACATCTATCATCGCCAGGAAATCCTGCGGGCCGGCCGCGTTCCCCGCGATCTTGTGGCCAGGAACGAGGCGTTCCTGCCGGAGATGATCGGGGTCAGGCCGCCGGCCGGCGTTTACACCCACATCATCGGCGTCGATATCGTGCGCATCAGCGAGGACGAGTTCTACGTGCTGGAGGACAATGCCCGCACACCGTCGGGCGTGTCCTACATGCTGGAGAACCGCGAGACGATGATGCAGCTTTTCCCGGAGCTGTTTCAGAAGATCAAGGTACGGCCGGTGGAGAACTACCCGCAGCTGCTGCGCCAATCGCTGGCGGCAGTGCGTCCGCAAGGCACCAAGGGCGCGCCGACCATCGCCGTGCTCACCCCCGGCAGCTACAACTCCGCCTATTTCGAACATGCCTTCCTTGCCGACCAGATGGGCGTGCAATTGGTCGAGGGCCAGGATTTGCGCGTTGTCGACGGCCATGTCGCCATGCGCACGACCGAAGGCTACAAGCAGATCGATGTGCTCTACCGCCGCGTCGACGATGCTTTCCTCGATCCGCTGACCTTCAGGCCCGATTCGGCGCTTGGCGTGCCCGGCATCATGGACGTCTACCGCGCCGGCAACATCACCATCGCCAACGCGCCCGGCACCGGCATCGCCGACGACAAGGCGATCTACTCCTACATGCCCGAGATCGTCGAATTCTACACCGGGCGCAAGGCGATCCTCGGCAACATCCCGACCTGGCGCTGTTCGGAACCGGACAGCCTGAAATATGTGCTCGAGCACATCCACGAACTTGTCATCAAGGAAGTGCATGGCTCCGGCGGCTACGGCATGCTCGTCGGGCCGGCGGCGACCAAGAAGGAATGCGAGGCCTTTGCCAAGAAGCTGCAGGCGAAGCCGTCGAACTACATCGCCCAGCCGACGCTGGCGCTGTCGACATGCCCGATCCTGACCGAAAAAGGTCTGGCGCCGCGCCACGTCGACCTCAGGCCTTACGTGCTGGTCTCCGACCGCATCCAGCTCGTACCCGGCGGGTTGACGCGCGTCGCGCTCAAGGAAGGGTCGCTGGTCGTCAACTCCTCACAGGGCGGCGGCACCAAGGATACCTGGGTGCTGGATGATTGAAGAGAGTAGGTAGGGAATAGTCAGTAGGCATTAGGCAGTAGTGAAGTACAGGGGGATAGGAAATGCCAAAATCCATTGAAATTCAAATATTTACTGCTCTCTACTGCCTATTCCCTACTCACTAGCCCGAAGGGCCACTTCATGCTTCTCGGCCGCACCGCCAACGGGCTCTACTGGATGAACCGCTATATCGAGCGGGCGGAAAACATGGCGCGGCTCGTGGATGCCGGGCTGCGCATGGCACTGACGCGCACCCAGAACGCCTCGGAAGAGTGGAACTCGGTGCTGCTCAGCGCCGGCTCGGACGTTGCTTTCACACAGAAGTACCAGGACTATACGGCGGCTAACGTCGCCGACTTCCTGTTGCGCGACACGTCCAATCCGTCGAGCACGATGGCGTCGATCGAGACCGCCCGGAACAACGCCCGCATGGTCCGCACGGCGCTGACGCGCGAGACCTGGGAAAGCATCAACGAGGCCTGGATGGCGCTGAAGCGCATGCTGGCGAGACCCATCGACGAGCGCGACCTGCCAAGCGTGCTCGACGCGATCAAGCGCGAGACGGCGCTGATCCGCGGTTCCTTCTACGGCACCATGCTGCGCAACGAGATTTTCGAGTTCTCCCAGCTCGGCACCTATGTCGAACGCGCCGACAACACCGCGCGCATTCTCGACGTCAAATACTACGTGCTGCTGCCGTCGATCTCCTGGGTCGGCTCGAGCCTCGACAACTACCAATGGGAATCGATCCTGCGCTCGGTGTCGGCGCATCGCTCCTACCGCTGGGTCTACGATGCCGACTATAAGCCGACCAACATAGCCGACTATCTGATCCTCAACGTCCGCATGCCGAGGTCGCTGACCTTCTGCTACCGTTTCCTTGCCGAGCACCTGAAATTCCTCGGCGACGACTATGGCGAGCGCCATGCCTGCCATGCGACGGCGGAAAAGACGCAAGCCATGCTGCGGGGCGGGTCGATCAAGGACATATTCGACGCCGGCCTGCATGAATTCCTTGCCGGCTTCATCCGTGACAACACCAGGCTGGGCGACGAGATCGCGCAGGACTATCGGTTCTACTGAGCGGAAGATGGCGATGCGGCTCAAGATCACCCATCGGACCGAGTACAGCTACGATGCACCGGTGCAGTATCTGCTGCAGCGACTGAGGCTTTTGCCGCTCAGCGGACAGACGCAGACAGTCAATGCATGGGCGATCAAGATCGATGGCGCGCGTGAGGAAGTCCGTTTTGCCGACCATTTCGGCAATGACACAAGGCTGGTGAGCATCGAGGGCGGTCACAACACCATCACCGTGGAGGCCTCCGGCGAAGTGATGACGCGCGACACATCAGGTGTCAGTGGACCGCATCAGGGTTTCGCGCCGCTCTGGCTGTTCACCCAGGAAACACCCCTGACGACGATCGGCAAGGGTGTCCGCGAACTGGCCGAGGCCGCCGGCCAGGGAACCGATATCGAGAGGCTGCACCGGCTGATGGCGCTTATCGGAGAGCGCGTCGCCTATACCTCCGGCGCCACCAACGCGGCGACACCGGCGGAGGTAGCCCTGGCACTGAAGACCGGCGTCTGCCAGGACCACAGTCACATCTTCGCGGCCGCGGCGCGCGCCATAGGTTTCCCGGCGCGTTATGTCAGTGGCTATCTGATGATGGACGCCGCCGTCGAGCAGGCGGCCAGCCATGCCTGGGCCGAAGCGCATGTTCCGGGCCTCGGATGGGTTGCCTTCGACCCCGCCAACGGTATCTCTCCCGATGAGCGTTATGTGAGAATAGCCATCGGGCGCGACTATCGCGATGCCTCGCCGGTTTCAGGAATTCTGCTCGGCCAGGCGCAAGAGAAGCTTGCCGTGACCGTCAGCGTCGAGCAGTAATCGGCCGGAGCCGGATGCTCGGGGTCGAATCGGCCTGAAATCTCCATCCGTCTCCTGGTCAACGAGATGGGGCGTGTTGTTGTTCGGCATCATGCTCAGGGACGAACTGCCGGAAGAGAAACCATGACCTATTGCGTCGGCCTCAAGATCGATCGCGGGCTCGTCTTCATGTCGGACACGCGCACCAATGCCGGCATGGATTCGATCTCCACCTTCAAGAAGATGCATGTCTGGGAGCAGCCCGGCGAGCGCGTCATCGTCTTGATGTCGGCCGGCAACCTGGCGACCACGCAGGCGGTGGTCAGCCTGCTCGACGAGCGCACCAAGGCGGTGACGGACCGCCATGAGAAGCTGCTCGAAACGCCATCCATGTATCAGACGGTGCGGCTGGTCGGCGACACGGTGAAAGAGGTCATCGCGCAATCCTCGCCGACAGGCGACAAGGCCGATTCCTATTTCAACGCCTCCTTCATCCTCGGCGGCCAGATCAAGGGCAGCCCGCCGCGCCTGTTCATGATCTATCCCGAAGGCAATTTCATCGAATCGACCGACGACACGCCGTTCTTCCAGATCGGCGAGACCAAATATGGCAAGCCGATCATCATCCGCGCCTATGAGCGCACGATGAGCCTGGCCGAGACGGTGAAGCTGCTTCTGGTGTCGTTCGATTCGACGCTGAAGTCGAACCTGTCCGTCGGCCTGCCGCTCGATCTGCTTTTCCTGGAGAAGGACGCTTTCCAGGTCGGACTGAAGAAGCGGATCGGCCAGGACGACCCGTACTATCGCGCCATTTCGGAAGGCTGGTCGAACGCGCTGAAGACGGCTTTTGCCAGCCTGCCGGATTTTCCGGGGTGAGGGCGCCTGGCCTGCTCAGGCCGGTTGCCTTGATATAATTAACGTGTTAATGAAATGGCTGCGCCGGCCTGGCTGGCATTTGCGCGTCGCTTGGGAGGATGCATGAACAACGAAGAATTCCGCGACTGGTCGCGGCGCGCCGCCGACTGGGGCGCCGACTATCGGGCAAGCCTGCGTGATCTGCCGGTGCGTCCGGCGGTTGCGCCTGGAGATATCTTCCGGAGCATCGAGGCGTCGCCGCCCGAAAACGCCGAACCGATGGACAGGATTTTCGCCGATTTCGAAGACAAGATCGTGCCCGGGATGACCCATTGGCAGCATCCGCGTTTCTTCGCCTATTTTCCGGCCAACGCCGCGCCCGTTTCGGTGGTGGCGGAGTACCTGGTGTCGGCGATGGCCGCCCAATGCATGCTTTGGCAGACATCGCCGGCGGCGACCGAACTTGAGACGCGCGCCGTCGACTGGATGCGACAGGCGCTCGGCCTTCCCGAAGGGTTTTCCGGGGCGATCCAGGATTCGGCCTCGTCGGCCACGCTAAATGCGGTGTTGACCATGCGCGAGCGCGCGCTCGACTGGCAAGGCAACAAGAAGGGGCTGGCGGGGCAGGCGAGGCTGCGCATCTATTCCTCCGACCAGGTACATACCTCGATCGACCGGGCGATCTGGGTCGCGGGCATCGGCGAGGACAATCTCGTGCGCATTCCCGTCAGCGGCCGCTTTCGCGCCATGGACACGGCGGCCCTCGAGGCGGCGATTGTCGCCGACAGGCAGGCCGGCCTGCTGCCGGCCGGCATCATCGCCTGCGTCGGTGGCACCTCCACCGGCGGCACCGACGACATTGCCGCGGCTGCCGCGATTGCCAAGCGGCATGGGCTCTATCTGCATGTCGACGCCGCCTGGGCAGGGTCGGCGATGATCTGCCCGGAATACCGGCATTTCTGGACCGGTGTCGAAGGTGCCGATTCCATCGTCTTCAACCCGCACAAATGGCTTGGCGCGCAGTTCGACTGCTCGATCCAGTTCCTGCGCGACCCCGAAAGCCATGTCAGGACGCTCGCCATCAAGCCGGACTATTTGAAGACCCATGGCCATGACGGCGTCATCAATTACTCCGAATGGTCGGTGCCGCTCGGTCGGCGCTTCCGCGCCCTCAAATTGTGGTTCCTGCTGCGCGCCCATGGATTGGAGAACCTGCGCGCCATGATCCGCAACCACGTCGCCTGGAGCGAGGGACTTGCAGCGCGGCTGGCGGGTGAAGCGGACTTCCAAATCGTCAGCGAACCGATGCTGTCGCTGTTTTCGTTCCGGCACAGGGTTGCTTCGGGCGCCGACGCCGACGAGCACAATCTGCGCCTGGTGAATGCGATCAACGATGATGGCCGCATCTACCTGACGCAGACGAGGGTTGATGGGCGGGTGGCGATCCGCTTTCAGGTCGGACAGTTCGAAGCGACACGGGATGATGTCGATTCTGCTTTCGCCGTCATCACCGAAATCGCGCGCGGCATGGCCTGATAGGGACGCTTCGGCATTGCGCCGGACTTTGCCTTTGCTATCAGGCAAATTCAATTAGCCGGCTTATGCCTTTTCATCGTTTTCGTTTTCGGTTATAAGCAAGAAAAACGAAAACGGGAGCTTGCCAGATGTACCTGTCGCCGCGCCATGCTGAAATCATCCAGATGGCAAAGGA
>NZ_JAFKIC010000380.1 GCF_017306585.1 Mesorhizobium sp. | reverse complement strand
CGGCTCGAAAGCCGACGTCGACAAGGCCGTCGCCGCAGCCAAGGCCGCCTTTCCATCCTTCTCGCAGACGAGCAAAGCCGAGCGCCTGAAGCTCTTGAAGCGCATCCTCGAAGTCTACAACGAACGCTATGAGGACATCGCCCAGGCCGTAAGTCAGGAAAATGGTTCGCCGATCACCTGGGCCCGCGAGGCGCAGGCCTGGGCGGGCAGGGCGCATATGGAAGCGACCATCAAGGCGCTGGAAGACTATGAGTTTTCCGAGAAGCGCGGCGGCACCATGGTGGTCAAGGAGCCGATCGGCGTCTGCGCGCTGATCACGCCCTGGAATTGGCCGCTCAACCAGATCGTCTGCAAGGTGGCGCCGGCCATCGCCGCCGGCTGCACCGTGGTGCTGAAGCCGTCCGAGATCGCGCCGATCAGCGGCATTGTCTTCTCCGAGGTGATGGAAGCCGCCGGCACGCCGAAGGGCGTCTACAACATGGTCAACGGCACCGGCCCGGATGTCGGCCAGATCATGGCCGGCCATCCCGATGTCGACATGGTTTCGTTCACGGGTTCCACCCGCGCCGGCATCATCGTCGCGCAGACGGCGGCGCAGACCGTCAAGCGGGTGGCGCAGGAACTGGGCGGCAAGTCCGCCAACATCGTCCTGCCCGACGCCGATTTCGAAACGGCGGTGCGCAAGGGCGTCGAGGGTTGCTTCGGCAACAGCGGCCAGTCCTGCGACGCGCCGACCCGCATGCTGGTGCCGGCCGCCCGCCACGACGAGGCGCTCGCCATCGCCAAGAAGGCGGCCGAGGCCCACAATGTCGGCGACCCGCGCAACGAAGAGACCAAGCTTGGCCCGGTCGTCAGCGAGCTCCAGTTCAACAAGATACAGGGCCTGATCGAAGCCGGCATCAAGGAGGGTGCAACGCTGGTCACCGGCGGCCCCGGCCGGCCGGAGCATCTCAACCGCGGCTACTACGTGCGCCCGACAGTGTTCGGCCATGTGAAGCCCGGCATGACGATCGAAAAGGAAGAAATCTTCGGGCCGGTGCTGTCGGTCATTTCCTATGACGACGACGCCGACGCCGTGAAGATCGCCAACGACACGGTCTATGGCCTTGCCGCTTACGTCCAGTCGCAGGACATCGAGCACGCCCGTAAGGTCGCGGCTCAGCTCCGCGCCGGCCAGGTGTCGATCAACTATCCTGAGTGGGATACGTTCGCGCCCTTCGGTGGTTACAAGCAGTCCGGCAATGGCCGCGAATACGCCGACTGGGCGATCCACGACTTCCTCGAGGTCAAGGGCATCATCGGCTACGGGGCGTAGGCTTCGTTTAAGCTCCGGTGAATAGTTCGGGCGAAATATAGCCGGCCGTTTGCGCCGCCCCTCATTGTCCTGCCGGACATTTCTCCCCGTACAGTGACGGGGAGAAAGGGGCTGGCGTCGATGATTTCGCCAATCATCGACGCTGCAGAAAAGACGGCGACGCCGCTGTCAGTCCCTTCTCCCCGTCACTATACGGGGAGAAGGTGCCGGCAGGCGGATGAGGGGCAGCGCCGCG
>NZ_JAFKIC010000198.1 GCF_017306585.1 Mesorhizobium sp. | reverse complement strand
GTAGGGCAGTAGGGCAGTAGGGCAGTAGGGCAGTAGGGCAGTAGAAGATTGTCCGAAGCCATAGGCTTTAACCAAGCCTTTTCCTGTTCCCCTACTGCCTTACTGCCCTACTCCCATACTGCCCTACCTCGTTCGCTAATCCGCCATCGTCTCCAAACTCGCGAAGCCCTGCGGCGCGTCGCCCTCGTCGAAGGGCGTGGTCACCTCGACGAAGGTGTCCGGATAGAAGCCGTTGAAGCGTGTGCGCAGCGACAGCGAATAGGCGCCGATATGGCCGATCTCGATCCAGTCGCCCGTGTCCACCGTTTCCGGCAGCCAGAATGGCCGGGACAGGATGTCGACGGAATCGCAGGTCGCGCCGCAGACCTTGAACGGCACGATCTTGCTCTCCTGGCCGTTGCGCGTGCGGATCGCCGGATCGGGGATGAAGCGCGCCGGCAGCGTGATCTTGCCGGTCCATGAATCCGACAGCGACGCCCAGATGCCGTCATTGATGTAGAGCCGCTTGCCCTTGCGCAGGAGCACCCGCACGATCAGCGACAGGCAGCGCGCCACGATCACCCTGCCCGGCTCCGCCACCAGGGGTATCTGGTCGAACTGATATTCCTTGAGGTCGCCCGACAGCCGCGACATGATCTGGCCGAGCGAGGGCATCTCGATCTGCTTGCGGTTCGGATCATTTCCGTATTCGGCCGGAAAACCGCCGCCGACATCGAGGCCGGCAATATCGAAGGTCAGCCGGTTGCGCACCCAGTCGGCCGAAGCCAGAGCCCGCTCGTAAGTGTCGGGGTCCTCGATCTGGCTGCCGACATGGAAGCAGAGCCCGACCTTGTAGCCGGTGCGGTTCAGCCGCTCGGCGAGTTCGACGGCGTAGGCCGGACCGGCGCCGAATTTCTTCGACAGCTCGTAGGCGGCATGCCCCTTGGTCTGCACGCGCACGAACACGCTGACCGCGCCCGGGTCGATATCGAGCGCCCGCACCACGCGCGTCAGCTTGGTGATCTCGTCCTCATGGTCGAGCGAGATGACGCGGATGCCGTATTTCTCAAGCGCAAGCTTGATGTCCGACTGCGCCTTGACCGGATGCATGTAGAGCATTTCGGCGTCAGGGGAGACGGCGCGCACGGCCGCGAACTCGCCGGGAGAGGCAACGTCGAAGGCGGTGACGCCGGCCTCGACCAGCGTCTTCAGCACGATCTGCTCGCCATTGGTCTTGACCGCATAGGCGGTCTTGCCGGGGAACATGCCCATGAATTGCCTGGCATCGGCCTTCAGCACCTGCGGGCGGAAGCAATAGACCGGATCGTCCGGGCGAAGCGCCAAAGCCGCCTCGCGGGCATTCTCGAATCGCTGCATGGACGAATCCCTGACTTCAGCTATGCACAATTAATCCAAGCTAGCCGCGAATGAAAACAATTCTGTGTCTCGTGCCGCTGACGGCCGGGCATTAGCCTTTGCCGACTGATATCGATCAGGTTTCGGGTGGTGCCGGACCGTGAACCCGCTAAGGATTGTGCCGGTCGGCGGCATTCCGGCCGTTTGGGGGAGACGATCGGCATGACGATATCAGCAACTTCAGCACAACGCGGACCGATGACGCTTTCCGACTGGGGGCAGTTGCTGCTGCTCGGCGCGATCTGGGGCGGCTCCTTCTTCTTTGCCCGCATCGCCGTCGCGGAGCTCCACCCGCTGGTGCTGGTGCTGTTTCGCGTCGCCATCGCCGCGATCGCGCTGCAGATCTATCTCGGCCTGCGCGGGCCGTCCTTCCGCCTTGCCCTGCCTCATGCCGGTCTGTTCTTCCTGCTGGCCTTCACCAACAACGTTGTGCCGTTCTCGCTTATCTTTGCCGGCCAGACGGAGCTTGGCGCCGGCGTCGCCTCGGTGCTGAACGCAACGACGCCATTCTGGACGCTGATCCTGGCCAATGCGATGACGTCGGACGAAAAACTCTCCTGGAACAAGCTGGCCGGGATCGCGCTCGGCGTCGCCGGCACGGCCGTGATGATCGGCCCGGGCCTGCTTGCCGGCCTTGGCGGTCCGGTCTGGGCCAAATTCGCGCTGATCGGCGCATCCCTGTCCTACGCCGTCGCCCTGATGGTCGCCCGCCGCTTCAAGGGCGTGCCTTCGCCTGTCGTCGCCACCGGGCAATTGACGGCTTCGACCATCATCATGATCCCGATCGTGCTCGTCGCACATGGCCCTGCCGGCCTGTTCTCCGCCTCGCCTCCGGTGTGGGCCGCGGTGCTGGCACTGGCGCTGCTCTCCACCGCTTTCGCCTATATCCTCTACTTCAATCTGGTCGCGTCGGCCGGCGCCACCAACGCCTCGCTGGTCACGCTCGTCGTACCCGCCAGCGCCCTCCTGCTCGGCTTCCTCTTCCTGGGCGAGCGGCTCGAACTGTTCGAGATCGGCGGCGTCATACTCATCGGCCTGGGCCTCGTCACCATCGACGGGCGGCTGCTTGGAAGGCGTTGAAGAGAACCGCACCGACGCGAAAGTCGAAGGCGACTTCTCGGAGGGGTTGGCGCCGTGGTGACGCGAAAGTCGAGACGACTTTCTCTGATGTAGCGCTGCCATGACACGCTGGCGACACCATCCCGCCACAATTTATTCACAGGTCCGAAGCGCCTTTTTGCCGAGGAGTTTCAACGCCTAACGGCAAAAGCGAGGTCGCAAATCCGGCAATTACGTCGCAATGCAGCACATTTTCCGCTTGCCTGTGGCACAAATGAACCTAGACTCCATGACATAGCTCTTTAAGAGGAGGCTATGTCATGGGACTTACGAGGCCAATCAACGCATTGATGATTTGTGCTGCGTTTGCTTTCATCGGCGCCCTCATTATGGGCGTCCTTCCCTGAACCCGCCAAGAACGGGGAAGACCAGCACCAAATAGTCCAGACAATTCGAAAGGCCGGGTTTTTACCCGGCCTTTTGCTTATTTAGACTTTCCTTATGCAGCGGCGGAGCCTGCCGTTTCCGCCTCGTGGGAGCGGATGCCGATCATGTGGCAGATAGCGAACACAAGGTCGGCCCGGTTCATCGTGTAGAAGTGGAAATCGCCCACGCCGCGCTCGACAAGGTCCAGCACCTGTTCGGCCGCGACGGCGGACGCCACCAGTGCATGGGTCTGCGGATCGTTCTGCAGGCCGTCGAAGCGTTCGGCGAGCCACGCCGGCACCAGTGCGCCGCAGCGGGCCGAGAAATTGGCGACCTGCGTGAAATTGTGCACAGGCAGGATGCCCGGAACGATCGGGATGTAGATCCCGGCGCGCCGCGCGCGCTCGACATAGCGCTCGTAGAGATCGTTGTCGAAGAAGAACTGGGTGATTGCCCGCGTCGCGCCATTGTCGACCTTGCGCTTCAGCATGTCGATGTCGGTGGCGAAGTCGGGGCTTTCCGGGTGCTTCTCCGGGTAGGCCGAGACCGATATGTCGAAATCGCCGGCGCCTTTCAGCGCTCCGACCAGCTCGGCGCCATTGGCGTAGCCATCCGGATGTGGCCGGTAGGCGGTGCCGACGCCCGCGGCCGGATCGCCACGCAGGGCGACGAAGCGCTTCACGCCCATGTCGGCGAATTCCTGGATCACCGCGTCGACCTGATGGCGGGCGGCATCCACACAGGTCATGTGCGCGGCAGGCGTCAGGCTGGTCTCCTTCAGGATGCGGCTGATGGTGCGCGCCGTGCGCTCACGCGTCGAACCGCCGGCGCCATAGGTCACCGAAACGAATTTCGGCTGCAGCGGCTCCAGCCGCGTGACGGTGTCCCACAGCCGGGCCTCCATCTCGTCGGTCTTGGGAGGAAAGAATTCGAAGGAAACCCTGACCTTGTCGCCAATGTCGGGGCGGCGGGAAAAACGGAACTGGTTCATCAGGCGATTTCCCTTATCTGCCGGCTATCGTTGGAAGGATCGGCGATCAGCAGGCGGCGGTCGCGGCCAAGCCACAGCTTGACCGTCAGCCGCGCCTCGTTGCCGCCGCGCGGTTCGAACTCCTGGCTGTCCTCGAGATCGAGCCCGGCCTCGGCGAACCATTCGCCAATCTGCCGGTCGGAAAAGCCGAGCCTGGCATGCGCGTGCTCGTCGCGCAAAAACTCCAGCGTGTGCGGCGCGAAGTCGACGATGACCAGGCGGCCGGCCGGGCGCAAAAGCCGCGCCGCCTCGTGGATGGCGCGCGCCGGATCATCGAGATAATGCAGCACCTGGTGGATGGTGACGAGATCGAAGGCATCGCGCTCGACCGGCGGCGAGAAGATGTCGCCCTGCCGCACCTGGGCGTTCGAGACGCCGGCCTTGTCGAGATTGGCGCGCGCCACGGTCAGCATTTCGCGCGACATGTCGATGCCGACGCCTCGCCGGTAGAGCGGCGAGAAGATTTCGAGCAGCCGCCCGGTACCGGTGCCAAGGTCGAGCATCGACTGAAACGGCCGCTTGCCGACCAGCTTGAGCATCGCCGCCTCGACGGCGCGGTCCGGCACATGCAGCGAGCGGATATGGTCCCAGCTTGCCGCATTGACCGAAAAATACTCGGCCGCCCTGTCCTGCCGCTTGCGCTTGACCGAAGCCAGCCGTTCGAGATCGCGCTCGACCTGAGGATCGGCGCCGCGAATGCCGGAAACCAGCCCGAGCACGAAATCCCTGGCGGAATCGGCATCCGACAGGCGGAAGAAAGCCCACGACCCTTCCTGGTAGCGGCCGATCAGCCCGGCCTCCAGCAGGAGCTTGAGGTGGCGCGAAACGCGCGGCTGCGACTGGCTGAGAATTTCGGTAAGATCGGAGACCGTGAGATCGCCGCGCGACAGCAGCGCCAGTATGCGCAGGCGGCTCGATTCGGCCGCCGCCTTCAATGTGTCCACCATGGTGTCGAGCGCGACATGCATCGGCATATTCTCTTTTCAGCGCATTCAGTTTGAAAAAGATATAAACATATGTTTATGTCGATTTTCAGACCCTTGCAAGCGCTATGTCGCTTCCGGACAAGAAAATGCCGCACGCGTGATTTCTGGGTGCACCGAGCCCAAAAACGTGTAGCGGTCTTGGGGCCATGACATTCGTCACCAACACATGCATCACCAGGAAGGGCCCCCGATGAGCGCACCGCGCGAGATGTTCGAGGCGCGCGAGGGCGAGCAGAGGCTGCACCACGACCCGGCGACGATGCCGCCGGATGGCGGCGTGATCTTCATCGGCCGCATCACCTCGCCCTGGACGGTGCGGGACAACTGCCCGAAGAACATGCGCGCAGCCCGCGAGACCGGACAGCCGGCGGCGCTGACGATTGAGCCACCTTACCGTGGCGGCCTGCGCGGCCTGGAGCGCGCCAGCCACATCGTCATCCTGTCCTGGCTGCACCACGCGCCGCGGAATCTGATTGTGCAGAAACCCCGCCATGCGGCTGAAGCCAAAGGCGTATTCGGCCTGCGCTCCCCTGCCCGGCCGAATCCGATCGGCCTGCATGTGGCGAGGCTGGTGCGGCTCGATATCGACGCCGGGCGCATCGACATCGACGCCATCGACGTGCTCGACGGCACCCCGGTCATCGACATAAAGCCCTATTACGCCTCGACCGACGCCTGGCCTGAAGCGATCATCGAGGGGCGTGAAGAAGCTGACAGGGTACGGCGATGACAGCTCCGACCGGCCGCCGCCGCGCCATCGCCAAGGCACTGACGGCGCTTCTGCCTCTGGCGCCTTACGCCGACATGGAGAAGATCCGTGCCGACGCCGGCTCCGTGCACATGAAGACCTTGCCGCCCACCATCGCCGTTTGGCTGGCGACCATCGCCCATGTCCGCCACGCCCATACCGACTACGAAAAACTTCTGGCCGAGGGCTACGACCGCGACTCGGCGCGGTTCTTCGTCATCGAGCAGACCAACATCGTGCTCACACGCTGGCGCGCCACGCGCCTGCTCGACGCCGATGACGAGGAGGAATGAGGTCGCCGACTATTGTCGCGTCAACACCGCGATTGCGTTGTAGGGCTGGCCATTGGCCTGGCCGAACCAGGTCCAGGACAGATTTCCCTTGAAGAACCGCACGGTGATATTGCCGCCATCGATGCACTTGTCCTGGCCGTAGGTGATGCTTTCGTGGAATTCGGCTGACATGTTGTCTCTCGATGTCTGCGACAGCGAGCCGCCGCAGCCGAGTGACGGATAATCGATCGACGCGCCGCCGTCGTTGATCGTCATGGCGATCGACCAGTCGGCGCCGGCATCGCCCGCCGGGTTCTGATGGCCGCTGCCGACCCAGGTGCCGTTCAGGGACGCCGCTGGCGCGTTCACCGTACAAGGCAGGTTCTGGAAGATCGGCGTCAGCTCGCTGCCGGTCTTCTCGCAGCGATAGGTCTGCCCGTTCTGGCAGAGTTCCTCGCCCTCCTTCGCGCATTGCGCGCTGGCTTCGCTCGCGGCGGCAAAAATCGACAAGGCCGCGACAACGATCCCAAGTCTGCCCATATCCCCCTCCCGTTTCGAGCCATCGGATCATAAGGCAACTCTAATCCAATGTATCGCTGAGATCATCGCGGAGGACGAACAGCGCCCGGCGATTGGCCCTATACCTGCTGTCCGGCACCGGTAAGCTGCCAAACCGCCTAGCGCGACAGGAGGCCCCATGAGCCAGGCAATGCAGCAAACAACGTCGCTGCCTGCGGTCAGCGACCGTCACGTCGACCCGCACGCCTATCCGGACGGCATCGCCTTCCTTGACGGCCAGTACCTGCCGATGTCGCAAGCCAAGATTTCCGTGCTGGACTGGGGGTTCCTGCATTCCGACGCCACCTACGACACCGTCCATGTCTGGAACGGCCGCTTCTTCCGGCTCGACCTGCATCTCGACCGCTTCTTCGGCGGTCTGGAAAAGCTGCGCATGACGATCCCTTTCGATCGCACCGGCGTGAGCGAAATCCTGCACAATTGCGTTGCCCTGTCGGGCCATCGCGCCGCCTATGTCGAAATGCTGTGCACGCGCGGCGCCTCGCCAACCTTCAGCCGCGACCCGCGCCAGGCGGTCAACCGGTTCATGGCCTTCGCCGTGCCGTTCGGCTCTGTCGCCAATCCCGAGCAGCTGCGGCGCGGCCTGCATGTGGCGATCAGCGATAAGGTGCGCATTCCGCCGGCCTCGATCGACCCGGCGATCAAGAACTACCACTGGCTCGACCTGGTGCGCGGCCTCTACGATGCCTATGACCGCGGCGCCGATACCGCGCTCATCCTCGACTTCAACGGCAATGTCGCCGAAGGCCCGGGCTTCAACGTCTTCTGTGTCAAAGACGGGAAGCTGTCGACGCCGGCCATCGGCGTGCTGCCCGGCATCACAAGGCGCACCGTCTTCGACCTCTGCGCGGAGGCCGGCCTTTCAGCCGCGGCGACCGATGTCAGCGTCGCGGCGCTGCGTGGAGCAGACGAGGTCTTCATCACCTCGACCGCCGGCGGCATCATGCCGGTGACGCGGATCGACGGCGCGGCAATCGCCGACGGCAACGTCGGACCGATCACCAGCCGGCTGATGGCACTCTATTGGCAAAAGCACGACGACCCGGCCTGGTCCCATCAGGTGAAGTACCCCTGACCGCCCGGGACGGCTGACTTAAAAAGATTCCCCCTCGCCTCTGGAAAATCGGGGGATCGACCGTATATGCCCCAAAGCGGAGAAGCCTCCGCTTTCACCAGAAATTGCGCCCGCAGGGGCAAGGATTCCACATCATGACATCAAAGGTTTGGTTCATCACCGGATCGTCGAAGGGCTTTGGCCGCGTCTGGGCCGAGGCCGCGTTGGCGCGTGGCGACCGCGTTGCCGCGACCGCCCGTGACGCCGGCACGCTCGCCGATCTCGTCGAGAAATACGGCGACAACGTCGCCGCCATGAAGCTCGACGTCAACGACAAGAAGGCCGTCGACGCGGCAATCGCCGAAGCGCACAAGCGCTTTGGCCGGCTCGACGTCGTCATCAACAATGCCGGCTACGGCCATTTCGGCGCCATCGAGGAAGTCTCAGAACAGGAAGCGCGCGACCAGATCGAGACCAATGTGTTCGGCGCGCTCTGGGTCACCCAGGCGGCCCTGCCGATCATGCGGGCGCAGCGGTCCGGCCACATCATCCAGATTTCGTCGATCGGCGGCGTCAACGCCTTTGCCTCGCTTGGCCTCTACCACGCCTCGAAATGGGCGCTCGAAGCCTTCAGCCAGTCGCTCAGCATCGAGGTCGCGGAATTCGGCATTCATGTCACGCTGGTCGAGCCCGGCGGCTTCTCCACCGACTGGTCGGGGGCCTCCGCCAAGATCTCGAAGCCGATCGAGGCCTATGCGCCCGCCCGCGCCAAGATGGCCGAGCGCCGCGCCAATTCCGTCGCCGGCGATCCCGAGGCAACCGGCCCGGCGATGCTGGCCATCGTCGACGCGGCCGAGCCGCCGCTTCGGGTGTTCTTCGGCGATGGCGGCCTGCCGATGATCAAGCAGGAATATGCCAACCGCATCGCCACATGGGAAAAGTGGGACCACGTTTCCGTCATGGCGCAAGGCGCCAGGAAGAACCGCAAGGGCTGAGGCCCCTTCGAGTTTCGGCTACGCCGCTCCATTGCGGCGTAGCCCCGCCCTCAAGCCCGATAAATCCACTGCTCCGGCACGCGCACCGATATCTCTTCACCGGCCTTGATCGTTCCCGGCTTTTCGACCCAGGCGACGAGGCCGCGCAGTCGCTTCGCGGTTTTCGGAAACAGCAGCGCACCGGCTTCGATGTCGGCCATGCCGGCGTTTTCGGCGATCGAACGGCCGGCAAGACGGCATGGTGCGTTCTGCGCGTCGACCTTGATGGTCACGCCGCCCTTGAAGAACAGCAGCGTACCGGCCGGCAACATGGAAAGGCGCGGCACGCCCTCGATCACCAGATTGGCGCCGATCCATTCCGGCCTGATCTCGGCCAGCCCCATCCGTTCGGCGACGATGGCGAGTTCGTCCGCCGCCACGATGGAAAGCTGCCGCTCGTTGCGCATCTCGGTGCCGCGCGGATACCAGGGTTCGCGCCCGCCGGAGCGCCGTGTCGGCCCAACGTGGAAATCGCCCGAAATGCCGTCGAAGCCGAGCCGCAATTCGGCCACCGGGCGTGTCTGGAAATGGTCCGACGGCGCGACGTAGAGCGCTGCCGCGCGCGCGGAGAACTTTCTGGACGGGATGATTTCGACCGGCTTTTCGGCCTCCGGGAAAAGATCGAGCATGGGCTTCAGTCCTTGGATTGGTCCTGCTTTTGCCCCTCGCCCGGCAAGACCGCAAGAGCGGTCCGGGCGAGAACGCGCAACTCCTCGGCCGAAGCGCCGTCGCGCGCCTGGATCGACATGCCGTTCATGACCCCGGCGAGATATTTGGCAAAGGCCTCCGCCGGGAAGCCTTCCGGCAATTCGCCCGATGCCCTGCCCTTCTCCAGCCGCCCGGCGATCGCTGCTTCACTTGCCTTGCGATAGGTCTTGAGTTCATCGGCAATGGCTTGCGCCTGCGGCGACGTTGCCAGCCCGCCGCTGATGAACAGGCAGCCGCCCGGCTTGCCCGGCCTGGAATAGGTTTCCGCCGCGCCCATTAGCAAGCGCCGGATCGCTTCGTGCGTCGGTACCGGCGCGCTGAGCGCCTCCAGCGCAAAGCCGATCTCGGTCTGGTGATATCGCTCCAGCGCCTTGCGGAACAAGGTCTCCTTGTCGGTGAAGGCGTTGTAGATCTGCGGCGGCGTCAGCCTCATCGCCTCGCGCAGCATGGCCAGCGACGTCGCCTCATAGCCATGTTCCCAGAACAGATGCATCGCCGCATCGAGCGCCCTGTCGGGGTCGAAGGCGCGCGGCCGGCCGCCGCGAGGCTTTTCCAAATTATTCATATCGATCGTTACGAAACCTGTTGACTCATCCGACGCTCGTAACGTAACAATTGATACGAAACATGGCAAGCCGGAAGAAACCGCTGCCGGCGAGGCCATGCAACCCTGGAACAGGAAAAGTCCGATGCCGATCACCGTAACAGCGCCCCAAGACGTACTGACATCAGCCGGAGAGCGCGAAATCCTGCCGCGCCTCAGCGCCGCCCTGATCGAAGCTTCCGGCGCGTCAGGCAATCCGTTCTTCACCGCCATCGTCGGCGGCACGGTCCACATACTGCCGCCGCATCACATCTATGCCGGCGGCAAAAATCGGCCCGTCGTCATGGTCGAGCTGAAACTCCCCAATATCGGCCTCGGTTCGATCGAGGCCCGCAATGCCTTCATCGGCGCCGCAGCCAAAATCGTCGACGAACTCAGCGTCCCCGGGCACAAGCCCGAAAACACCTGGATCAACATCCTCAACGCGCCCGACGGCGGCTGGGGCATTGGAGACCGGCAGTACACAGGCGATGCGCTCGTCGCGGCCGCGACCGCCGCCGCGCATTGACGAACAGGAAGATGCGGCTCCCCGCCGATCACGATCTTCTGACCGAAAGCCGGTGCAGCGCCGCATTGCCGCCGCGCTGCACCCGCTTCATGGTGGCGTCCAGGCGGTCGACGGAGGTTCGTGATGCGTCCCGGAGCGGCAATCGCAGCGCTTTGGCTGATCTGGGTGGTCACATGGATCGCGGCGGCGCTGTGGGCCGATCCGGCCCAAAAACGCGCCACCATCGGGGAGGAAGTCCGCTACCGCATATTCTGGGCGGCGGGCACCGCCCTGCTTCTGGTTCCAGCCCATGGCTATCAGGGCAGATTGAGATTGTGGATTCCGAGCCTTGCCGAGGCCTGGGTCTGCGTCGTGCTGGTTGCCGCGGGCATCATCTTTGCGTGGTGGGCGCGCATCCATCTGGGCAGGCTGTGGTCAGCCTCGATCACCGCCAAGGCCGATCATCGCGTGGTCGACAGCGGGCCTTACGGGCTGGTCCGGCATCCGATCTATACCGGGCTGCTGCTGGCCGTGCTCGCCACCATGGCGGCCAAGGGCACGGTCTGGGGCATTGCCGGCACGGCCCTGCTCATCATCGGCGTCGTCATCAAGGCAAAGCTGGAAGAGCACTTCCTGCGCGGCGAACTTGGTCCCGCCTATGACGATTACGCCAGGCGGGTGCCTATGCTGGTTCCCTTCGCTCCAGCCTGAAGGACCGGCTCAAAGCATCCTCAGCAGCGCACCGCCGATCGAATATCCCGCGCCGAACGCGCAGATCAGGCCGAAATCGCCGGGCGTCATGTCTGCATGGTTCTCCGACAGCGCCACGATGGCGCCGGCGCCCGCCGTATTGCCCAGCTTTTCCAGTACCATCGGCGCGCGGTCATGTCCGACATCGTGGCCGAACGCCAGCTTCAGGATCATCGCGTTCATGCGCGCATTGGCCTGATGCAGCCAGAAACGCCTGACGGCCTCAGGCGTAAGGCCATGCTCGGCCAGGAATTCGACGATGAATTTGTGTCCGGCAACGGTGACTTCCTTGAACACCTTGTTGCCGACCTGCTTGATAAGGTTGCCTTCCAGGTCGATCATGTAGGGATCGTCCTGCGCGGTTCGGGTGTGGTAGCCGAGATTGGTGCGGATGTTGTTCGACATCTGCGTCCACAGGCGCGTGTCGAGCACCTCGAAGCGCCCGGGCCGCTTGTCACCCTGCGCCAACCCCTCCACCACCATCGACACCGAGGCATCGCCGAAGATGAAGTGCGTCTGCCGGTCGCGGAAATTCAGATGGCCGGTGATGATCTCCGGCGTGGTCACCAGGACGCGCTTGTGCGCGCCCGAACGCACCAGATTGACCGCCATGTGCAGGGCCGCGGCGGCGGACGAGCAGCCAAGCCCCATGTCGAAGCCGGCGCCAACCGTTCCCAGCGCTTGCTGCATCTCGATTGCGATCGCCGGATAGGGCCGCTGGTGGTGCGAGGCCGAGCAGATGATCAGGTCGACCTGCGAAGGCTCGAGCCCGGCATGATCGAGTGCCTTCCTGGCCGAGGCGATGCCGAATTCGGCCTCCAGTGACAGCGCATCGTCCGGGCGCGCCGGAATGCGCGGCGTCATCCGGGCCGGGTCCAGAATGCCCTCCCGCTCGATCACATGGCGGCTGCGCACGCCCGAGGCGTGGACGATGAAGTCGGCGTCCGACTTCTGCAGCGGCGCCTCGCCGGTGGTCTGGCGGCGCGCATTCTCCATGTCGACCCAGCTGTTGAAGCTCTCGACCAGCTCTTCATTTGTGATGACAGGCTCAGGAATTTCAGCGCCGATGCCGCTGATGATGACGCGATGCATGTTTCAGTCCGTCCCATCCGCAGGCGTTGCGGCTTCATGTGGGCGCCGAAACGCTTCGGCGCAACACTTTTCTATCAGGCGAGTTTACGCCGGCTTAAACCGATCGTCTAAGCCGGCTTAAACCGAAGCTTCAGGCCGGCCCAAACCCTGGCTCACCAGGCGCACAGCTTGGTGTTGGTCTGCGGGTTGTTCCAGCAGGCGCCGTCGTCGCGGCTGCGCACATATTGTCCGGGCAACGCCACGTTGCGGCTGCCGAGATTGACATAGCCATAGGCGAAGCCCGGCCCGTCGATCTCCAGCACATAGGTCGGATAGCCCGGCGCCGAGATGCGGAAGCTGCCGGCATCGTCGATCGCCCTGTATGTGCAGGCGAAATACCCGTCATCCGTGGTGAAGCAGCGTGCCCGCTTGGCCTCAGCCGAAACCGAAAACGCCAACAGCGCCGCCGCGCATACACCGCCGCCATAAAGCAACTTCTTCATTGTCATATTCACCCCCAGCCACAGGAGCCATCAAGGCCCCGCAAGATGAATTGCGCATGACAGCCAGACCAGGTCAAGCAACAGAAAAGGCCGCGGCCGAATAGGCAGTTCACTTCCGAGGACGTGTTGCGATTCAGGTCAGGCCGGCCTCACCTGAAGATCGACATACCCTAGCCGGCCCGTTTGGCGACGATGAAAATGCGGGGGAAGCGCAGCAGCACCTTGCCATCGGCCGTCTTCGGATAGGCCTTGGCGATCTTTGCGGTATAGCTGTCCAGGAAGACCTTGCGTTCGTCGGCCTCCAGCGGGTCGAGGAACGGCTTCAGCCCGGTCGACTTCACCCATTCCACGATCGCCTCGGCATTCGCCAGCGGATGGTTGTAGATGGTGTGCCAGATATCGAGCCGGTCAGACAGCGGCGCAAGAAGATCATAGTAGAACGACACCGGCGGCAAAGGCGCGCGCGCCGCGCCCTTTATCCTGGCCGCGAACGGCACCTCGGCGGCGGTTTCCCGCATCAGGCGATGCGAATCCTCGGCCATATTGTCGGGCATCTGGACGGCAAGGGCGCCGCCGGGCGCGAGAAATCCCATCAGCCGCTGGAACACCTGCGGATGGGTGGGCAGCCACTGGAACACCGCATTGGCGAAGATCACGTCGACCGGCTTTTCCGGCTGCCATGTGGCGGCGTCCGCAAGGTCGAAGGTCACATTGGGCAGCCGCGCCCTCGCCTTCTCGATCATGTCGGGCGAGGTATCGAAGCCACTGACCTCGGCGTCGGGCCAGCGCTCGACCAGCAATTCGGTCGAGTTGCCCGGCCCGCAGCCTATGTCGACGACGCGGCGCGGGAAATCCACCGGCACCTGGGCCGCCAGATCACGCGCAGGCCGCGTGCGCTCATCCTCGAATTTCAGATATTGGGCGGCGGACCAGTCAGCCATTGGAGCTCTCCTCGTTTCCTGAGAAATTCGCCGCCCCTTGAAATCCTTACCGCGTCAGCCGCTTGTGCGTCATGCGGTGCGGGGCTGCTGCCTCGGCGCCCAGGCGCCGCAGCTTGTCCTTCTCGTATTCCTCGAAATTGCCTTCGAACCATTCGACATGCGCGTCGCCTTCGAAGGCGAGCATGTGTGTGGCCATGCGGTCGAGGAACATACGGTCGTGGCTGATGATGACGGCGCAGCCCGCATAGGCCTCCAGCGCGTCTTCAAGCGCACCCAGCGTTTCGGTGTCGAGGTCGTTGGTCGGTTCGTCGAGCAGCAGCACATTGCCGCCGTTCTTCAGCATCTTGGCCAGGTGCACGCGGTTGCGCTGACCGCCCGAGAGGTTGCCGACCTTCTGCTGCTGGTCGCCGCCACGGAAGTTGAAGGACGAGCAGTAGGCGCGGCTGTTGACCTCGTGCTTGCCGAGCTTGATGACCTCGGCGCCGCCCGAGATTTCTTCCCACACGGTCTTATTGGCGTCGAGCGCGTCGCGGCTCTGGTCGACGTAGCCGAGCTTGACCGTCTCGCCGATGCGGATCGAGCCGGCATCGGGCTTCTCCTGGCCGGTGAAGGTCTTGAACAGCGTCGTCTTGCCGGCGCCGTTCGGGCCGATGACGCCGACAATGCCGCCCGGCGGCAGCCTGAACGACAGGTTCTCGATCAGCAGTTCATCGCCAAAGCCCTTGTTGAGGCCTTCGACCTCGATGACGACATTGCCGAGCCGTTCGCTCGACGGAATGACGATCTGCGTGTCGGTCGGCTTGCGGTTCTGCGACTGCTCGACCAGTTCCTCATAGGCCTTGATGCGTGCCTTCGACTTGGTCTGGCGTGCCTTCGGCGAAGACTGGATCCATTCGCGCTCGCGCCAGATCGACTTCTGGCGGGCGTCGTCCTCGCGGCCTTCCTGGATCAGGCGCTTGGCCTTGGCGTCGAGATACTTCGTATAGTTGCCCTCATAGGGGATGCCACGGCCGCGATCGAGCTCGAGGATCCAGCCGGTGACGTTGTCGAGGAAGTAGCGATCGTGGGTGATGATCAGCACCGAGCCGGGATAGTCGCGCAGGTGCTTTTCCAGCCACGCCGTGGTCTCGGCGTCCAGATGGTTGGTCGGTTCGTCGAGCAGCAGAAGATCGGGCTGGCGCAACAGGAGCTGGCACAGCGCGACGCGGCGGCGCTCGCCGCCCGACAGGTTCGTCACTTCGGAGTCGCCTGGCGGGCACTGCAGCGCATCCATCGCCATTTCGACCTGCTGCTCGAGATCCCACAGGTTGAGCCGGTCCATCTCGTCCTGGAGCTTGGCGGACTCATCCGCCGTCTCGTCGGAATAATTCATCATCAGCTCGTTGTAGCGCTCGATGATGGCCGTCTTCTTGGCGACGCCGTCCATGACGTTTTCCATCACGGTCTTGTTGGGGTCGAGCTGCGGTTCCTGCGGCAGATAGCCGACAGTCGCGCCCTCGGCGAGCCACGCCTCGCCCTGGAACTCCTTGTCGAGCCCCGCCATGATGCGCAGGATGGTCGACTTACCCGAACCGTTGGGGCCGAGAATGCCGAT
Source organism: Mesorhizobium sp. (assembly GCF_017306585.1). Lineage (GTDB taxonomy): Bacteria > Pseudomonadota > Alphaproteobacteria > Rhizobiales > Rhizobiaceae > Mesorhizobium. The sequence continues at coordinate 11,406 of NZ_JAFKIC010000198.1, read as the reverse complement.
CTTGGCATCGGGATAGAAGGACAGATGAACGTTATCGAGCACCTTCTTGGTGCCATAGGCCTTCGAGAGGCCTGACATATGATAGATGAACTGGCGTGCCACGCGCGCTTTCCCTGAAAAACTGACTGGATTTGCCGATTTGAATGAGGTTGGCCGCTATGTAGGCGATGCGGCGGCGAACGGCAATCGCTTTTGCCGGATCCGGCCGCCGACACGCATATGTGTGCGCCGCCGCTGAAGTTTTCCACCGCCTTCAGGCGTGCGGAAATATCTGGTTAACCCTTGCGCGTCAAAACAGGATCGGGGTGGAATCGCTGGTTTGCCGTGATTCCTGGCGCGAGAGAATGGATCGACGGCAGTGTTGAACAGTGTCCTGCTCCTTGCCGAAGCGGTCGTCTACTTCAGCGTCATGGTCACGCTCTTCCGCTTCCGCAAGCGCATCGGCCTCGGCGTCTTCGTCTGCGCGCTCGGCGTCATGCATTTCCTCGAAACCTATCTCGCCAGCGTCTTCTACGTCGCCTTGCCGTTCGGCATGGTGTCGCCCGGCTCGGCGGTGATGTTTTCGGGCAAGCTCGTGATGCTGCTCCTGCTCTACATCAAGGAGGACGCCGCCACCGTGCGCCAGCCGATCTACGGCCTGCTGCTCGGTAACGCGCTGATGATCGGCCTGGTGCTCCTGTTGCGCATGCATGTCATCGCCCCCCTGCCCGACGGCAAATCGCCTGACATCGGCTTCATCGATGAGATGGGCTGGCTGATGGTTTGGGGCACGACGCTGCTGTTCGTCGACGCCATCCTGCTCATCCTGCTCTACGAGAAGCTCGGCCGCTATCTTCGCCAGGCGCAGTTCGCGCGCATCCTGATTTGCGTCGCCTGCGTGCTCACCTTCGATCAGGCCGGCTTCTTCACCGCGCTGCATTTCGTCGCCGGCGCGCCGATCGCCGTCTTCTTCGGCGGCTGGTTCGCCAAGATGGCGGCGGCGTTGGCCTTCAGCGCCATGCTCGTCGCCTATCTCAAATGGTTCGAGGCTCGCGACATCCAGGTGCCGCGCGGCCTGACCGACATTTTCGAGACGCTGACCTATCGCGAGCGCTATGAGGCGCTTGTCGAACATGTCGGCCGCGACGGCCTGACCGGCCTGCTGCACCGCGGCCGTTTCGACAGCGATGGCGAGGCTGCGGTTCAGGCGAGCCTGCGCACGGCCAGGCCGCTCAGCCTGCTGATCGTCGACGTCGACCATTTCAAGTCGATCAACGACCGCTTCGGCCATGCCGAGGGCGACAAGGTTCTCAAAGCGGTAGCAGCCGTGCTCGGCGAGGCGGCAAGCGCGCAGGACCAGGTCTTCAGGATCGGCGGCGAAGAGTTCGCCATACTGAGCTCGCGCCCCCATTCCGTCGCCCGCCTGTTTGGCGAAAGCATCCGCAATGCGGTAAAGGCATCGGCCGCGACCAGCCGTTTCGGCGTCACCGTCAGCGCCGGCGTTTCCACCGTCAGCGAAACGACGCGCTGCCTGTCCGACCTGTTCGCGCTCGCCGACCAGCGCCTCTACAAGGCGAAGTCGACCGGGCGCGACCGCGTTGTCGGCGAGCCGGGCGGCAACGAGCACGACGCCGCGATTGCCTGGACAAAACCCGCGCAGATCTAAATCCAGTTCCTAGCCCTGCCGCTGCCGGACTATGCCGGTCGCCGTGGACACCGCCATCAGCGCGATCGCCAGCCATTTCAGCGCCGTGATGATCGGCCCGGCCTGGATGTCGTAAGCAATGAACAGCAGGATGCCCGGCACCAGCAGGCCGCACATGATCAGCATGATGCGGTTGATCTGCCATGACACTTTGGCGGCCAAGGCTTCGTCGCCGGCTGCCGGGACCAGTGCGGCACGCAATGTCCTGCCGCCCACCAGCATGGCCGAAAGCCGCATCGAAACCGGCAGGCCGAGACCGATGATGAGAAAGGCGCAGGCGGCGAGCAGCAGGGAGAATTTCAACGCGCTGGTTTGCGCCGGTATGGGAAACAGCACCGTCGCCAGCGGCAGGAAGACGCCGGCGATGCCGATCGCGGCTATCACGATGAAGATGGCGGCGTTGACCCAGGTGAACAGCTGGTAGGTGCCGGCGCCGATCGGCGCCGACAGCGTGCGCATCCGCGCCCACTCGGCTTCGCTGTAGGAAAAGCCCGGCCACTCCATGCGGGCATCGTTGATGGAAACCATGCCCTTGGCCCAGAAGGCCAGCCGCGCCAGCGCGCCACCGGTGATGCCATCCATTGCAACCCCCGCCCAATGAAGTCAGGGGCAGCATAGCACCGTTTCGCAGACGCGCGACAGCCGCGCCGGCTTGCCGGCAGGGCTACCTCGCGCTTACTGAAATCCGATCGGATCCACCACGCCCACCGGGCAACCGGCCTTGTTGGTCGGCACAGAGGCCAGCAACAGGTCCTTGAGCGAACTGTTCGGCCCGATCGGGCCGGCGAGGCCGAGCGTCAATTCTCCGATCATGCGGCGACCGCTCGACGGATCGATGAGGCAGGAGACGCGCACCCGGTCACCTGCCCCAGCGCCGAAGGCCTGATCGAAGGCGCCGCGGATCTGGTCGGCCGTCAGCTTGCCGCCGATGTTCTTTGCGAAGAGATCGCGCACCGGCGAACCATTCACCTCGCGCATCAGGTTAAGCGCGTCGGAGAAGTACTCCTGCTGGCTCTTGCCGTAGCAGGTGCCGTGCTTGATCCACTCATGCCGTTCGAGCTTCGAGGCCGTGCCCGGCATCACCTTGTCCAGTTCCGCGCGAGTGGCGGGATCGAGGTTGACCGGCGGCAGATCCTGCCAGTGGGCCGGGTTGTCGTTGGCTTTGTCGCCGGACGAAACCTGGCAATAGAAATTGCCGTTCGGCTGCGGCCACAAACCGTGCAGGGTGAAATTGGTGGCGTCGAATTCGTTCGGGTTCTGCGCCCTGCACTCGGGCTTGTTCGACTTGGTTTCGCAGAATGCCGGCTGCCAGCTCAAGGCGAAGACATATTCGGGCTTTCCCGAAGCCGCGGGCTTTCCCTGCCCAGCCGGCGCCGCCGGCGCTACGGCGGCATTGCTGCCCGACAGATGTCCGCAACTGACCTTGACCCAGCGGCGTTCAGGATCGGCGCCCGGCACCACGATGAGATAGTGCGTCGGCGTGTCCTTGTTGCCGGCCAGGAGCTGGTAGCTCTGCCCGGCATCGGTGGAGACATTGCCGGGATTCTTGCCGTTCTTGATCGCCTGCGTCGCCGGACAGGATGCATCGGCGACGAAACTGCCGCTCATCTTGACCTCGGCATGTGCGACCCCTGCCAGCGATGCCGCCAGACCTGCCAATCCGAAAACAAACGCAATGCGCATTAAAAATCCCCGCTGAATAAAGTGGGCGACAGACTGCCGCTGTCTCCATGTCAGAATTGCGATATTTTGTTGAACAAAGGCAAGAAACATCGTCACGGGAAAGCAAGCCCGGTGGATTGACGCAAAACCGGCACCGGCGCAAACAACGCCGACAACAAGAAAAGCGGGCACGGGAGATCAGGCGGCATGTCATTCAGTCAGCAGCGCATGGTCCGCTCTCCGACCGGCGCCGATCTCAATCTGTTCGTCAAAGAAGCCGAAGGCGGCCAGCGCGCTGTCATCCAGATCAATCATGGCCTTGCCGAACATGCCGCGCGCTACGGCCGCTTCGCCGATTTCCTCGCCCGGCGCGGCTTTCACATCTATGTCCACGACCATCGCGGCCATGGCCACACCAAGGCGCCCGAAGCGCCCCTCGGCCGGTTCGCCGACAAGGACGGCCCCGCCAAGGTGATCGCCGATGTCGACGCCGTCCACGATCTCATCGCCGGCGAACATCCGGGCCTGCCGGTCATCCTCTTCGGCCATTCCATGGGCGCGTCCGTTGCGCTGAACTATCTTCTGCGCCATTCGTCCCGTATTCATGCCGCCGCCATCTGGAACGGCAATTTTTCCCAAGGCCTGCTTGGGCAGGTAGCCCTGGGCATCCTTGGCTGGGAACGCATGCGGCTGGGTTCGGACGTCCCCTCCCGCCTGCTGCCGAAGCTGACCTTCCAGGCCTGGGGCAAGGCCGTGCCCAACCACCGCACGCTTTTCGACTGGCTGTCGCGCGACGAGGCGGAGGTGGCGAAATACATCGCCGACCCGCTGTGCGGCTGGGATGCATCGATCTCGATGTGGCGCGACGTGGTCTCGATGGCGCTGAACGGCGGCAGGGATGCCGCCTTCGCCAATGTCCGCCGCGATCTCCCCGTCAGCATCGTCGGTGGCGAGAAGGATCCCGCTTCGGACTACGGCAAGGGCATCACCCATCTCGCCAGACGGATGCGGGCGATGGGGTTTTCGAATCTCGTTTCAACAGTTTACGCCGACACCCGCCACGAAAGCCTGAACGAGGTGAACCGCGACGCCATCATGGATGATTTCGCTGCCTGGGCCGACGGCGTGCTTGAGAAGTAATGGCCTTGGCCCATCGCAAGAACCGTGACAGCGGCACAAGGTGTTGATAGAGGCTGCGTTTCCGACCAATTTCTGGTGATCCATGGCTGAACCCCCGCTGAGAGGCGTCCGCGTCATCGAACTCGCCCGGATCCTTGCCGGGCCCTGGGCCGGGCAGCTGCTCGCCGACCTTGGCGCCGACGTCATCAAGGTCGAGAGCCCGGATGGCGGCGACGACACCCGCAAATGGGGCCCGCCCTTCGTCACGAGCCATGACGGCGAGAACCTGTCGGCCGCCTATTATCATTCCTGCAACCGCGGCAAGCGCTCCATCGCCATCGATTTCTCCACACCGGAAGGCGCCGAAACGGTGCGCCGGCTGGTTGCGACGGCGGATGTGCTGATCGAGAACTTCAAGCTTGGCGGCCTGAAGAAATACGGCCTCGACTATGCCAGCCTGCGCCAGATCAATCCGCGTCTCGTCTACTGCTCCATCACCGGTTTCGGCCAGGACGGCCCCTACGCGCCGCGCGCCGGCTACGATTTCATCATCCAGGCCATGGCCGGCATGATGTCGATCACCGGCGAGCCCGGCCGCGAGCCGCAAAAAGCCGGCGTCGCCATATCGGACATTTTCACCGGCCTCTATTCGGTCATCGCCATCCAGGCGGCACTGCGCCATGCCGGGCAGACCGGTGAAGGCCAGCACATCGACATGGCCTTGTTCGACACCCAGATTTCAGCGCTCGGCAACCAGAACCTCAACTATCTCGTCTCCGGCAAGCCGCCGGTGCAGATGGGCAACGCGCATATGAACATCGCGCCCTACGAAGGGCTACCGGTCCGGGATGGTCACATCATCCTGGCCATCGGCAATGACGGCCAGTTCGCCAAGTTCTGCGCCGTGGTCGGGCTGGATGAACTGCCCGGCAATCCCGATTTCACCACAAATCCAGCCCGGGTCGCCAACCGTGTGGACCTTCGCGCCCGCATCATCGAAGCGCTGAAGACCTGGGATCGCGATCCGTTGCTGGCGAAACTCGAGGCGGCCGGCGTGCCAGCGAGCCCGATCAACAATATCGGCCAGATGTTCGCCGATCCGCAGACGATCGCGCGCGGCATGCGGCTCGACCTCGATGACGGCCATGGCAATCGCCTGCCCTCGGTGCGCGCGCCGATGGTCATGTCGGGCACGCCGCTTGTCTATGAGCGCCCCTCGCCGCGGCTTGGCGAGCACACGCAGGAAATCCTTGCCGAACTGGAGAAGTCTGGAAAATGAAGACCGGCGGACAACTGATTGTCGACGCGCTCGAAGCCAACGGCACCGACCGCATTTTCTGCGTGCCCGGCGAATCCTATCTCGCAGTGCTCGACGCGCTGCATGACTCCTCGATCCGCACCATCGTCTGCCGCCAGGAAGGCGGGGCTGCCATGATGGCCGATTGCCAGGGACGGCTGACCGGCCAGCCCGGCATCTGTTTCGTTACCCGTGGCCCCGGCGCCACCAACGCCTCGGCCGGCGTCCATATCGCCATGCAGGATTCGGTGCCGATGATCCTGTTCATCGGCCAGGTCGCCAGCCACGCCAAGGAGCGCGAGGCCTTCCAGGAAGTCGACTACGTCAGGTTCTTCGGCGACATCGCCAAATGGGTGGTCGAGATCGACGACGCCTCGCGCATTCCCGAATTCGTCACCCGTGCCTTCGCCGTGGCGACGTCGGGCCGCCCCGGCCCCGTCGTCATCTCGCTGCCGGAGGACATGCTGACCAGCGAGGTCGAGGCGCCGCAAGCGCTTCCGCATACGCCGGTGGAGACGCGCCCCGGTGACACGGAGCTCGACGCGCTGGAAATGCTGCTGGCCAACGCCAGGCATCCCTTCGTTATCCTCGGCGGCACGCGCTGGGATGCCGAGGCTGTGGCGCGGATGCAGGCCATATCAGAGGCGTGGTCGTTGCCGGTCGGCTGCTCGTTCCGCCGGCAGATGCTGTTCGACCATCTGCACCAGAACTATGCCGGCGACGTCGGCATCGGCATCAACCCGAAGCTGGCTGCGGCGATCAAGCAGGCCGACGTCGTCCTCCTGATCGGTGGCCGCATGGGCGAGATGCCGTCTTCCGACTACACGCTGCTGAAGAGCCCCTATCCCGACCAGGCGCTGGTGCATGTCCATGCCGATGCCGGCGAGCTTGGCCGCGTCTACCGGCCGACAATCGCCATCAACGCCTCGCCTGCCGCCTTCGTCGAAGCCTTCGCCAGGCGCAAGCCGGCCGCCGCGCCGGCATGGGCTGATGAAACCGCCAAACTGCATGCCGCCTATCTCGACTGGTCGACGCCGCCGCAAACCGGTCCTGGCGCGGTCCAGATGGGACCGATCATGACCTATCTCGAAAAGGCGCTGCCGGAAGACGCCATCCTGACCAATGGCGCCGGCAACTACGCCACCTGGGTGCACCGCTTCCACCGTTTCCGCCGCTTTGCCACGCAAGGCGCGCCGACTTCCGGCTCGATGGGCTACGGCACGCCGGCGGCGGTCGCCGCCAAGGCGCTTTATCCCGACCGCACCGTGGTCGCCTTTGCCGGCGACGGCTGTTTCCTGATGAACGGACAGGAATTCGCCACCGCCGTGCAATACGACCTGCCGATCGTGGTGATCGTCGTCAACAACGGCATCTACGGCACTATCCGCATGCATCAGGAGCGCGAATATCCCGGGCGTGTCGTCGGCACCGATCTCAAAAACCCTGACTTCGCCGCGCTCGCACGCGCCTATGGCGGCCATGGTGAGACGGTGGAAAAGACGGCGGATTTCGCGCCGGCTTTCGAACGCGCCAGTGCCAGCGGCAAGCCCGCGATCGTAGAAATCCGGCTCGATCCGGAGGCGATCACGCCGACCCGTACGATGACGCAGATCCGCGACAAGGCTTGAGTACCGAGAAAGCCTGGAAAAGTTGAAGAAAAAAACGGGGCTGCCCTTGCCCCGTTGGGGTACTGGAGTTTGAAGGCCAGCCCGCGCGAGCGGGACTGGCTCCAACTGCTGTCCACGGCCTGCCAGAGCAGGAAGGGCCCGTAAGCCAGCAGGTCTGCATTGCCGGGCCGCTATCATTGCCCAGCGTGTCCCCGAAGGCGACGGTCAGTTGTCGCGATCCATGATGCCGAGGCAAACTAGGTGTTCACGCCGTTTGCCGCAGCGGACAAATAAGGACATTTGAGGACAATTCGCACTACGGCCGCACGCGCGACCAGTGAAAGCCACGCGCGCGCCCTGCGGCGCTGCCTTCGCGAACTACATCGCCTTGTCGATCTGCCCGCGAATCTCGCCGTCCTTGTTGGCGGCCGTATGGACGTTGACATAGTACTTGCCGGCCTCGAGGTCGGCAGCCTGCGCATCGGTCAACGTCGCCGATCCCTTGATCGGGCTCTTGATCTTGCCCTTGAACGGGATAACCGGCGGAGCGTTCGCGCCCATCTCGGCCGGGCCGTGGATATGCGCCATCGTCGCCGGTCCGCTCAAGCCCGAATATTTCACGTTCCAGCTGAGCTTCTTCTTGGTGGTGTCGAAGGTGAAAGTCGCGGTGCCCTTGCCCTTGGTGGTGACGGGCGGGCTCTGCTGGCTGCCGTCGAGCGTTGCCTTGTACTTCACCACCTCGGCCAGGGCCGGCGAGACGAAAAGCAAAGCGGACGAGATGGCCAGTGCCGAAAACACCGGCAGAAAGGATTGTCTGCGCATGTAGAACCTCCAAGTGGCTGTCGCATGCGTCGCGGCTCCCCGGCGCGCGCATGCCTCAACGTGAACGATCGGGCGGCGCAATGTAATCCCGGCACACGTTTTTGTGACCGGCGCATAAAAGGGCAATTCCCAGTGTCTTTCAGGCCGCTGCCAGCCCTTGCGTCAGGTCAGCGATCAGATCGTCTGGGTGTTCGACGCCGATCGACAGCCTTACCGTCGTTTCGAGCACGCCGATGCGCTGCCGCACCTCGAACGGAATGCCCGAATGCGTCATGGCCGCAGGGTGGCTGGCCAGCGATTCCGTGCCGCCCAGGCTCACCGCCAGCTTGAAGATCTGCAGAGCGTTCAGGAACGCGAAGGCGGCCTTCTGCCCGCCCCTTATATCGAAGGAGAATGTCGAGCCCGCGCCACTGCATTGCGTCTTGTAGACACGCCCCGCCGCCGTATCCTCCTCCAGGAAGGGCAGGTAATGCACCTTCTCGACCTTTGGATGATCCCGCAGGAATTCGGCGATCAGCCGGGCATTGTCGTTTGCCCTTTCCATGCGGATGGACAGTGTTTCCAGAGAGCGGCCGAGCATCCAGCAGGAATGCGGATCGAGTTGCGTGCCGATCGCGCCGCGCAGCGCCTTGATCGGCTTGGTCACCGCCTTGCCGCCGAGCACAGCGCCGGCGATCAGGTCGGAGTGACCGCCAACATATTTGGTCAGAGAATAGACCGAGATATCGGCGCCATGCTCTATCGGCCTCTGGAAGACAGGTCCGAGCAGCGTATTGTCGCAGACGACGATCGGCGCCACACCTTGTCTTGAGCCGAGCTCGTCGGCGACCTGCCGCATAAGCGCTACATCGACCAGGGTGTTCGTCGGATTGGACGGCGTCTCGATCAGTATGACAGACACCCGGCCTTTGGCGGCGGCAACATTCACGGCCGCGCGCACCGACGCCTCATCGACGCCGTTGGCGAAGCCGACGGCACCGATGCCGAAACCGGCAAGCGTGCGCGTCAGCAGCGTCTCGGTGCCACCATAGAGTGGCTGCGAATGCAGGACGACGTCACCCGGACGGGCATAGGCCAGCAGCGTCGTGGCAATCGCCGACATCCCTGATGAAAACAGGATGCAGCTGTCCGTGCCCTCATAAACGGACAGCCGGTCCTCGACGATCTCGCTGTTGGGATGATTGAAACGCGAATAGATAAGGCCGGACGCCGTGCCGGACGGCGGCTCCTTGCGGCCGGATGTGTAGTCGAAGAAGTCGCGTCCCTCCTCTGCCGATTTGAAGACGAAGGTGGAGGTGAGGAACACCGGCGGCTTGACCGCTCCTTCCGAAAGCTGCGGATCGAAGCCATAGCCCAGCATCAGCGTTTCGGGATGGAGCTTATGGTTGCCGATATGGGTTTTCGAAGGACGCGGCGCGGTCATGGTGTTCCCTGCTTTCGAGGAGTTTCGAGCCGCAATTTATGCGATGCCGGCGATGCAGTCCTTGCTATTTTCGGGCCTCCATGTCTGCTTCTCCGCAATGAATTGCCCAAGGAGACGCAAGGTGCAGCAGAAGATAGCTGATGATTTCGACCGCAAGATACTCCATGAACTGCGCGCCGACGCCCGCATCACCAACAACGAACTTGCCGAGCGTATCGGCCTGTCGCCGTCGCCTTGCCTGAGGCGCGTACGGCGGCTGGAGGAAACCGGTGTCATCAGGGGCTACACCACGCTCGTCGATCCCGCCGCCTTCGGCTGGAGCATGGTCGCTATCGCCACCATAAGGCTCAGCCGCCAGAACGAGGACGAGATCGTCATGTTCGAGGAGGCGATCCGTGGCTGGGACGAGGTGCTGGAATGCCATCTCGTCACCGGTTCGCGCGATTATGTTCTGAAGGTGGTGACCGGCAGCCTCGAACAGTATGAGAGCTTCATCAAGGCCAAGATCGCCCGGCTGAAATGCGTCGCCTCGATCGAGACCAGCTTTGTCATGAACACCATAAAGGAACGGCGCCTCTGACATGGCCGAGGCGCCGTTCCCGATCATCGTTTGAGCATGGGCCGTCAGGCAACATGCTCTGACGGCAAGTTACTGGATCGCCTTGTCGGTGATCGCCGTGGTGTAGGCGCCGGTCGGCTCCTTGGTGATGATCTTCTGGTCGAGCAGCGCCTTGGCGGTGCGTTCGTAGGCGGCCGGAATCAGCTTGCCGTCGGCATTGTCGATCAGCTTGGCCACTTCCTTCATCATGAACTTCTGGTGGTTTTCGTCCTGGCCGCCGCCGTCGACCACGATCCCGGCTGCCTCGTCGGTGTTCTCCGTGGCGTATTTCCAGCCCTTCATCGAGGCGCGCACGAAACGCACCATCTTGTCGGAGAAGGCAGGATCCTTGAGCTTGTCCTCAAGCGTGTAGAGCCCGTCCTCCAGGAGATCGTTGCCCATGGCCGAGTAGTTGAAGACGACCAGGTCTTCCGGCTTGTAGCCGGCATCCAGCACCTGGCCGTATTCGTTGTAGGTCATGACCGAGATGCAGTCCGCCTGCTTCTGGATCAGCGGCTGTACGTCGAAGCTCTGCTTCAGCACGGTGACGCCGTCCGGGCCGCCATCGGTCTTGAGGCCGATCTTGTTCATCCAGGCGTAGAACGGATATTCGTTGCCGAAGAACCAGACGCCGAGCGTGTGGCCCTTGAAGTCGGCTTCGGTCTTGATCGGCCCGTTCTTCGGGCAGACCAGTTCCATGCCGGCCTTCTTGAAGGGCTGTGCGATGTTGACAAGCATGACGCCCTTGTCGCGGGCAGCGAGCGCGCCGCCCATCCAGTCGACGATGACGTCGGCGCCGCCGCCGGCGATTACCTGTTCGGGCGCGATATCGGGACCGCCCGGCTTGATGTCGACGTCGAGGCCTTCCGCGTCATAGAAGCCCTTGGCCTTGGCGACATAGTAGCCGGCAAACTGGGCCTGCGTGACCCATTTCAGCTGCAAGGTCACCTTGTCGGCCGCCATCGCCTGGAAGGCGGCCAGCGACATCGCACCGGCCATAAGTGAAACAATCAGTCTTTTCATCTTTTTACCCTCTGAAGTTAGCACCCAAACCCACCGCCCCTATCCACCACGGACAGAGGGATGCCAAAACGTGACGGCTCTTTCGACAAGAGCGACCACGCCATAAAAGACCGAACCCGCAAGGGCTGCAACTGCGATTTCGGCCCAGACCATGTCGATGTTCATCCGTCC
>NZ_JAFKIC010000197.1 GCF_017306585.1 Mesorhizobium sp. | reverse complement strand
GTGAGCGCGAACAGCGCGTCTTCGTGCAGATCGAAGATCGGGCTGCGCAGGACGGCGGCGAGCGACAGGTCGTCCTGAGGCTGGATCAGCAGCCGGCCGAGCGCGATCAGGTCCTTGACGGCGATGTGTCCCGGCAGGCTCAGCCGGTCGGCGCCGGCCACCGGAATGTCGCGGCGTTTGAGAGCCCGGGTCAGCGCATGCACGAAGCTGTCGCGCTTGCGCACCAACACCAGCACGTCGCCCGGCCTGAGCCGCTTGCCGCGCCCCTCGATCATCTCGCCATAGCCGATCCAGCCAGCAATCGTTGCCGCGACATTCTCGGCGACGCGCACTGCCGGCGCGTGGGCATGGTCGATCGCCTGCGTCCAGTCGTCGGGCTCGTCGACGGCTTCGGCGCCGATCGAGGGCCAGACCTCGACATAGCCCGGTGCGTCGTTGCGGATCGCCTTGTGGCTCAGCGGATCGGGATCGTGGCTGATGCCGCGCCGCACGATCGGATCGGCAAAGACGCGGTCGACGGCGGCCAGCACATCGTCGGTCGAGCGGAACGACCAGGTCAGCTTGAGGTCGGCGAACGATGCCTCGGCATCGCGTACCCGTCCGGCGAACAACTGCCTGCTGTCGGCGAATGAGTCGGGCGCGGCGCCCTGGAAGGAATAGATCGACTGCTTCTCGTCGCCGACGGCAAAGACGGTGCGGTGGACCCGGTCGCGTGCGCCGACGCCGGCAAAGAATTCTTCCGCCAGCCGCTTCACCACTTCCCATTGGTCAGGGCTGGTGTCCTGGGCCTCGTCGAGCAATATGTGGTCGATGCCCTGGTCGAGCTTGTATTGCACCCAGGGGCCGGCATCGGGCCGCGCCAGGAGATTGACCGTGCGGGTAATCAGGTCGTTGAAGTCGAGGAAGCCGCGGCCGCGCTTCAGCATATCGTAGCGCGCGATCAGCCAGTCGGCGATGGTCAGTGCGGCGGCCGTGCCCTCCAGCATGCGGAACAGCGCCAGCCGGTCGACGGTTTCGATGATGGCCCTGGCCGCCGAGAGATAGCGATCGGCAAGGTCCGGCAGCCGGTCGGTCAATGCCTTCTTGAACGCCTTCGCCGGGTCGTATGCATCGCCATCGGTCTTGAGGAAGGCCCTGGCGAGCAGTTGCAGGCGGCGGATGGGATCGCCTTCCGAGAACGCCTGTCGCGCATAGGGCAGAATGTTGTTGATGACCGATCTGGCGTCGGTGGATTCGGCGGCCTGGGCAAAGCCGGCAAAATAGTCCGGCAGGAAGCCGGGCAGCGGCCAGACCGAGGCCGCCAAGCCTTCGGCTGTCTGGCCGGGAGGGAAATGGAATTCGTCGAACAGCGGCTGGAAGCCGTCACGCCCGACCGCGTCGAGGAAATCGCGCAGCCCGTCGCGCTTGCGCACGATCTCGCCGAGCAAGGCGTCGAGACCGGCTTCGCCGCCACGCTCCAGCACGGTGGCGAATGCGTTGGCCAGATCGGCATTGCCGGCCGTCGTGCCCGAGATCATGTCGCGGCGCGCGGCGCCGAAGAGCGCTGCCTCCATCTGGCTGTCGAGCATCTCGAAATGGGCGGGGATGTTGGCTTCCAGCGGGAACTGGTGAAGCACCGATTCGCAGAAGGCGTGGATGGTCTGGATCTTCAGCCCGCCGGGCGTCTCCAGCGCCTCCGCGAACAGGCGTCGCGCCCGGCGCATGGTGTCGCGGTCGGGGCGGCGGCCTTCCAAGGCCTCGATCTTCAGGGCCAGTTCCGGGTCGGCAAGCGATGTCCAGTCGGACAGCGTGGAAAAAACCCTGTTCGACATGTTGGCGGCGGCGGCGCGCGTATAGGTCAGGCACAGGATCTTCGACGGATCGGTGCCGTTGAGCAGCAGCCTTATGACGCGCTGGGCCAGCACATGGGTCTTGCCGGAGCCGGCATTGGCCGACACCCAGGCTGAATTTTGGGGATCGGCGGCGCGGGCCTGGCTGGTGGCGGTGTCGCTGGGAATGGGATAGGCTTTCTTCATGCCTCCCCTCCCTCTTCGCCGGCATCGCCGCCGGCCGACCATTCCAGCACGCGGGCGAGGTGGTCGTAGTCGCCGTCCGTCTCGCCTTCGCGAAACGGCAGCGCGCGCGACAGATAGCCTGTCACCGGGTCGGCATAATGGATCAGCAGCTTTTCCAGTCGCGACCAGGCCTCTTCGGCGAGATCGGTGGCGGCTCTGGGTTGGCGGTTGTGTTCCAGGATGGATTCCTCGAACACTTCGCCATTGGGCTTCAGCCGCACGAATGCCAGCTGCGATGGTTCGCGCGCGCCCAGATCCTTGAACGCGCCGCGCCTGAGCAGCGCGCCCTCCAGCGCCAACTGCGGCGCCAGCAGCGTGTGCGCCTGCGCCTTCGACGGCGAAGAACCGGTCTTGTAATCCAGAATATCGGCCATGCCACCTGCCAGAAGATCGACCCGGTCGGCATAACCTGAGAGCGTCACGCCGGACTGGCCCACGACGGTTTTGCCGGCACGCTCCTCGGCATGACGCCGGACCACTGCCTCGGCGCGCGTGCGCTCCCATCCGATGATGTTGGCCGCCAGCTTTTCGAAGCGCGGCCACCACACGGCTTCGACATCGGCCGGCAGGGCGGCCTCGGCAAAGCAGGCGCGGCCGGCGGCAATGAGGCCGGCGAGCGCCTCCGGCGCGCGCGGGTCGGCCACGCGGTTGGAGAAGAGATGCAGGATGGCGTGGAACAGCGTGCCGCGCTCGGCAGCGCCGGGATCGCGGATCAACGGATCGAGCGGCATCAGGCCAAGAATCCGCCGCGCGTAGATCGCATAGGGATCGCGGCGCAGCGTTTCGATCTCGGTGACGGAGAAATGCGTCGGCCGCACCGGAGCCGGCGGCTTCGGCTGTGGCCTTGGCGCGAAATCGCGTTTCGGGCCGGTGTCGAGCGCGCGCGCCCAGGCAAGCAGTTCGTCGCCGCGCCGGCGTAGCGTTGCCGCTTCATCGCCGCCGACGAAAGTGAGCAGGCGTTGCAGCCAGCGCGACGGGACGGCGGGCGCGTCGCCGGCGCGCGCCGAGCGCGTCAGCACCACTCTTTTCGCACCCATCGCCATCTGGAAATCATGCGCGGCAAGGCCGATGCGCCGCTCCGGCGGTTCGAGATCGATGCCGGTCTTCATCAGCCGCGACATGAAGCGGTCGCTCTCCGGCTTGCGCGGCCACACACCCTCGTTGAGCCCGCCGATGATCAGCGTATCGACGTCCTGAAGCCGGGCTTCCAGCGCGCCCCATATGGCAATGTTCCGGTCGGTGCCCTGCGCCGGCTTGACGCTTTCGGGCGCGATCAGCGCGTCCATCACATCGGGCCATTCGGCGGCGGCGAATGACAGCGGCGCGGAAGCGGCGACCAGGCCGCGCAGCAATTCGGCGAGCTTCTCGCCAGCATCTCCGGCATAAAGTTCGCCCAGACCGCCATCGGCGGCGCGGCCGAGATTCTCCAGCACCATGACGCTGGCCTTGACCAGAGCCGTCAGCTCGGCCTCGGCCTGGCCGCGAAAAGCTGAAAGCGGGACCAGCGCCGCTGCCAGCCCTGCAAGCAGGCTTCGGGCGTCCTCGATGGAGCGCACCGTCAGGCGCGAAAACCAGAAAGGCGGCCGGCTGTCGCCTCCGAGACCTGTGAGCCGCGCCTCGAACAGATCCGGAAGCGAGGCGATGTCGGGACGGCCGGTGCCGCCGCGCAGCGCCACCAGTTCGATCAGTTCCGCCGCATGGCGAACGCCTGTCCGCTCCAGTCCAAGGCCGAGCAGCGGATGCTTGAGCAACGACAGCAGGCCGACCGGGTCGCCAGGGCGAAACACGGCCTCGAGCGTCAACCTGAGCAGGCCGGCCGCTGGCGAATTGGCAAGCGGCGTGCCGCCGGAATCGTCGGCAATGACGCCGAAGCGCTTGAGTTCGACCGAAACGCGACGCGCCAGCATGCGGTCGCCGGTAACAAGAGCTGCTCTCTGGCCCGGCTCCTCGACCGCCTGCTTGAGCGCGACGGCGATGGCGACCGCCTCGTCGCGTTCGCTGGCCGCCTCCAGCAGCGTCACGCCG
Organism: Mesorhizobium sp.; assembly: GCF_017306585.1. Taxonomy (GTDB): domain Bacteria; phylum Pseudomonadota; class Alphaproteobacteria; order Rhizobiales; family Rhizobiaceae; genus Mesorhizobium. The sequence continues at coordinate 22,864 of NZ_JAFKIC010000197.1, read as the reverse complement.
GCGAGGGCGCCGGCAACATCAGGCGCCGAAAATCCATTGCGCGTCTCGGCCCACAGTTCGGTGGTCTCGGCCGGCCGCAGCGCCTCGCCGACAAGGGCGGCGCGAAGCGTAAGCGCTCGATCGGGGGCGCCTATGTCCTCGACATCGCCGCGCAGTACGCCGATCTTGCCGATGAGTCTCGCCAGGCCATATTGCGGATGGCCAAGCACGGCCGGACGCGCGCCGGGGGCGACCAGTGCCTGGAAAGATGGCTCGTCAAGGCCCTGGTCGAGACCGGGCAGCACTATGGCGCCGCCGGGCAGGCGGGCGATCGTGGCCAGCAGTTCGGCGGTCGCCGGTATCGAACCGGTCGAACCCGCGGCGATGACCGGCCCGGCGGGCGGATTGCGCCGCAGCCGCGCCGCCTCGGCCCTGATCAGGGCGCTGCGATGCGCGGCCGGATTGGAACGGTCGCTCTCGCTGAGGAATTTCGGCCACGCATCGGTGACGATGCCGAGGAATTCCAGCGTCACCTGCCACCATCCGGCAAGGTTTCCGGTCACCAGGCCGGCAAGCTTGGCCCAGTCGGTGCCTTCCGTCTCGATCTCGTCCATCAGCGCCGCCAGATCGCGCGCCAGCCAGATAGCATCGGCTGTCGAGGCCGGGATGACGATCTCCTCGGCGAACAGCTTCGCGACATGGTCAGGCAGCCGGCGTTTCCAGGCGCGCACCAGAGGCGTCAGCAGCAGCAGGCGCTCAGTGGCCGTGATCGGCGGCGCGAGATCGATCGCGGCCGATGGTTCCGCGTCGAACAGGGCTTCATCCTCGTCGAATTCGCCGAGCGGGCGGATGACGGGGAGGATCGCCGAACCGCCGCCGCCGCGTGCCTTCAAACTGTCGACGAAGACACCGCGCAAGGCGCGCGCAGCGCGGCGCGTCGGCACATAGATGGTGACGTCGGCTAGAGCCAGCGGATCGCCGTCAAAGTGAAAGCCTGGAATCAGCCGGCCGGCAAGCAGCGCCTCGGCCAGCGTCGGCAGGAACGGCGCTCCGGGCGGGATGGAAAAGACGCGGCCCAGGCCGCTCATACAGCTTTCGCAAGCGCGCCGGCGACAGCCGCCTCGGCGAGCGGGATGGCGCCGGGCGTGCCGACCGTGATCCAGCGGCCATGCATCTTCATGCCGAACAGGCGGCCGGCGGCGATCGCCGTGTCGAAATAGACGTTGAGCGAATGCGACCCCGTCGGCGCATCCTTGAAGATACGCGGATGAATGATCGCCGCTCCGGCGTAGATCAGGCCGGCGGGGTCACCCCAGGAGCGCCTGAGGGCGCCGTCCGGCGCCATCAGGAAATCGGTGCCGACGCAATGCCCGGTGGCTGAGTCGAGATCGGTGAGCATCAGCAGAATATCCATTCTGGCGGCGTCCCATGCAAGGGAAAGGCGCTCGAGGCTGGGTTGGCCGCTGTCGATCCAGAATGTGTCGGCGTTGATGATGTAGAAAGGCTCGCTGCCAAGCAGCGGCAGCGCCTTGACGATGCCGCCGGCCGATTCCAGCAAGGTGGCGCGCTCGTCCGAAATGACGATGTCGGGCGCCTTGCGGCCGGCGACATGGGCGACAATCTGCTCCGGCAGGTAGTGCACGTTGACGACGGCCTTGCCGACGCCCGCGTCCTTCAGGCTGTCCAGCCCCCAGTCGAGCAGGGTTTTACCGGCGATCTCGACCAGCGGCTTGGGTATCGTGTCGGTGATCGGGCGCATGCGCTTGCCAAGGCCCGCGGCAAGCACCATGGCGGTTTTTGGTCCGGCGATCACAGGGGTCGTTCCTCCAGCAGGCCGTGGGCGTCGTAGAAGTCCCGCAGACCGGTGAGCGCCGGATGCGCCAGCGCCCGCCTCAGATAGTCGCGGATGCGCGGCAGGTGCTTGAGATAATAGGGCTTGCCGTCGCGTTTTTCGAGCCGCACGAAAATGCCCAGTATCTTGGAATTGCGCTGCGCCGCCATGATCGCATAGGCCTCGAGGAAAGCCGCCTTGTCGAAGGCGCCGGCGGCGTGCCGGGCGGCGATGTAGGCCGCCACCGTCCTTCGTTCGATCTCCTGCGGGACAGTGACGCGCGCATCCATGGCGAGCGATGCCACGTCGTAGGCGGCGGGTCCAATGAGGGCATCCTGGACATCGACGATACCGAGCCGGTCGAGGCCGTCGCGCTCGCCGCGCCAGATGATGTTGGGCGAGTGGAAGTCGCGCAGCATCAAAGTGTATTCCTGGCCCTTCAGCCGGTCGAGTACCGCGTTCCATTGTGTGTGGTAGCCGGCGCGCAAGGCATCGCCCGGCGGAGCGCCGGTGAGCATCGGCACATACCAGTCTACAAGCAGGTCGGCTTCGATCAGCATGGCGGCGCGGTCGAAAGGCGGCACGTCGTGAACGACGCCGGGCGCGGCCTCCATGCGCGAAGGCCAGCTCTTGCCATGCATCATGGCAAGCAGCTCTGCCGCCGCTTCGTAACGCTCTACGACCGGCTCGCCATTGCCGTCGAGAAAGCTCTCGGAACCAAGATGCTCCAGCAGGAGGAACCCTTGGTCGAGGTCCTGCGCGTCGATCCTGGGCACCGATACGCCGGCAGCGAGCAGGGCGCGGTCGATGGCGACGAAGGCGGACACCGATTGCGCGGTGTGGGCAATCACCGCATAGGGCTTGCCGTCGCGCACGGGTGGGCCGAGCACCAGCCGCGGCGAGTTCATCAGCACCCTTGCCGCGTGGCCGGGAAGCGAGACGATCTCGTAGGAGCGCGCGGAGGCATCACCGATAAAATGGCGGCGGCTGGCTTCGCCCCAACCCGCGCTTTCGAGAAAATCGCGCATCGCGAGCGAGCGCGTCATACGCTCGAAGGAGGTGCCTTGCCCAGAAAGCCGCGCCAGACGGCCTTCTCCATTCGGGACAAGCTCGATCTGCACCGAAGTCTTCGGCAGTTCGCCTTCGGCTCGCTCCGGCCATTCCACCAGGGCAGCACCTTGCGCCAGCGCCTCCTCGAAGCCGAGTTCGTCGAGTTCGCGCGCCGAGGACAGGCGGTAAAGGTCGAAATGATGGACGGGAATGCGTGTCTCGTAGCTCTGCACCAGGGTGAAGGTCGGGCTAGGTACGTCGAGGCCCGGATCTTCGGCCAGCGTCCGGATCAGCGCGCGCGCCAGGGTCGATTTGCCGGCGCCAAGATCGCCCTTGAGCGCCAGCACGTCGCCGGCGCGCAGCGCCAGCGCCAGGTCCTCGCCCAGCCTTGCTGTCTGTGTCTCGTCTGCGAGCAGACGTTCGATCACCAATCCCGTCATCGAGCGCGCTACTCGGCCGCGGCGCGAATGCCGGGCATGTCGGGGAAGGTGCAGATGACGGTCGTGCCCTTGTCCTTGCCGGTTTCGATGCGAACGCCGCCGCCATGCAGTTCGACAAAGCTCTTGACGATCGACAGGCCGAGGCCGGCGCCGCGCCGACGGCCGCCATTGGCGCGCGGCTCGAAGCGGCGGAACACCGAATCGAGCACATCCGGAGGCATGCCGGGGCCATCGTCATGGACGGAGAATTCGACCCCGTCCGCCAGTTGCCGGCAGGCGAGCCTGATGGTGCTGGCTTCCGGCGCGTAGTTGGCGGCGTTGCTGAGCAGATTGTAGAGGATCTGGCGGATGCGGGTCTCGTCGCCGTGGAACGTCTTCGGCGCGGCGGCGGCGTCGACCTCGAGCCGGATCGAGTGCTCCTCCAGCCGGTCGGCGACCAGTTCGGCGGCGGCCGCGATGGTGCGGTCGACATGCACCTCGGAAATGTCGAGCTGCATGATGCCGGCGTCGACGGTCGCCAGGTCGAGTATGTCGTTGACGATGGTCAGGAGCACCGAGGAGGACGAGCCGACATGCTCGACATATTCGCGCTGCTTCTGGTTGAGCGGTCCGGTTGCGGGCAGCGAGAGCAGTTCGGTGAAGCCGATGATGTTGGTCAGCGGCGAGCGCAACTCGTAGGACACGTGCTGCACGAAGTCGTTCTTGAGCTGGTCTGACTTTTCCAGCGCTTCGTTCTTGTCCTTCAGCGCCCGTTCGACGCGCACGCTGTCGGTGACGTCGACGAACGTCATCATCACCTGCCCGTTGGGCAGCGGTATCACGGCGTAACGCAGCACGGTGCCGTTGTTGAGCTCGCTCTGGCCGTGGCGCTCGCGGCGCTCGTCGTCAAAGCCGGTTATGGCGGCGACGAAGCCGGGCCAGGGGCTATCGGCGGCCTGGCGGTCGCAGAGATCGCGTATGGTGGAGACATGCACATTTGGCTTGGTGGCTTCCGCGCTCAGCCCCCACAGCGTGGCAAAGGCCGGGTTCGACAGCCGCAGCCTGCCATCGGGACCGAACACCGCCACGCCTTCGGCGAGGTTGTCGAGCGTTTCGCCCTGGACCCGCACGGCGGTGCGGTAACGGCTTTCGAGGTCCATCTTCTCGGTCAGGTTCTCGAACACCCAGGTGACGCCGCCCTTCGGCTGCGGGTTGGCGACGACGCGGATGGTCTTGCCGTCGGGCAAATGCCACCAGTGCTCCTGCGATTCCACCGCCCGGTAGGCGCCGAGCAGGCCTTCCTTCCAGCGGCGCCATTCGGGCTGTTCGGCGATCTTGCCCTCGCTGCGCAGCCTGTCGAGCAGAAGTGCGTTGTCGGGGGCGCTGTGCAGGAAGCCGCTGTCCAGCCCCCACAGTTTCTGGAAAGCCTGGTTGAAGAAGCGCAGCTTCTCCTCGGTGTCGAAAATGGCGACGGCGGTGTTGAGCTGGTCGAGCGTGTCGGCGTGGCTGCGCACGGTCCGCTCATATTCGCCGCGTATGGACTCGATCGCGCTGGTGTCGCTGGCGATACCAGCCGAGCCGTCTGCGCCGGCGAAATCCGTCACCGCGAAGACGCGGCGGTCGCCTTCGATCACGGTGGACAGCGACTGCTCGAAGACCGGATGCGATTTGTGCTGGGAGGCGATAGCCTCGCGCGCCTGGCCGCCCAGGAATTCCTTGGCGTCGCGGACGGCGGCTTCGGCGCTGTCGGCTTCGACCGCGTCGGCATAGGCCCGGTTGACCCATTTCAGGCGGCCATGCTCGTCGCGCAGCCATGCCGGCATCTTCAGCGCTTCGAGCAGGCCAATGATGGTGTCGTGGTCGGCGCTGAGCCGCTGGTTCTCGATCTTCAGCCGGGCCTGGCTGCGTTGCGTTTCGGAGAGGGACACGAAGCGGACCAGCACATGCGCGGCGCTCTTGCGGCCATGCACTTCCAGCGGCGCGCCGGCCTGGGATTCGATGACGAGGTCGAAGGCCCTGGCTTTCTCGCGCAAAGCGGCGACGGCATGTTCGAGTGCCGCCGCCGAACGCGGCATCAACCAGCGGCCGAAGGCCAGGAAGGCCGCCCGGTCTTCCGGTGCACCGCTTTCGGCGGGCAAGGTGCCGATGAGTTCGGGTTTCTTGTTTTCCGAAGCCCAGATCACGACGCGCTGATCGCGCAGATTGAGCAGCGCCTCCGAACGGCGCAATGCGGCGTTGACGTCGGCGACCCGGCTTCTCAGTTCGACATTTTCCGCCGAGGTGCGGGCCCGTTCTCGGATGAGGACGATGGCCGACAGGAATGCCGCGCCGGTGACGCCGACAAACACGGCGAGCTGCACGACCTCGATCGTGCTGATCGAAAGCCCGGCCGCCGACACGGCGCCCTCGGCGCGCGCCACCGCGCCGAGCAGCGGGCTGGCAAGCGCGGAGCCGGCGAGCAGCAGGCCGGCGCGGCGGCACCATGAAAGCCGCCCACGCTGAATTGCGCGGTCAGTGACCCTTGAATCCTCGTGGCCGCCGGAAACGGCCTGTCCCGCCCGAAGCGGGTTTTCCCCCGGCATGTCTTGGTCCTCTTCGCCGCCTGAATGCAAGACCGCCCTGACGCGTGCGCCGGTTCTCGTTCCCCGAACCCGCGAATCACAACAATAGCGCCTGCTGGAATCGACGTGAAGAATCATTCCGCAAAAATAAAGCCGGGCGAAAAGTCAATCGCCCGGCTTCAATATCTAGTAGTAAATTTCGGTTTGGTTAATAGCGGTAGTGTTCCGGCTTGAACGGCCCCTGGGGCGTGACGCCGATATAGGCGGCCTGCTCACCCGACAGTTCGGTCAGGCGGGCGCCGAGCTTGTCGAGATGCAGGCGCGCGACCTTCTCGTCGAGATGCTTGGGCAGCACATAGACCTGGTTCTGGTACTGCTCGCCCTTGGTGTAGAGCTCGATCTGGGCCAGCACCTGGTTGGTGAAGGAGGCCGACATGACGAAGCTCGGATGGCCGGTGGCGTTGCCGAGATTGAGCAGGCGGCCCTCCGACAGCAGGATCATGCGCTTGCCGTCCGGGAAGGTGATCATGTCGACCTGCGGCTTGACGTTGGTCCATTTCAGGTTGCGCAGCGACGCCACCTGGATCTCGTTGTCGAAGTGGCCGATATTGCCGACGATCACCATGTCCTTCATCGAGCGCATGTGGTCGAGGGTGACGACATCCTTGTTGCCGGTGGTGGTGATGACGATGTCGGCGGTCGGCGCCGCGTCCTCCAGCGTCACCACTTCGAAGCCATCCATCGCCGCCTGCAGGGCGCAGATCGGGTCGACCTCGGTGACCTTGACGCGTGCGCCGGCGCCCTTGAGCGAGGCAGACGAGCCCTTGCCGACGTCGCCGTAGCCGCAGACGACCGCGACCTTGCCGGCCATCATCGTGTCGGTGCCGCGACGGATGCCGTCGACCAGCGATTCCTTGCAGCCATACTTGTTGTCGAACTTCGACTTGGTGACCGAGTCGTTGACGTTGATGGCGGGGAAGGGCAGCAGGCCCTTCTTCTGCAGCTGGTAGAGCCGGTTGACGCCGGTCGTGGTCTCTTCGGTGACGCCGCGGATCGCTTCGCGCTGCTTGGTGAAGAAGCCGGGGGAGGCCTTCAGGCGCTTCTTCACCTGGGCGTAGAAATATTCCTCTTCCTCGCTCTGCGGATTGGACAGCACGTCCTCGCCGGCCTCGGCGCGGGCGCCGATCAGGATGTACATGGTGGCGTCGCCGCCATCATCGAGGATCATGTTGGACAGGCCGCCATCGGCCCACTGGAAGATCCGGTCGGTGTAATCCCAATACTGCTCCAGGCTCTCGCCCTTGACGGCGAACACCGGAATGCCGGCCTCGGCGATGGCCGCGGCCGCGTGGTCCTGCGTCGAGAAGATGTTGCAGGAGGCCCAGCGGATGTCGGCGCCGAGCGCCTTCAGCGTCTCGATCAGCACCGCCGTCTGGATGGTCATGTGCAGCGAGCCGGTGATGCGCGCGCCCTTGAGCGGCTGCTTGGCGCCGAACTCCTCACGGCAGGCCATCAGGCCCGGCATTTCCGTTTCGGCGATCTCGAGTTCCTTGCGGCCCCAGCCGGCAAGCGAGATGTCGGCGACCACATAGTCCTTGCTACCCGTCATGGCAGTGCTCCGTGCGAATGTTGTGCGTACGAATGGTTCGGGATGCGCCCGCGCCGGGAGGCGCGTCGAAGGGCGCGAAGTGGCCGCCTGACTAGCAGATCGGGCTCCGCGCGACAATGGGATATAAAGAAATCTTTATCCCTGCATGTCCCGGCAGGGCGGCGTCGGGATCAGCATTCCTCGCCGAAGCGGGAGGCGACCAGCTGCTCCAGCGCGTCCATGACCTCGAGTGCCTCGGGCCCGCTGGCGGTGACGCGGATCGAATAGCCCGGGCTCGCCGCCAGCATCATCAGGCCCATGATCGAGGTGCCGCCGACCTTGACGCCATCCTTTTCGACATGAACCGAGGCGTTGAAGCCGCTGGCGAGTTGAACGAACTTCGCCGAGGCACGCGCATGCAGGCCGCGCTGGTTGACGATCGGAAATTCCCTGGTGATCGGATCCTTGGCGACCTGGTCTCTTTCCGACGACATCGTGCTCATTTGCTGCTCAAAAGCTGGCTGGCGACGTTGATGTATTTGCGGCCGGCGGTTTGTGCCTCGTCGAGGGCTGCGGCCATATTGTCGCCCTTGCGGATCGACGACAGCTTGATCAGCATCGGCAGGTTCATGCCGGCGATCACCTCGGTGCGGCCGGATTCCATCACCGAAATGGCAAGGTTGGACGGTGTGCCGCCAAACATGTCGGTCAGCACGATGACGCCGGCTCCGGTATCGACGCGGGCCACGGCATCGACGATGTCGCGGCGACGCTGCTCCATATCGTCGTCGGCACCGATCGCCACGGTTTCGAAATTGTCTTGTGGCCCGACGACATGTTCGACGGCATGTCGGAACTCGGTGGCCAGTTGACCGTGCGTTACAAGCACGAGTCCGATCATTCTTTGGTGGCTCCCGTCATCGCCGCTTCACAGGCGCATTTTATGCTCGCCAGCCATTCCAGGCGGCGGGAGCGCTATCTTGTCGACGCGCGGCCCGTTGACAAGCCCAAAATTGCGCCGGCCCATGCCATTTTGACGCATTGCAGCAAAAAACATCGCGCGGATCATAGAAAAGGCACGATCGACAGCCGCGCCATGATGGCGGGCAGGGCGGCCGCGACATTGCGCGTGGGCAGATCGATCCTGGGCACCGCGCAGCCGGCGATCCGTTCGCTGGCCTCCTCCTGAAAGCGGGCGGTTTCGCCGGCCGGCAGCAGGCGCACATGCAGGTCGATGACGCAGGCCCGTTCGAACGGCAGCGGCTTGGGACCGAGCCCCGGCACTTCGGCCAATCCCTCGATGGCCGCGGGCGCGCGGCACACCAGCCGTCCCGCATGCACTTCGACAAAGAGCTGATCGTCGCCGACCAGTCGCGAAAACAATCCGCGTTGCCGGCAATGGTCGAGAAGCGTCAGCGCCAGCGTTGTCTTGCCCGATCCGGATGCGCCGGTGACAAGAATGCCGCGCTCGCCGATCAGCAGCGCCGTCGCATGAATGTTCTCGGGCGTCACGTTGCGATCCCGGCGATTGCCGTCATCCCTCGGCCGGCAGCGTCACGACGAAGCGTGCGCCCTTGATCTCGCCGGGCTTGGTGCCGGGAATGTTCTCGGCCGTCAGCGTGCCGCCATGGGCCTCGACAATCTGCCTGGAGATCGACAGGCCGAGCCCGGAATTCTGGCCGAAGGCCTCGCCCGCCGGCCGGTCGGTATAGAAGCGCTCGAAGATGCGGTCGATGTTGTCGGCGCGGATGCCGGGACCGTTGTCGTCGACCGTGAGGATGTTGAACTTGCCGGCGCGCGCCAGCGACAGGCTGATATGGCCGTGCTCCTCGGGAACGAAGGAGCGCGCATTCTCGATCAGGTTGGTGACGACCTGGCCGATGCGCAGGTCGTGGCCGGTGACGAAATAGCCTTTGACGCCTTGCGGCAGCTTGGCGACCTTGACCTCGATCTCGACCACCTTCTTGTTGCGGGTCGTCTCGCGCGAAACTGCGACGAGATCGGTGATGAACTTCTTCAGGTCGACTGTGCCCGCATCTTCCCGCGCGAGTTCGGCATCGAGGCGCGAGGCGTCGGAAATGTCGGTGATGAGGCGGTCCAGCCGTTTGACGTCGTGCTGGATGATCTCCATCAGCCGCCCGCGCGAATTGTCGTTCTTGGCCAGCGGCAGCGTCTCCACGGCGCTGCGCAGCGAGGTCAGCGGATTCTTCAATTCATGCGAAACATCGGCGGCGAAGCTCTCGATCGCCTCGATGCGAGCATAAAGCGCGTTGGTCATGTCGCGCACGGCGACCGACAGGTTGCCGATCTCGTCCTGGCGGTCTGAGAAGTCGGGGATTTCCTCACGGCTTTTCACACCGCGCCGCACCCGCACCGCCGCCGCCGAGAGGCGCCGCAGCGGATTGGCGATGGTGGAGGCCAGCAGCATCGACAGGATGGCGGTGACGAGGGCCGCGATGCCGAAGACGCGCAGGATCGCCTTGCGTTCGGCTGCCACGATCTTGTCGATGTCGCCGCCTTCGGTCGACAGCATGAGCACGCCCAGCACGGCCCGGAAACGCTGGATCGGCACCGCCACCGAAACGATCTGCTCGCCCTGTTCCGAGACGCGCACGATGGTCGAGGGGCTGCCGGTCAGCGCCTTGACCACTTCGGGGAAGGCGGCGCCATTGCCGCCCGGCTGCTCATGGTAGACCGGCAGGTCGGTGTTGCGGAAGAAGTCGAAGATGAACTTCTGGACCCGCTCGATGAGGTCCGGCTCTTCCTCGTCCACCGGCGGCAGGTCGTAGCGCAGGATCTGGCCGCGGGAATAGAGATGGCGCGAATCGAGCAGCAGATTGGCGTCGCGGTCATAGATGCGCGCGCGGGTGCGGGTCGGCGAGATCAGCCGCCTCAGCACCGGCGCGACACGCTCCGGGTTGATCGGAAAATCGAGATTGTCGAGCTGGTCCGACCCTGGTCCAAGGCTCTCGCCGGCCTGCAGCTCAAGCAGCTTTTCCGGATCGATGCTGATTGAATCTGTCTCGACTGTCGCCGACGCGGCGATCGCGCCGGCAATGATCTCACCCTGCGTCATCAGGCTTTCGACGCGGGCGTCGATCAGGCCGTCGCGGAAGGTGTTGAGATAGAGGATGCCGGTGACCAGGACGGCGAGGCCGGCGAGGTTGAGGAACAGGATGCGGCGGGTGAGACTGGAGAAGATGTGATGGCCGAGGAAGCGGCGCATCGGCACCGTGAACTTCGACACGAAGGACGGCATGATGCGCGACGGCCGCCTGACGGCGCCCGCCGGTCTGCTTCGCTGTGCTTCCACTGCCATCGAATAGCAGCCCCTGCCTAGGCTTACGCTTCGCGGAACCGGTATCCGACTCCGTAAAGGGTTTCGATCATTTCGAAGTCGTCGTCGACGGCCTTGAACTTCTTGCGCAGCCGCTTGATGTGGCTGTCGATGGTGCGGTCGTCGACATAGACCTGCTCATCATAGGCCGAATCCATCAGCGCATCACGGCTTTTTACCACGCCCGGGCGTTGCGCCAGCGAATGCAGGATCAGGAATTCGGTGACGGTGAGGGTCACCGGTTCGCCCTTCCAGGTGCAGGTGTGGCGTTCCTGGTCCATCACGAGCTGGCCGCGCTCGAGCGAACGGGCCTGCTGGCTGGGCGCTTTTGCCGCGGCTTCGCGGGCGCTGGCACGGCGCAGCACGGCGCGCACCCGCTCGACCAGCAGACGCTGCGAGAACGGTTTGCGGATGAAGTCGTCGGCGCCCATCTTGAGGCCGAACAGCTCATCGATCTCGTCGTCCTTGGAGGTCAGGAAGATCACCGGCAGGTCGGACTTCTGGCGCATGCGGCGCAGAAGCTCCATGCCGTCCATGCGCGGCATCTTGATGTCGAGAATGGCAAGATTCGGCGGACGCGCCGCCAGGCCTTCCAGCGCGGACGCACCATCCGTGTAGGTCTCGACGCGATAGCCTTCGGATTCCAGGGCGATCGACACCGACGTCAGAATGTTGCGGTCGTCATCGACAAGCGCGATTGTTGCCATTTCAAGCGGCTCCCTCATGAGCTGTCCCTTCTTTCGCAGAGAAGGGGCTTTTGCAGGACAAATTAGGTACAAAATGTGGCATAGGCATCGTCCGCTGTCACGGGCGGCGTGCCGGCGGCCACAATCCTACCTCGACATGGATTGGACGAAGCAACACCGCCAATCCTTTGGGCAACCGCGAAAATTTTTGCACATATAAACGATTTAAACAACTTTCAAAATATTTAAATCGATTAATGATTTGATATCATTTGGCTTTTCTGGTTCTGACCATCTAGGCTCGAGCGAGGGCCTGCCGGAAACGCGCCGGCAAAGATGCGGCAAAATCGAAAAGGGTCATCAATGTCGGAAGTCGGCAAACGCAATCCTGCCTGCGCGATCGATCGGATCGGTCTGAAAACCTCCGGCGTGGTGCGCTATAACTTCGGCGCGGCCGCCCTTTACGAGGAATCGATCCGCCGTGGCGAGGCCCGGCTTACCGCGCAAGGCGCTCTGGTCGCCGAGACCGGCCAGCACACCGGCCGCTCGCCGAAGGACAAGTTCGTCGTGCGCGATGGCTCCACAGAGGGGCATGTCTGGTGGGACAACAACAAGGCGATTTCGCCGGCCCAGTTCGAAACCCTGCTCGCCGATTTCCGCGCCCATGCCGCGGACAAGGACCTCTATGTCCAGGATCTCGTCGGCGGCGCCGACGCGGAACTGAAGCTGCCCACCCGCGTCGTCACCGAGTTCGCCTGGCATTCGCTCTTCATCCGCAATCTGCTCATCCGTCCCGACAGGGCGGAACTCGACGCGTTCGAGCCGGAAATGACGATCATCGATCTGCCGTCCTTCCGCGCCGACACCGCACGCCACGGCAGCCGCACGGAAACCATCATCGCCGTCGACCTGACGCGCAAGATCGTGCTGATCGGCGGCACCTCCTATGCCGGCGAGATGAAGAAGTCGGTGTTCACGATGCTGAACTATCTGTTGCCGGAAAAGGGCGTGATGCCGATGCACTGCTCGGCCAATGAGGGGCCGGCAGGCGACGCCGCGATCTTCTTCGGCCTGTCGGGCACCGGCAAGACGACGCTGTCGGCCGATCCGTCGCGCACGCTGATCGGCGATGACGAGCATGGCTGGGGGCCACACGGCATCTTCAATTTCGAAGGCGGCTGCTACGCCAAGACGATCCGGCTGTCGGCGGAAGCCGAGCCGGAGATCTTCGCCACCACGCAGCGCTTCGGCACGGTGCTGGAAAATGTCGTTCTCGACGCCGATGGCGTGCCGGATTTCAATGACGGCCGGCTCACCGAAAACACGCGTTGCGCCTACCCGCTCGACTTCATTCCCAATGCCTCGAAGACGGGTCGTGCCAATCATCCAGCCAACATCATCATGCTGACCGCCGACGCTTTCGGCGTGATGCCGCCGATCGCCAGGTTGACCCCGGCGCAGGCCATGTACCACTTCCTGTCCGGCTACACCGCCAAGGTGGCAGGCACGGAAAAGGGCGTCACCGAGCCGGAGGCGACGTTTTCGACCTGTTTCGGCGCGCCCTTCATGCCGCGCCATCCCTCCGAATACGGCAATCTGTTGCGCGAACTGATCGCGCTGCATGGCGCCGATTGCTGGCTGGTCAACACCGGCTGGACCGGTGGCGCCTACGGCACTGGCAAACGCATGCCGATCAAGGCGACGCGCGCCCTGCTCACTGCGGCGCTCGACGGGTCGCTCAAGACCGGCGCGTTCCGCACCGACCCCAATTTCGGCTTCGAGGTGCCGGTGGCGGTGCCTGGCGTCGACAGCGCCATTCTCGACCCACGCTCCACCTGGGCCGACACGGCGGCTTATGACCGGCAGGCGGCAAGGCTGGTCGGCATGTTCGCCATCAACTTCGAGAAATTCGAGCCGCATGTCGACGCAACCGTCATGGGCGCTGCGCCCCGCATGCAGGAAGCCGCGGAGTAACAGCCACGTCGCTCGGCATTTGCGGCGTGACGTCGGCAAGGGCCCGGTTTCGATCGGGCCTTTTCTTTTTCGGCCCGCCGCGCCATGACTGCGGCATGCCGACCGACGACAACATCATCATATCAGGCGAAGCGGTGATCCATCCGGACGACCTGCACGAGGATTTCATCCGCTCGTCCGGTCCCGGCGGTCAGAATGTCAACAAGGTGGCGACCGCCGTGCAGCTTCGCTTCGACGCGGCCAACGCGGCCGGTCTGTCGGAACGCGTGCGTGCCCGCGCCATCAAGCTTGCCGGCCAGCGCGCCACCAAGGACGGCGTCATCGTCATCGAGGCGGGACGCTTCCGCACGCAGGAGCAGAACCGGGCCGACGCGCGGGCGCGGCTGACGGCGCTGGTCGCCAAGGCCGCAGAACCACCGCCGCCGCCGCGCAAGAAGACGAAGCCGTCCAAAGGGGCGGTGGAGCGGCGCCTCAAGACCAAGGCCGGGCGCTCGACGGTGAAGAAGCTGCGCGGCCGGGTAGAGAACGATTAAGCAACACACCGGCCGCGTGTAAAACCGCTTTCAATTTTGCGTTGCGGATGCAAGGTTTCCTCATTGCCACAGCAAGGAGACCTAGAGATGGGTATGTTCGATTTCGTCAAGAGCGTCGGCAAGAAGCTCGGCATAGGCGGCGACGAGGAAGCGGCCCCCACCGCCGACACCCTCAAGAAGGAGCTCGATTCGCACAAGCTCGGCACCGACGGCGTTCAGGTCGCCGTCCAGGGCGATACGGCGGTGCTGAAGGGCGTGGTCAAGGACCAGTCGATCTTCGAAAAGGCGGTCATCGCCGTCGGCAACACGCTCGGCGTGTCCAAGGTGCAGGCGGACGAGTTGCAGGTCGCGCCGGATGCCGGCACGGCCGCTGCCCCGGCCAAGGAGCCGACCTTCTACACCGTGCAGAAGGGCGACAACCTCTGGAAGATCGCCGAAAAGAGCTATGGCAAGGGCCAGGGCGCCAAGAACACGTCGATCTTCGAGGCCAACAGGCCGATGCTGACCCATCCCGACAAGATCTATCCGGGCCAGGTGCTGCGCATTCCCTGACCTCGGCTGCCGCTGCATGCCGTTTTGAAACGGCCAAATCGGGGCCGCGCATCGGAGGGATGCGCGGCCTCGTCGGTTCTACCAACTGCGCTTAAGCGACGCGGTGATGTTGCGGCCCTGGCCCAGGTAGCAATAGCCGCTGTTGCACACGGTGAGGCGCTCGTCGGCGATGTTGCGTATTGCGAAGGCGGCGCTGACGCCCTCGAATTTCTTGTCGATGGCGCCGAAATCATAGGACGCCGAGGCGTCGAGATAGACCACGGCGTCGTTCTTGGCGGTATTTTTCGTATCGGTATAGGTCGCGCTCTGCAGCCGCACGCCGGCGCCGACCGAGAGTCCGGGAACGGCGCTGCCTTCATCGAACTTGTAATTGGCCCAAAGCGACGCGACATGCGCGGGCGTTACCGCCGGAACCATGCCGATCTCCTTCAATTCGGGGTCACCTCCCGTGATTTCCGCATGGTTGTAGTTATAGGCGGCGATCACATCCAGGCCGTCCATGACGGCCGCGCGCGCTTCCAGTTCAAAGCCGTTGCTCGTGACCTCGCCGAGAGCCCGGTAGGTGCCCGTGTTGGCGTTGACTACGACCGGCTTGTTTTTCTCGACGAGATGATAGGCGACCGCCGACAGCAGGATGTCGGTTTCCGGTGGCTGATACTTGATCCCCAGTTCGAACTGCTCGCCCTTCGTCGGCTGGAGGACGCCGGACCCGTCCGCCGACCGGTTCGTGACCGGCTCGAACGAGGTCGCGTAGCTGGCGAACGGGGCAACGCCATTATCGAAGAGATAGAGGGCGCCGGCCTGCATGCTGAAGGCGTTCTCGTTCAAGCCCTCGGAACCGCCCTCACCATATGCCCGCGTCTGCTCGACCCAGGTATGACGTCCGCCGAGTGTGAATCGCCATTTGTCCAGTTCGACCTGGTCCAGCGCGTAGATGCCTGTCTGACGCAGATTCGCGTCGGAAGTCGTCACATTGTAGTCGGGAGTCGGGCCGGAAACGCCGTAAGTCGGATTGGTGATGTCGAAATCATAGGCTGGATCGGTCGGACCAGCACCATAGCCGAAGGACGAGGTCAGGTTGGTATAGTCGAGACCGAGAAGCAAAGTATGGGCTAATGCCCCGGTTTCGAACTTGGCCTCGACCTGGTTGTCGGCCTGGAATACGCTCATTTCATCGCGGATCGAGCTTGGAAACCGATGCGCGACGGTGCCTGTCCAGCCATCGACATAAGCAACGCTGAGATAGCGCGACCTTAGATCCAGATGTGAATACCGAACGTGCTGGCGCACGGTGATGCCGTCGCCGAAATCGTGTTCGAACTTGTAGCCGATCTGCTGCTGCCGGACCTTCTGATAGTCGTAGTCGGGGTCGCTTTCGCGCAAGGGAAGAATCTTGCCAGACGACGGGTCCTTTATCGCGCCCACATTGGAATCGGTCTCGTCGGCCTGCACCAGCCCGTAGACGGTGAAGGAGGTCGCGGCATCGGGATTCCAGGTGAACGACGGCTGCAGGAAATAGCGGTCGTCGGCGATGTCGAAATTGGTGTCGCCGTTCCGCGCCAGGCCGACGATTCTGTAGAGGAATTCGTCGCTGCCTTCCTTCACCGGGCCGCCGAAATCGAAAGCCGCCTGCGCCCTGTTCTTGGTGCCGTAAAGCAGTTCGACTTCGCGGACTTTCTCCTCGGTCGGCAGCTTGGGTACCTTGTTGATGATACCGGCAGGCGTTCCCGCGCCATAAAGCACGGAAACTGGCCCCTTGATCACCTCGACGCGTTCGAGCGAATAGGGGTCGGTGCGGAACGTGCCGTAGTTGATGTAGGGCTGGCGGATGCCGTCCTTGTAGTCGCCGAGCGTCGTGGCGTCGTAGCCCCTGATATAGATCTGGTCGAAGCGCGGATCGAAGCCGTAGGCGCCGGTGCTGACGCCGGCGGAATAGCGCACCGCCTCGATAATGTCCTGCGCGCCTCGCTCCTCGAGTTCCTTGCGTGTCACCACCGAGACGGAACGGGGCGTCTCGATGAGCGGCGTGTCGGTCTTGGTCGCGCCGGCGCTGCGCTTGGCGGCCACGGTCTTGTCGTCATTACGCGACGTGCCGTCACCCTTGCCGCTGACGGTGATCTGCTCAAGCACCCCGGTGCCGTCGGCCGCCCGGGTGCCAGCCTGCTGCGCGGAAGCATAACCGGCGCCAAGCAGGGTGGTCAGGCATGTGGTTGCCACAAGTCCCGTTCGGTACCAGGCGCGATCGCGAAAAACCCTCTCAAGACCCTGATAAGAAACCACTTTCAACATGCCTCATTGCGTTTGTTCGCGACGCGCGACTGTCCCCGGCGCTCACTCGTGAATTGTTGTCTGAAAAACTCAAGTTCAAATGTTGACTATGGGAGTCATGTTTCATAGTCAACCGCCGCCGCGAAATCAGAGGGCGAATTCCGAGCCTGTTTCTCCGTGCGCGAAAGGCGATGTCGGACCTGCGTTCGACCGGCGGCTTTCGGGTCGCCGTTTGCGTCCGACAATGGCATCCTGCGGCGACGAAACCGCCAAGCGAGTCAACCCATGCTTGTTCTGCCAAACGGCGTCCGCCACATGCCGGCCTATCTGTCCCGCGATTTGCAGGAGGCGCTGGTCGAGGCGGTGAGAGGCATCGTGCAGCAGGCGCCGCTCTTCGTGCCGGCCATGCCGCGTACCGGCAAGGAGATGAGCGTGCGCATGACCAATTGCGGCCCGCTCGGTTGGGTCACTGACAAGGAGCGGGGCTATCGCTATCAGCCCACGCATCCGCTCACCGGACAGCCCTGGCCACCCATTCCCGAACCCCTGCTCGATCTGTGGTGGCAAGTGTCCGGCTACCGGCACCCGCCGGAGGCCTGCCTGGTGAATTTCTACGCGCCGGATGCCAGGATGGGCCTGCATCAGGATCGCGACGAGTCCGATTTCTCCGCCCCCGTCGTTTCTGTCTCGTTGGGCGACGACTGCCTGTTCAGGGTCGGCCAGACGACGCGCGAGGGTGGCACGAAATCCTTCAGGCTGAAGAGCGGCGATGTCGTCGTGCTCGGCGGTGAAGGCCGTCTCGCCTTCCACGGCGTCGACCGCATCTATCCGTCGACCTCGGCATTGCTCAGGAATGGTGGCCGGATCAACCTGACGCTGCGCCGCGTGACGAAGCCGCATGAAGGCTCGGCATAAGCCGATTTTAACGCGCATCCGGTATCAAGCCTGCGAGGCTCCTGGAAAACAGCGCAATGGCATCGCTCGATCAGACGGTCTGCAATCGCTCCGATTACCGCTTCGCGGCCCTTGTGCTGTGCACCGGCATCCTGGTCGGGTTGCGCTACCACATGGCCCTATGGACGTTTGACGCCAACGGTTTCTCCGAGCTCAGCGACCGGCTGCCTTACTGGGATTTCACCAATCTGTGGGCCGGCGGGCGCATGGCGCTCGACGGACATGTCGCCTGGCTGTTCGATGTCGACATCTATCGCGCTGCGCTGCGGCGGATGTTCTCGCCCGATCTTCCCAACCAGGAATGGAGCTACCCGCCCAGCATCCTGATCTTCGGCGCGCCGCTTGCGCTGCTGCCGATCTTTTCGGCCTATTTCGTCTGGACCTTCGGCACGGTCGTCTGCCTCTGGCTGGCGGTGCGGCCGTTGAAACTGGGCGCGCTCGCCGAAGCGGCCATCTGTGTCTGTCCGGCCGTCTTCGTCAACGCCATCTTCGGCCAGAATGGCGCACTGACCACGGCTCTGCTGGTCGGCGGGCTGGCCGTCGCGCCAAAGCGGCCGATCCTGGCGGGGCTGCTGTTCGGCCTGCTCACGGTCAAACCGCACCTCGGCATTCTGGTCCCGTTCTGCCTGCTGGCCAGCGGCAACTGGCGCGCCATCATTGCCGCCGCTTTTTCGGCGGCGGCGCTGTTCCTGTTGACCGGCGTCTCGCTGGGTTTCGACGTCTGGCGGCTGTTCTGGACCGAAACCCGACCCTTGATGACGGCGATATTGGAGGCGCCTTATCCGCAGCCCTACCAGTCCAACGCCGCGACCATGTTCTTCCTGGCGCGTGCCTGTGGCGGAGGGCTGATGGTCGCCTATGCCATGCAGGCCGTCGCCACGATCGCCGCCATTGCCGCCGCCATCTGGGCCTGGCTGCCCTGGCGGCAGGTCCAGCATGGCGAAAGGGTGGTGCTCACCGCGGTGCTGGCGACGGTGGCGACGCCCTATGGCTATAGCTACGACACGGTCGGCCTTGCCGTTGCTGTCGCCTATCTGTTCGTGACGCGCGCCAACATGCCCCGCTTCTTCCTGGCGGTGGTCTGGCTCTACCCCGCTATCGCCCATCTGGTGAACGGTGTCGGGCTTGGCATCGGTGTCCTGGTGCCCGTGTCGCTGTCGGCATGGATGCTTGTCGAGATAACAGCCCGTGAACGCGGGAGCCATGCGCCGGCAGCGGTGGGCGGCCAGACGTCTTGAACCAGCGGTATTTGCCGTGATCGACGCTGTGTTGCCTCAGCGCAGCGGCGAAAATTCCGCCGAGATCAGCTGGAACGGGAGCGCGCCGTAGGCGGCGACCGCTTTCGCATCGTCCCATTGGCGGAATTGCCGGGACGGACGCGCCTCCAGCGTCAAGGTCTGCCTTTCGCCGTCAAGCGTCACCTGGCCGCGAAAATGCAGCAGCCTTTCCTTGCCGGAGCGGCTGATGACCATGGCACGCAAACGCGCGACATGGTCATCACCGGCATTGATCTCCATTTCGATGCGCCGCCGCACCGGTGGCACACCGACGCTGACGACGATGTCCAGCATCATCTCTCCGGGCGCCTTCGGACAAGGGATGGCTTGCGAGAACACCGGTGGCGAGCGCACCGCTTGCGGCGCGCGGCTCACCCGCTTGCCGCGCCACGCCTTGGCGGCGGGCTCCTGCCGCAGCCTGCCGCTCTTGCGTTTCAGTCGCAATTGCTTGGCAAAGCCGCGTGACAGCCAGACCAGCCTGCCGAAGTCGGTGCGCGGCTTGGCCTGCAGCATCGCCGACCAGCGTGACAGCCCGGTGCCGTCGGCCATTCCCACCACCCTGGCAAGCGCCGCTTCCGGCACCGCGACGCCGATTTCCAGTGCAAGATAGGAAAGGGCGACCGCCGCGGCGACTTCGATGCCGCGCTTTGCAACGATATCGAGGAACACATCCCAGTCGACATCGCCGCCACGGATCGCCACCGCGCAGTCGACCAGCCAGTCGCTGTGCGTGTGGGCGTCGAGCCCGCCATGGGCGATGGCGAGCGCGATGCGGTCGGCCGATGACGGCACCACCACGCGCACGCCGCTGAACTCGGCGGCGGCCGCCCGCTGCCAGATGGCCAAGTCGTCTTCGCTGCTCTGCTGTGATCCGTCATAGGCGAGCTGGTGCAGGTCGATGTCGCCAAAATTGCCCTTGAAGAAATTCATCGAGCGCAGCGATGCCAGCCTTGTCCGCAGATATTGCGGGCTGACACCGGTGGCGATCTGCCAGTCACGTCCACGCAGCACGTCGAAAGCGGCTTGCAGGTCGCGTGGCCGCACCAGTATGTCGATGTCGTGCGCCACCCGGCCACGCTGCGCCGAGGCGTTCAAGGCAATGCGGCTGGCGCCCTTGATCAGCATCACCGTGCAGCCGGCATCCGTCATCGCCCGCAACGCCGGTTCCGCCTCGCGCATGGCCATGCGCGACTTGGTCCACAACATCTTCTGCAGGCCGACGAGGCGTGGATAGGCGGGATGGCCGGCAAGCGCCTTGCCGAAGCGGTCCGAGATCGCCGCCAGCAGCCGGTGTTCGCGAAACGAAGCCTGATCGATGTCGTGTTCGGAAAGCCAGCGAGTGGCGGCGTGCCGCGCCGCGACTTCATCGGCAAGCAGGGCCGCCTTGAGCAACTGGTCGAGCCCGCCGGTCGGCCAGGACCAGCCATAGTCCGGAAAGCGGCGGCTTATGCGGCGCAGGAGTGCTGCCATCAGCCCGGTCCCGCGCTTTTCCGCGCCCGGCGCAGCATGGCGAGCCGCGCCACCTCCAGATAGCCACGATCGCGTGCGGCATCGCGCCCATAGGAGAGGCTGCCCGGCCGGATGCGGCGCAAGGCCAACGCCTCATCAAGCATGTCGAGGCCGAAGCCCGCCTCGCGCACCCTGGCGATCCAGTCGATCATTTCGCCACGGCCGCCGGGCGGATCGACAATCGGCCCGACGGCGTCCGCGACGCCGCGGCGGATCATCATTGTCGTTCGTGACCAGCCGGGAACGCTGGTCATGTCAGGCAGATCGGACCGGCCTTCTCGAAATGTGCGCCAATGGGTGAAGACGCCGGCGGCCTCGGGATGGCGATCGAGGAAGGCGAGTTGCTTTTCGATCTTCTCGGGAAGCCACAGGTCGTCGGCATCGAGCGTAGCGATGATCAGCGTGGAGAGCGCGGCAAAGCCCCGTGTTGTGGCGCTGCCGGGGCCGGCATTCTCCTGGCGCAGCACGGTGACGGGCAGCTTCATGGCCTCGATGGCGGCGACGGTGCCGTCTGTCGAGCCGTCGTCGACCACGACGATGACGTCTGGCTTGATTGTCTGGGCCAGAACCGAACTCAGGGTCTCGCCGATGGTGGCGGCGGCATTGAAGGCCGGTATGACGACGCCGTAGTTCGCCATCACCAGAACCGCCATTGGGCGAGGGCTTTCAGATCAAAAATCCCTTCGATCCTGCGCAGGCCGGGGTCGGCCCTGCGACGCTTCATCGACTTGTGGATGGCCCGCATGAACTCGCGAGCCGGGACGTCGGGCTCCCTGGTCATGTTGCCGGCATGACGCCTGTAATAAAGCGCCACGGTTTCAGGCATTGTGTATCTCGTGACGCACTCAAACGCCCGCAGCAGATAGTCTGTATCTTCGGCCTGCCTGAAATCCTCATCGAACCTGCCCAGGCGATCGACAAGGCGGCGGGCGAAGATACCAGCGGACAGGTGAATGCCCCGCACCGTGATCGTATGACTGTCAGTTGCTGGCTCCAGCGTCTCGTCATCCAGCCGATCGACCAGCGTCATGCGTGAATAGGCCAATTCAAGGTCGGGATCCTCCTCGAACAACACGAGATCGGCTTTGAAACGCCCGGCCGGGGAGATGTCATCGGAATCGAGGAAGGTGACCAGCCGTGTCTGCGGCAGCAACTGCCTCAGTCCCGCGTTGCGGGCTCTGGTGACACCGCCATTGGCTTGCTGGAAAAGACGGATGCAGGGAGCTCCGGCGGCCAGCGAGCGGACGAGAGCGGCCGTACCGTCGGTCGATCCGTCATCGATGACGATGATGTCGAGATCGGCGCTGTCGCGCTGATTGAGCAGTGAACGCAGCGCCGAGCCGATGAACCGCTCGCGGTTGTAGACCGGCATGATGACGCTCAGCTTCATGCAAGAATCCCGGGCCTGAACGCCTTCATCCTATCCATTCGCACCATTTCTGATCTCGAAAAGTCCCTCAACCGGCCGCAGCGATGGATCGGCCTTGCGCCGCCTCATCGACTTCTGGATCACATGCAGATAAGCGCGTACCGCGACTTCGGTTTCCTTGGTCAAATTGCCCGTATGACGCCTGTAATAGACTGCAACAGTATCGGCCAGCACGTGCCTCGGCGCCGTTTCGAAAACGCGCAAGAGATAGTCCGTATCTTCGCCTTGTTTCAAATCCTCGTCGAAGAAACCGGTTCTGTCGACGAGCGCTCGACGGAATATAGCCGCACTCAGGCTGACACCCCGAACTGTGCCGCTGCTGCCGCCAGGCGCGGGCTGCAAGGTTTGGTCGTCCATGACATCTACTTTTGTCATCAGCGAATAAGTCAATTCAAGCGTGGGATCGGCTTCGAAAAATGCGAGATCAGTCTTGAAGCGTCCGGCGGGGGAAATATCATCCGAATCTAGGAATGATACAAATTGCGTCTGCGGCGGCATTTGCCTCAACCCGGCGTTGCGAGCCCTGGCTACGCCCTCGTTGGCCTGTTCGAAAAGCCTTATGCAGGATGCCCCCTGCATCATGAAGCGCACGGCGTCCACGGATCCGTCGGTCGAACCGTCGTCGACGACGATAATGTCGAGATCTGCGGCGTCACGTTGCCTGAGCAGGGACCGCAGCGCCGAGACGACATACGTCTCGCGGTTGTAGACCGGCATGATCACGCTTAATTTCACGGCGCGCCCCGCGCGACAAAATCTGAAATCGTACCCGCTATCTCTTCCGGCTGCGTTCCAAGCCGCAGCCGATAGCATGGCAGGCGGCGGGTCAGTTCGCTGAAGAAGCGGAAGCCGCTTTCCCGCTCGCCCGGCATCTGGGCAATTCCGGACGGCGCCAGCGCGATCATGGCGTCCCTGCG
>NZ_JAFKIC010000196.1 GCF_017306585.1 Mesorhizobium sp. | reverse complement strand
GTCTCTTCCAGCGGTGCCAGCGCGTCGCGGGCGATCTCGCCGAAATGGCGGGCGCGCCCGATCGTGTCGGCTATGGCGCCATGGCCGGTCATCAGGCCGATCGCCTTTTCCAGCCCGGCATCGTCCGTGACGTTCTCCTCGATGGCCCGCTTCCAGAAGGTGCGCTCGGCCTTGCTGCCGCGGCGGTAGGCGAGGATGACCGGCAATGTCACCTTGCCCTCGCGGAAGTCGTCGCCGACATTCTTGCCCAGGTCCTTGCTGGTGCCGCCATAATCCAGCGCGTCATCGATAAGCTGGAAGGCGAGACCAAGGTTCATGCCGTAGGAGCGCAGGGCGGCGCGGTCGTTGCGGGTCGCCTGCGCGATGACCGGACCGACTTCCGCGGCGGCCGAAAACAGGGCGGCCGTCTTGGCTTTGATGACGGCGAAATGCTCGTCCTCGGTGGTTTCGAGGCTCTTTGCGGCGGCAAGCTGCATGACCTCGCCCTCGGCGATGATCGAGGCGGCGCTCGACAGGATGTCGAGCGCTTCGAGCGAACCGACATCGACCATCATGCGGAAGGCCTGGCCGAGCAGGAAGTCGCCGACCAGCACGCTCGCCTGGTTGCCCCAGATCATGCGGGCCGTCTTCTTGCCGCGCCGCATTCCGCTCTCGTCGACGACATCGTCATGGAGGAGCGTGGCTGTATGCATGAACTCGACCGAGGTGGCGAGCTTGACGTGGCCCTCGCCGGCATAACCGAACATCTGCGCGGCGGCGAGCGTCAGCATTGGTCTCAGCCGCTTGCCGCCAGAGGAGATCAGGTGGTTGGCGACTTCGGGAATCATCTCGACGTCGGAGCCGGCCTTGGACAGGATCAGTTCGTTGACGCGCCCCATATCGGCCGCCGTCAGATCGATGAGTTCCTTGATGGAGGCGGGTTCCCGCTTCCCATTTTCCATATTGAGAACGACACCCACGACAATCACTCCCGTCTTGGTATAACGCGTGCGACGGCACCCTTAGTCCCAGGATGGACTCTAGGTCGGCGGACACGGCCACGGCAAGTGGCGAATTGGCGCGGCGACGATGACAGCCTGTCAACAGACGCCGAAAGGAAGTTGAGCGCGGCCGATGATGCGAGGTTGGATAATCCGGCTCTGGCAGATGTTCTCGACGGTGGGCCTGCTCGTCGGCACCCTGTTCTTCGCGGCATCGCTGACTCCATCGCTCAACCCGCGCGCCGTGCTGATACAAGGCATCCTTTCCGGTCTTTGCTTCGCGGTGGGATATGGAATCGGCGTCTTCGGCCTCTGGCTGTGGACCTATCTGGAGCTTCCTTCGCCCGGGCCGCGCAAGGCGCGCCCGATCAAGCTGGCCGCGGCCGCGGTCTGCGCGGCCATCGCGCTCATCTTCCTCTGGCGGGCCTCGGACTGGCAGAACTCGATCCGGACCTTGATGCAGCTGGCGCCGGTTGACAGCGCGCAGCCGTTCCGGGTCGGCCTGATCGCGCTGGCCGCCTTTGTCATCGTCCTGATGCTGGCGCGGCTGTTTCAGGTCACATTCCGGTTTGTCGCCGGCAGGCTCGCCCGCTTCATCCCCAGGCGCATAGCGATCGCCGCCGGCGTTTCGATCGCCGTGCTTTTGTTCGGCAGCATCATCAACGGCGTCCTGCTGCGATACGCACTCCATGTCGCCGACAGCTCCTACAAGCAGCTCGACGCCCTTGTGGAAGACACGATCCAGCAGCCCAGCGACCCGGCAAAGACCGGCAGCGCCGCCTCGCTGATCGACTGGGAGCATCTTGGCCGGACCGGCAGGGAATTCATAACAACCGGCCCAACGAAACAGGAGCTGCAGTCGTTCCTCAGGCGTGATGCGCTGGATCCCATCCGCGTCTATGCCGGATTGCGCTCCGCCGAAACGCCGGAAGACCGGGCGAGGCTCGCGCTGGACGAGTTGAAGCGCGTCGGTGCGTTCGACCGCTCGATCCTGGTCATCATCACGCCGACGGGCACCGGCTGGATCGACCCGGCGGCCATCGATACGCTCGAATATCTGCGCGGCGGAGACGTTGCCAGCGTCGCCATCCAATATTCCTATCTGCCGAGCTGGCTGTCGCTGATGGTCGAGCCCGGCTATGGCGGCGAGGCCGCGCGGGCGCTTTTCAAGGAGGTGTATGGCTACTGGACCAGCCTGCCCAGGAACCATCGCCCCAAGCTCTATCTGCATGGGCTCAGTCTCGGCGCAATGAACTCCGAACAGTCCAACGAGTTGTTCGAGGTGCTTGGCGACCCGTATCAGGGCGCATTGTGGAGTGGACCGCCCTATTCGAGCCGCATCTGGCGCTCGATTACCAGCAATCGTAATCCGGGGTCGCCGGCATGGCTGCCGCGCTTTCGCGACGGCTCCTATGTGCGCTTCACCAACCAGAACGACGCGCTCGACATTGCCGGCGCGCATTGGGGACCGATGCGCATCGTCTATTTGCAATATGCCAGCGACGCGGTGACTTTCTTCGAGCCGAGCTCGTTCTACAGAAGGCCCGACTGGATGGCACAGCCACGCGGACCTGATGTGTCCGCCGATCTGCGTTGGTATCCGATCGTGACCTTCCTTCAGCTCGCGGTCGACATGGCCGGTGCCGCGACCATGCCGATGGGCCATGGCCACGTCTATGCGCCGGAGCATTATATCGATGCCTGGATCGAGGTGACGGACGTTCAAGGCTGGTCGGCGGACGAGATCGCCAGACTGAAACGCCACTTCGCCCAGAGATAGGCCGGGAGCGCCGGAGATGCCTGGAATCCGCTGCCCGTTTACATCAGAGCCGCAAACTGAGAGTTTCGCCCGATGATAGAACTCATCCGCACCAACGACGCCGTGATCATCTCCTTTGTCGAATCGCTGATGCGCGATGCCGGCATAGGCTGCTTCGTCGCCGACCAGAACATGAGCGTGCTCGACGGCTCGATCGGCATCCTGCCGCGGCGCGTCATGGTCGACGCCGACCAGGCCGACGCAGCGCGGCGCATCCTGACGGACGCCGGCATCGCCAACGAAATCCGCGAAAAATAATGCCGGCCGCGCCAGCCGCCCCTGCTCTTGACACCCTTGGCCCGGACACGCCGGCCCATACGGTCGATGCCTTCCATCGCGGCCGCTTCTGGCTCGTGCAGCCCAAGCATGGCGCCCACCGCGCCGGCATGGATGCGATGATGCTGGCAGCATCCGTGCCATCGGCCTTCGGCGGGCGCCTCGCCGATTTCGGCGCTGGAGCAGGTGCTGCCGGCCTCGCCGTGCTGTCGCGCTGCCCGGCTGCCGAAGCGGTGCTTGTGGAACGCGCGCCGGAAATGGCGGCCTTCGCCGCGGCCACGCTTGCCCATCCAGGCAATGCGCATCTCAGCGACCGCGCCCGCGTGCTCACGGCCGATGTTACGGTATCGGGCCGGGCCAGGGCCGAGGCCGGCCTTGCCGACAATGATTTCGACTTCGTCATCATGAACCCGCCCTTCAACGCCGCGCGGGATCGCGCCACGCCCGACCAGTTGAGACGGCAAGCCCATGTCATGGAGGACGGGCTGTTCGAAAGCTGGATCCGCAGTGCCGCGGCAGTGGTCAGACCGCGCGGCGGACTTGCCGTCATTGCCCGACCCGAGCAGCTCGGCGCCATTCTCGACGCGATATCAGGCCGCTTCGGCGATGCCGAGATGCTTGCCGTCCATCCTCGCCCCGACGCCGCCGCGATCCGTATCGTCCTGCGGGCGGCGTTGGGCGCCCGGGGAAAGCTCGCCATCCGCCCGCCGCTGATGCTTCATGCGAGTTCGGGCAACGGCCCCGACGAGCGCAGCGAAATGATCACCAACGGTCTTGCCTCGCTGTTCGGAGACTAAGCTATTCTGCCCAGCCACATTGCCGTTGGCCGGGAAATCCCTACATGCCTGCTGCCCATCGACCGGAGACCACGCCACCGTGAAACGCCTCTTCAACCGTCTGCTGCCGAAATCCTGGCGCTCCACCGTCGTCACCATTCCGGTCATCCGGCTGCACGGCACCATCATGGCCGGCGGCGGCCAGTTCCGGCCAAGCCTGTCTTTGGCCTCCACTGCCGGCCTGATCGAGAAGGCTTTTTCCTCCGACGCGCCGGCGGTCGCCCTCTCGATCAATTCGCCCGGCGGTTCACCGGTGCAGTCGCGGCTGATCTTCAAGCGCATCCGCGACCTGGCCGTGGAGAAGAACAAGAAGGTGCTGGTCTTCGTCGAGGACGTCGCGGCCTCGGGCGGCTACATGATCGCGGTCGCCGGTGACGAGATTTTCGCCGATCCATCCTCGATCGTGGGCTCCATCGGCGTGGTCTCGGCCTCGTTCGGCTTCCCGGAGTTGATGAAGAAGATCGGCGTCGAACGCCGCGTGCACACCGCCGGCCAGAACAAGGCGGTGCTCGATCCGTTCAAACCGGAGAAGAAGGAGGACGTCGAGCGGCTGAAGGCGTTGCAGTTGGAAGTGCATGAGACCTTCATCGATCTGGTCAAGGAACGCCGCGGCACAAGGCTCAAGGACGATCCGGACCTGTTCACCGGCCTGTTCTGGACAGGCAAGAGGGGCCTGGAGCTCGGTCTTGTCGATGCGCTGGGTGACATGCGCACAGTGCTTAAGACCCGGTTCGGGGCCAAGACGCAGTTGCGGCTGGTCACGGCGCCGCGCGGTCTGTTCGGACGCTTCGGCCTGTTCGGCTCCAGACTGGGCTTTTCGGCGCCCGACATCGCCGCTGCGGCAGCCAGCAGCGTGATCGATGCGGCGGAAGAGCGCGCGCTTTGGGCGCGCTTCGGGCTTTGAAAAGCCGGCGGAACCGTCTAGCATAGGTGGTTGAAGTCTTATGTCTGTCGTTTTCCCAAAACCGAACACATTTTTGGGCGACAGGCATGAACCGGCCCGACCGGCCGCCTTCGGCGGCCCAGCGTGGGAGGAGTTTTGATATGCCGCAGATCATTTTCTTCACCGTCGTTGGCGTCGCTGCCTATTTCGGCTACCGCACGTTCATCCGCGAAGCCGAGCGCGTGACCGCCAAGGTGCGGCGCACCGAAAAGCAGGCGGCCAACGGAGCGATGGGAACGCTGGTCAAGGATCCCAAGACCGGTGAATACCGGCTGGCCAAGGACTGACCCGCATTTCCCTCGCAGTCGAGACCCTGGATGGCGGCCGGCTTGCCCGGACATGGGCGGCGCCCGCCAAGATTAACCTCGCCTTGCACGTCACCGGCAGGCGCCCCGACGGCTATCACCTGATCGAAAGCCTGGCCGTGTTCACGCGGTTCGGCGACCGGATCGAGATCGCACCCGCCGACAGCGACGATTTCACCGTCTCCGGCCGCTATGCGCCGGACGTTCCGCTCGACACCAGCAATCTGGTGCTGAAGGCGCGCGACGCGCTGCGAAGCGCAGCCGGGCCCGGGAAAACCCCTCCGGTCTCGATCAAGCTGGAAAAAAACCTGCCGGTCGCTTCCGGCGTGGGCGGCGGTTCAAGCGATGCTGCAGCCGTGTTGCGCGGGCTGGCCGAGACTTGGGATCTGGGCATGGATGGCACCGCGCTGGCCGGGATCGGCCTGTCGCTTGGCGCCGATGTGCCGATGTGCCTGGCGGCCAGGCCGCTGGTCGCACGCGGCATTGGCGACGAGCTGTCGGCGGTGCCGGATTTTTCCGCGCTCGGACTGGTGCTGGTCAATCCCGGTACGCCCGTCTCGACGGCCGATGTATTCAACGCGCTCTCGCGTCGCGACAACGAACCGCTGCCGCCGCTGCCGCGCCGCATCGATTTTCACAGCCTGCGCAACTGGCTGGAGGTCACCCGCAACGATCTCGAGCCCGCTGCCCTTGCGATGCAGCCCGCCATAGGCAGGGCGCTGTCATGGCTTGATAAGGCCGGATCGGGTTTTTCACGCATGTCCGGATCGGGTGCGACATGCTTCGGCCTGTTCGAGACCGGCAATGTCGCCAAACGCGCGGCGGCCGAGATCCGAAACCGGCAGCCCGACTGGTTTGTCGCGGCGACGCGCAGCCTGACATCGGAGGCCGATTGAGATGGCAGGGATCAACGAGAGCCGTTCCTTCATTCCCGTAGGGATCGCGGTGCTGACCGTTTCCGATACGCGCAGCCTGACCGATGACAAATCCGGCCAGACACTGGCCGATCGCATCGTCGAAGCCGGCCATACCCTTGCCGCCCGCGATATCGTCACCGACGACCGCGAAAAAATCCGCGACAGGGTGCTGGCATGGTCGCGCGACAAGGCAATCGATGTGGTCATCACCACGGGCGGCACCGGCTTCACCGGGCGCGATGTCACGCCCGAAGCCCTGGAACCGATCTTCGAAAAGCGCATGGACGGCTTTTCCGAAGTGTTCCACCGCATTTCCTACGACAAGATCGGCACCTCGACGATCCAGAGCCGCGCGACCGGCGGCGTCGTCAACGCCACCTTCGTCTTCGTGCTGCCGGGTTCGCCCGGCGCCTGCAAGGACGCCTGGGACGGTATCCTCAAGGCGCAGCTCGACTACCGCCACATGCCCTGCAATTTCGTCGAGATCATGCCACGCCTGGACGAGCATCTGCGGCGTGGAAAGTCGGCTTCGTAGAAGCCAAGGTAAAACTCCGGTTTGGCGCCCTGTTCGCCAGGTGGAATTTCGGCACGGCCTTCGAAACGCCATTCCAGACCGGGCGTCCGAGCCCTACCCTCCCGTGCTGCGATCCTGTCGTTCATGACGAGGCCCAAGCAATGACCATGCATGTCGGTGGATGCCATTGCGGCAACATTCGTCTCGGGTTTTCCACCGCGCTCGAATTGCCTGAAATGGAAGTCCGTGCCTGCCAATGTTCGTTCTGCGTCAAACACGGCTCGCGCGCCGTTGCCGATCCGGGCGGCAGGTTGACCATCTCGGTCAAGGATGCGGCGCGCCTGCGAAAATACCGGTTCGGGTTGAGAACGGCGGACTACCTGATCTGCGGGGATTGCGGCGTCTACGTCGCCGCTGTCGCCGGCGACGATGAGGAGGCCAGGGCAATTGTCATCATCAACGCCCTGGACGCCCACGATCAGTTCAATCAACGGCCCGTCGCGGTGGATTTCGACAGGGAAAGCAGCGCGGAGCGGCAGGCCAGACGCCGCGCCCGCTGGATGCCCGTCGAGATGCGTTTCGAATGATCCGATTCAGCGGATGACCGGTTCGCCGTGGAAGCGCCGGCGCGAGGGCGTCGACACGCCAAA
Source organism: Mesorhizobium sp. (assembly GCF_017306585.1). Taxonomy (GTDB): domain Bacteria; phylum Pseudomonadota; class Alphaproteobacteria; order Rhizobiales; family Rhizobiaceae; genus Mesorhizobium. Next base: position 19,808 of record NZ_JAFKIC010000196.1, on the reverse strand, counting down.
GCCGACTTCCATCATCAGCCGCGGCGTGCGCGCCGGCACGGTGCCCATGTGGAAACCGAAGGGATCCTCGACGAAACCCAGCCCCGCTTCGCCGGTCAGCGTCACCGGGCTCTGCTCGCCATAGACGTCCAGCACCTCCTCGGCGGGATGGCCGACCAGCAGCGTCAACTGGTGTCTGAGAGCCCGCCTGTTGTGGCTGCCCCTGACATAGACATGTGGACCCGTGCCCGCGTCGACGGGCACGAGGTAGAAGAAGAATTTCAACATCCGCCAGTCGTCGAGGTCAAAATGATACTTGCCGAGCGAGGCAAGGTTCTTGTCGGCATCGGATGCCTCGCCGGTCGGGAAGCTCCACCAGACGCGTGTCGTGATCAGCTTTGCCTGGGCGCCGAGATAATGCGCGGCGATGTCGAGAAGCAGGGGATCGCGCTGGATGGCGAGTGCCGCCGGACAGTCGAGGATGCGCTCGAAATAATGTCCGCTAAGCAGCGAACGGCCAAGGCGCTTCTCTGCCTCGGCATGCTCCTGCGGCATGAATTCGAGGCGGCGGTCGAAATTGCCGAAGCAGGGGGTACGCTCCGCGAAACGCGCGATCTCTTCATGGATTGCAGGCGGCAGGACAAGGCCTGAAAACAGACCATCGGAGCGCAGCGCGTCGACCACCGCCTTGCGCTCGACACCGGCGAACATGGTGTCGCCCTCATTGTTGGCCGGATGGACGCGTTTGGCGCCCAGCCAGTGCATGCGCCGCCCGGGCATGGTGCGCGCCAGCACGAACATCGGCAGCCAGGCCGGGTTTTCGCGCAGGTCCGTCATATAGGTCGGGATGCGCACGGCGATGCGGCGCAACAGGCTGCCATTGCGCGCTATGGCCTCGAGACTGGCCGCGCCGGATTTGTCTGGGATTGAAAGGTTCATCGGGTCCTCGTCTGCGAGGGCGGCACCCGATGCCGCATCGGTGTCCACCGCTCTTATGACCCAAACCCAATTCACCCGCCTCGATCGAAAGCTAACCCCACGTCACATTTTGTGCAATGCACAATGAATGGAGCACTTGCAAAAAATCACTTCGCCAAGCGACGCCCCGGTTTTGGCGGCGCCGGCCAGATCTCGGCGTCCAGCTTCTTTGTCGCCAGGCCGCGCGCCAACGCCTCGGCGCTGCCGGCGCTCTTCGACAAGGACGCCGCCTGGCGTTTGCTGATAACCAGCCCATCGGCCAGCGCCCGGTTTCCCGAAAGGACCCTAGCCAGGAAAGGCGCACGGCTGCCGCGCGTCCGCGAGAACCGCGCCGCCATGGTTTGCCTCGCCGTATGGGCCGCGACCGCCTCGATCCAGCCTTCCACGAGGCGCGCGCCCGGCTCCAGCAGCAGCAGCCAGTCACCCTTGGCCTGTCTTATGCCGGCGGCAATGCCGCCGCTGACCACATACTGGCAGCCGGCATGCTCGGCGACATGATGCGTCTGGTCGGTGGAGCCGGTGTCGCAGACGACGACCTCGCGCACCACCCCCTCGACGGCGCCGCCAATCAGCGAGCCGAGCGTGCGCGCAAGCCCCTCCTCGTCATTGTGCGTTTCGATGAGAACACTGAGCATCATCAGCCGAATAGCGGAAAGGCGCGAGGGACGCCAGTTTTTGCGACGCAACATAGAAAGTTCTTGATTTGTTCTCATCTAGGAAATAGGAATAATTTCATGAACAGAACGATTCGATACAACATGGACAGTCCCTGGGAGCGGGCGAAGATGGAACCGATCGTGCGCGCTGACATTGCAGCCTTTGGAGCAGGACGAGCCGAAATGGCCAATGCGATGATCGAGCAGAGCGGCATGCGCATCCGCCCCGACCGCAACCGCGGCCGCTCGGCAGGCATCAATCCGTCCGGCCGTTTCGAACCGGTCAGCCGGCATGTGTTCGACGACGGCTGGAGTTCGCTGGAGGAATTGCCGCCCTTCAAGACCGAGGTGCAGGTGGAAAAGCCGCGCACCATCATCACCCGCAACGAATCGCCCGACATCTCCTTCGACCGGTCGATCAATCCGTATCGTGGTTGCGAACATGGCTGTGTCTATTGCTTCGCGCGGCCGACGCATTCGTTCATGGGCCTTTCGCCGGGTCTGGATTTCGAATCCAAGCTGTTCGCCAAACCGGATGCGGCGCGCCTGCTCGACAAGGAACTGTCTAAGGACGGCTACCAGCCGCGCACCATCGCCATTGGCACCAACACCGATCCCTACCAGCCGATCGAGAAACAGTACCGGATCATGCGCGAAATCCTCGAAGTGCTGGAAGCGCGCGGTCATCCCGTCGGCATCGTCACCAAGTCGGCCCTGGTGACGCGCGACATCGACATATTGTCTCGCATGGCCGAACGCGGGCTGGCCAAGGTGGCGTTGTCCGTAACCACCATGGACCGTATGCTGGCACGCACCATGGAGCCGCGCGCCTCGACGCCGACCAAACGGCTCGAAGCCATCCGGCAGCTTTCGGATGCCGGCATTCCGGCGTCGGTCATGGTAGCGCCGATCATTCCGGGGCTTACCGACCAGGAGATGGAACGTATCCTCGATTCGGCACGCGCCGCCGGTGCGCGCGAGGCGGGCTATGTCGTGCTGCGCCTGCCGCTGGAGGTCAGCCCGATCTTCAAGGACTGGCTGCTGCGCCACTATCCCGACCGCTATCGCCATGTGATGTCGCTGATCCGTTCGATGCGCGACGGCAAGGACTACGATTCGGAATGGGGCAAGCGCATGAAGGGCGCCGGACCCTATGCATGGCAGATCGGCCGGCGCTTCGAGATCACCGCCAAGCGGCTCGGCCTCAATGCCGAGCGACGCACGCTGCGGACCGACCAGTTTGTGGCGGCCGGAAAAGACCAGGAGCAGTTGATGCTGCTGTGACAGTGCGGTTCGCCGTTGCGGCTTAATCCGCCACGGCAAGGAAATCCCGTCCGGCCTGCCCCGGCCTGCAGACGGTGCCCTCCCGGTCCGGCGCCCCACCCGACCCGGAGGGACTTGCGGAGAATCGGAGCCGATGCGAACCTCGCCGCAACATGGCTCGCGCGCGTTCCGATTCTCCGCTTCTCTTCGAAATGGTCGAGAAGCCCGATTTCTCCGTCGAGACGAAGGCGATGGCCGAAGGGCTGTGGCCCGTCGCCGGCATGGACGAGGCTGGCCGAGGCCCTCTGGCGGGACCAGTGGTCGCAGCGGCGGTGGTGCTCGATCCCGCCAACATTCCCGAGGGCCTCGACGATTCCAAACGGCTCAGCCATCTGCAGCGTGAGGCGCTGTTCCTGCGCATCCTTGGCTCGGCGCAGGCGGTTTCGATGGCCTCGATCAGCGCCGAAGGCATTGACGGCAGCAATATCCTCAAGGCCAGTCTCGAGGCTATGCGCCGCGCCTTGGTCGGGCTGTCCGTTCGGCCAAAACTAGCCCTTGCCGACGGCCGCGACGTACCGCCCGGATTGCCTTGCGATGGCCGCGCGCTCATCAAGGGCGACCAGCGCTCGCAGTCGATTGCCGCCGCCTCGATCGTCGCCAAGGTGATGCGCGACCGCATGATGTGCGGCTGCGGCAACCACCACGACCGCTACGGCTTCGAGATCCATATGGGCTACGCCACGGCCCGACACCGCACCGCGATCGAGGCGCATGGCCCCGTCGCCCGGCTGCATCGGGTGTCCTTCGCGCCGTTCAGGCTGGGCGGGAGCGAGATGATCGAGGAAGAAAGCCTCGTGGGGCTGGACTAGACGAAGCCGCTGTCTCCCCCTCGAGGGGGGAGATGTCGCCGAAGGCGACAGAGGGGGGTCGTTTCGACTGGACTCGACGGCCTTCTTGACGCCAGAAGATGAAGTCGGCTCTTCACGCGCTGCGACCCCCTCTGGCCTGCCGGCCATCTCCCCCTCAAGGAGGGAGATCACGCTCTCGCTGGCCTCGCCAACCTCCACTGTTGCACAACAAAAAAGCCGCCAGGTCGCCCGGGCGGCTTTTGAACTTTTTGAATAGTATCAGCTCAGTTGAGCTTCGCCTTCACGTCAGCGAGCGCCGACTTGAACAGATCCGCGCCGGCCTTGGCATCGACCTTGGCGGCGAGCAACGCGCGGGCCGCCTCGACCGCGATGTCGACGGCGCTGGCACGCACTTCACTGATCGCGTCGCGCTCGGCCTGACCGATCTTCTGTTCGGCCAGCGCGGTGCGCCTGCTGACATAATCCTCGGTCTTCTTGTGCGCCTCGGCGGCGAGCATCTCGGCTTCGCGCTTGGCGGCGGCGACGATCGCAGCGGCCTCCTGCTCGGCTTCCTTGCGCTTCTTCTGATACTGGCCAAGCAGTTGCTGGGCCTCGTCGCGCAGCTTGCGCGCCTCATCGAGCTCGTTGCTGATCCTGGCGGCGCGGGCATCCAGCGCCTTGGCGATCAGGCCCGGCACCTTGATGTAGATGGCGACGCCGATGAAGATGACCAGAGCAATCGTGGCCCAAAGCGTTGCGAGAGATGTAGCGTCCATGATGCGCTCCTCACCGGGCCACTGATTTGACCGCGGCCGCGACCTCGGTCTTGCTGGCCTTGCCGCCAACCAGAGCCTCGACGATCGAAGAAGCGGTGTCCTCGGCGATGCTGCCGACTTCCTTCATGGCATTGGCCTTGATGGAAGAAATGCGCGCCTCGGCCTCGCCCAGTTTCGCGTCGAGCTCGGCCTCGATCTTCTTGCGCGTGGTCTCGGCTTCCGCCTTGGCCGCGTCGCTGGCCTGCTGACCGATCGAGTTCGCGTTCTTCTTGGCCTCCGCCAGCTCCTGCTCGTAAGCAGCAACGGCAGCGTCGGCCTCGCCCTTCAACTTGCTCGCCTGATCGAGATCCTTGCTGATACGATCGTTGCGAACATCGATGATGCCGCCAAGACGCGGCATCGCCACCCGCTTCAGGAACAGGTAGAACAGGCCGAAGGTGATCGCCAGCCACAGAAGCTGCGACGGGAACGTCGCCGGATCGAATGGCGGGAACGTACCGTGCGCCTCGGCTGGCACGCCGGTGCTGGAATGCGTGTCGCCTTCCGTCGCGGCGGGCGCGGTCTCTTCCGCAAAGGCAGATGTCACGAACATCTCATTCCCCTGTCCATAAGGTAAGGTCGCATGATGCGCCTCCCTTCGTCAGCCTGTGTTGCTTACTTGAACACCAGGAGGAGTGCGATCAGGAGCGAGAAGATGCCCAGAGCTTCGGTCACGGCGAAGCCGAAGATCAGACGGCCGAACTGGCCATCGGCAGCCGACGGGTTGCGCAGCGCGCCCGAGAGATAGCTGCCGAAGATGTTGCCGAGGCCGATGCCCGCGCCGCCCATGCCGATGCAGGCGATACCAGCGCCGATTGCAGCTGCTGCAGTTGCGTCCATTTCAAAACTCCTGTGGTTTTCGTAGTCGTTGCGGTTGGTATGTTGGTAAGCAAACTGGCGCCGGGACGCCGGTGAAAGCGGATCAGTGGCTCGGGTGCAGAGCGTCGTTCAGATACATGCAGGTCAGCACCGCAAAGACGTAGGCTTGCAGGAAGGCGACGAGCAACTCGAGCGCCGTCAGCGCCACTGCCATGGCAAGCGGCAGCACCGAGCCCGCGATGCCTACGGCGCCCAGAGCGCTGAGGCTGACGACGAACCCCGAAAACACTTTCAGCGTGATGTGGCCGGCCAGCATGTTGGCGAACAGACGAACCGAGAGGCTGACCGGGCGCGATACGAAGGAAATCACCTCGATCGCCACGACGAGCGGCATCAGGTAAATCGGCACGCCGTGCGGCACGAACAGCTTGAGGAAGCCCAGGCCATGCTTCATGAAACCGTAGACGATCACGGTTCCGATCACCAGGATGGCAAGACCGAAGGTGACGATGATGTGGCTGGTGATGGTGAAGAAATAAGGGATCAGGCCAAGCAGATTGGCGACCAGCACGAACATGAACAGCGAAAACACCAGCGGGAAGAACCGCATGCCTTGCGTGCCGGCGGCGTCGCGCAACATGTTGCCGACGAACTCGTAAGCCATTTCGGAGACCGACTGAAGCCGGCCGGGAACAAGGCTGCGGCTCGACGTGGTGAGATAGAGGAACGCTGCCGCGACGATTACGGTCGCGACCATGAACAATGCCGAATTTGTGAAAGACACGTCATAGCTGCCGATCTTGATCGGAATCAGCTTGATGATATGGAACTGGTGGATCGGATCGACCTTGTCAGCAGCCACTTTACATCCCCGTCAAAGCCGAACACGGCTTCTAGTGTCTTGTTCACAGCGCCTGTAGCAGCGCCTCAGTTCATTCTTTCGGTTCGCGCGGTTTACCGCCCTGTCCGAATTCCGCCACAACACCTGCCGAACGCAGGACATTGAGGATGGCGGCACCAAATCCAAGCATCACGCCGATGATCAGACCCCATGGCGATGTTCCCGCCACGCGATCCAAAAACCAGCCAAGGCCCACACCCACCACTATCCCGGCGATGAACTCGCTGGACAGCTTGAGTGCCTGACCGTATCCGGTCACCGGTTTCGCGTCTTTCCCCTCGAGCCGGTTCGGCAGCCTTGTCGCAAGCGATGCTTCAAGTTCACGCCGACGTCGCTCAAGATCGTCATCGCGGATTTCGGCGTCATGCTGATTGCCGCGGCCGGTTTCTCCGGTTCCGTCTGGCCTGTTTTTATTGGCCATCGCAACCCCCCTGCCCGGTCAGACCGTCACCGTCCGTCCGCTTCTAAAGTCGCCGGCAACATAGTTAGAGGGTTTGCGCCCGTCAAGCCACGGGCGGAAGTTCAATGCCATGTATTTTATATAATAAAATCAATACCTTATAAAGGTGCGACATCGTGCCCGTCGCTAGGATGGGGATGTGCCGCGCGAATCCCCGCAGCAATGGCCCGTCGATCGGCGAGCAAGGCGCTTCAAAAGACCGGCGGCCGACAGGCCCTCAGCTCCAGCCGCCGCCATAGGTGCGGTAGAAGATATGCAAGCCGATCTTGGTCATCTTCTGCATCGTGCGCGCCCAGCCGGGATGGACGTATTGGGCGTAATAGTGTGTCGAGGATCCGACCTCCGGAATGAAGATCTTGCCGGCGGTGACGGCCATGGCGATGTCCTGCGCCGTCTTGTAGGCGACAGGATTGTCGATGCGCTTCTTCCTGCCGTCGCAGGCAAACGAAAACTGGCAACGGTTGAACCAGCTGTCGTTCTGGTAAACGACGCCGCAGATCGAATTGGGATAAGCGGGGTTGCGGACGCGGTTGAGGATGACCTGGGCGACAGCGGCCTGGCCGCGCACGGATTCGCCACGCGCCTCGAAATAGATGCCGTTGGCCAGGCACTTCTGCTCGGGCTTGGAGAAGACGCTCGCCGGAAGCGGGTTCTGGATCCACCAGTGATCACCCTTGGCCATTGGCGGAATGAAGCGGCCGCTGTTGGGCTGCTCGTCCTGCAGCAGGACCTCGAAGGGCGAGGCCTTGGCATAGTCGGGCTCGGATTGCGCATAGGCCGTCGCCAGCACATCGGGATGATCGTTGTTGACCAGAGCGGCGAGCATGGCCGGCACGCCGGGATCCGGCTTCTTGTCCTCGCGCGCATGGAATGCCGAAGCGATCTGGATTTCCTTGCCTTTGATCTGGGGCTTGGCGAAGGCCATCTTCAGATCGCCGTCCATGCTGGGCCGCATCAGGGAAGAGGTCCGTTCGAAGATCGATCCGGCATTGAAGTTCTTGGGCGGCGCCACGGGAGACACCTGGACGATGCGGCCCTTCTTGTCGGCACGCACGATCCGGTCCTCGTCCGGCGTGGCGCTGGCCTTGCCGCCCTTGCCGCGGAACGACACCGCGCCGATGCCGGGAAGCTTCACTCCGGAACCCGAGATCGAACCGGTGGTGCCGGAATCGACGAACGGCATCTCGGCGGCATGGACGGAGCCCGCAACGGATCTCTCGACGTAGGAATTCCAGCGCGCGGTCGGCGCTTCAAGGCCGGAAACCAGGCTTGTCATGTCCTGGTAGGCGGCGACGGTCGGAAAGCCGATCCAGATGCCTAGGCCGATGATGAACGGAGACACAAAATTGCGTTTCTTCTCACCGGCGGCGGCGACAAGCCGCTTCAAGACGCGTCGATGCACGGAACTCTCTCCAGGAACGCTACTGACCCCACTGGAGAGAAAATGATGCATTAACCTTGATGGGACGTTAACGGAACCGATCGGGTTTTCTCAGTCGGCTCATGGTCGCGGGTTCCCTGGTCATGCATTTCGCGGCGGAAGGGTTTGAACCGGCGGCAGGAAGATCGGCCGGGCGGCCAGCGCGCAGACGGCCGCGGACAGCCACACACCGGACCATGACCAGAGATGCAGGAGCCCGGGAATGGCCACCGGCACGAGGAAGAAGCCGACGAAAACGAAGCTGTTGGCGAGGCTGAGCGCGGTTCCGACATGGCCGGCGCCGGCCAGCGTGGCAAGTTCGGTATAGGCGACGCCGTGCCAGGCGGAGACGCAGATGCCCGCGACGACCAGCACGACGGGCAGGATTGCAACCAGGAAGAACTGGCCGCCGGAAATTGCGGGGCCGGCCACGACCAGCAGCCAAAGCAGGGCGAAGGCCAATCCGCTCAGCCCACTGCACAGGCGAAGAAACTGGCGGCGATTGCCGTGGCGGTCGGTGAAGCGGCCGCTCCAGACGCGCATGACCATGGCGCCGGTCTGCACGGCGGCAAGGCTGGCGCTGATCGACGCCGTCCCCAGCCCGGCGAAGTCATGCAGGAACACCGACGCGAAGGTGAGCACCGCGACCTGCGGGAAGCAGAGCAGGCCGATGGCGGTGGAGATGCGCCAGACCTCGATGTTGCGCAATGGCGGCGGGCCGGAAACGGCCGCCGAAACGGAGTGCCCCTCCCCCGTCGGCGGTTCGTGCAGCCAGCGCCAGGCGAACAAGGCGGAGACAGCGGAAGCGGCAGCCAACAGGCCGAACACCGCGGCAAAACCAAACGTCAGGGCGAGCGAAGGTAGGACGAGCGCGCCAAGGCCCCCGCCAAGCGGCACGGCGGTCTGTCTGATGCTCATGGCAAAGCCGCGCTCGCTGTCGCGGAACCAGGCCATGATGGCGCGGCCGCTCGATCCGTTGACACTGCCGCCGAGCAGGCCGGTGAGCAGCAGGCTCGCCGACAGCAGCGAGACGTCGGGAATGCCTGATCTGGTCGGCACGACGAACATCGCCATGGCCAGCAGCCACGCAGCGGTCGCGCCGAGCCCGATCAGCAGCACCCGGCGATCGCCCCACCGGTCGGTCAGCAGCCCCCAGGGCAATTCGCTGAGCGCCACGCCCAGCCCCAGAAGACCAAGCGCCACGCCGAGTTGGGCATTGCTCAGTTGATAGCCCTGGCGGAGCACGACCGCCGTTGCCGGTATGCCGGAGAAAGTCGCCGAAAACCCGGCATTAGCGGCGACACCGATGCCCAGGACTTTCCAGCGGTGGTTGGGTCCGAAGGCCCGGCCATCAGCAGCGCCGACGGCGCCTTGCCCTGATGATTGGCAATCGTTGCGCGTGACTATGGCAGACATCGATCCATTCCCGTGACGCCGGTCGACTGGCCTTGACGGGAGTGGTGTAGCCTCATAGCTTAATCCATAAAATCAGGATTTTTTTGATCTATAATCCTGAAAATTGGAACAATTCCATGCGACGCGTCACATTCGACCTCGACGTCCTCCGGACCTTCATCACCGGAATGGAGCTCGGCAGCTTCGCCAAGGCGGCCGAGCGGCTCGGCCGCTCGACCTCGGCCGTCAGCGCGCAGTTGAAGAAACTGGAGGAGCAGGCCGATACACCGATCTTCCGCAAGGCCGGGCGCGGCCTCGCGCTCACCGAAGCCGGCGAGACGATGCTGGGTTACGCGCGGCGGCTGATCGAGCTTAATGACGAAGCGGCCTCGGCCACCCGCGGCGTCGAACTGGAAGGCTGGGTACGGCTCGGCCTGCAGGAGGATTTCGGCGAAGCGGTGCTGCCTGACGTGCTCGGGCGCTTTGCCCGCGCCCATCCCAAGGTGCGGATCGAGGCGCGCATCGGGCGCAGCCATGAGCTTGCCGAGCGCGTCCTTTCCGGCAACCTCGACATGGCGCTCGCCTGGCACGACGGCAGAATGCTGCCATACAGCCGGCATATCGGCGACGTGCAGTCGCGCTGGATAGGCCCGGCGAAACCGATGGAGGCAGGTCGCCACCACGATGAGGCTCTGCCGCTGGTGATGTTCGAAGCCCCTTGCCTGCTGCGCACGGTCGCGACCGAGACGCTGGACCGTGCCGGGCTTGCCTGGCGCATGGCGTTCTCCAGCCCTAGCCTTAGCGGCATATGGGCGGCGGTCGCGGCCGGTCTCGGTTTGACGATCCGCACCGATATCGGCCTGCCCGCCAATGTCAGGGCGCTCGCGCCTGGACTGCTCGGCCTGCCAGCACTGCCGAAAATGGCGCTGCATCTGCATCAGAAGGACGCCGAGCTCGATCCCGTCGCGGCGCGGCTTGCCGACATTCTGCTGGAGGCGGTGCGGGGCCAACTGCGCAACGTGGCGTAACGAGCGGACGCCGGGCTCTGCTGCTCAGCGCTTCTTGGCCCGGCCAGCGAATGGATTGTCCGAGGTGCGCAACGCCATGCGGATCGGCACGCCCGGCAGGTCGAAGGCTTCACGCAGGCTGTTGGAGAGATAGCGGACGTAGCTTTGCGGCATTGCTTCCGGCCGCGAGCACTGGACCACGAAACCCGGCGGCCGTGTCTTGGCCTGGGTGACATATTTGACCTTCAGCCGGCGCCCGGCGACGGCGGGCGGCGGATGGTGGGCAAGGATGGCCTCCAGCCAGCGGTTGAGCCTGCCGGTCGAGACGCGGCTGTTCCAGACCTTGTGGGTCTTCAACACGGCATCCATCAGCTTGTCGAGGCCGCGCCCGGTCTCCGCCGAAACCGGCACGGCCTGGATGCCGCGGACCTGCGGCAGCAGCCGCTCGGTCTTCTCACGCAGTTCCGCAAGCATTTCCTGCGGATTGTCGATCAAATCCCATTTGTTGAAGGCGATTACCGGCGCCCGCCCCTCGCGGATGATCAGGTCGGCGATCTGCAGATCCTGCTTCTCGAAGGGAATGGTCGCATCGAGCACGATGATGACGATCTCGGCGAAGCGGATGGCGCGCAGACCGTCCTGCACCGACATCACTTCGAGCTTCTCGTGGATTCTGGCCTTGCGGCGCATGCCGGCCGTGTCGAAGAGTTTTATGCGGCGGCCGCGCCAGTCCCAGTCGACGGAAATCGAATCACGAGTGATGCCGGCTTCCGGACCCGTCAGCAGACGCTCCTCGCCGATCAGCGCATTGATCATCGTCGACTTGCCGGCATTTGGCCGGCCGACGACGGCGATGCGCATCGGCTTGGTGTCGTCATAGGCCGGGACGTCCTCGGCATCAGGGTCGGCAATATCCTCGCCGATCAGCACTTCGCTGGCGGCGATTTCCTCGTCGTCTTCATCCCCTTCGCCGAAGACACGGTCCTCACCCAGCGCCGCCACCACAGCATCGCGCAGGTCGGGCATGCCCTGGCCGTGTTCGGCCGAGACCGGGATCGGCTCGCCAAGACCGAGTTCCCAGGCCTCCAGCATGCCGCCCTGGGCGCCGCGCGCCTCGGCCTTGTTGGCGACCAGCACAACCGGCTTGCCGGATTTGCGCACGACCTCGGCAAAGGTCCTGTCGTCCGGCAGCAGGCCGGACTTGGCATCGATGGTGAAGAAGATCAGATCCGCCTCGCGGATGGCGATCTCGGTCTGGGCCCGCATGCGGCCAGGCAGCGTCGAGGCGCTGGCATCCTCGAAGCCGGCCGTGTCGATGACATCGAAATGGAGGTCGTAAAGCTTGGCGGCATGAACACGCCGGTCGCGCGTCACGCCCGGCGTGTCGTCAACAAGCGCCAGCTTCTTTCCCACCAGCCGATTGAAAAGAGTCGATTTGCCGACGTTAGGCCGGCCGATGATGGCGACTTTGAAGCTCATACCGACCTACAATCATGCATGTCGTTGTCCCAAAACCGCTGCACACTTTTGGGCGACATGCATTTTACGACGCGTTGCCCGAGCCGCGGATCAGCTCGGACATCAAGGTCGCCCGCTCGCGCGCGTTGCGCGGGGCGCCGTCATCTGCGGCAATCTGGTCGAACAGCTTCAGCGCGTCCTGCGTCTTGCCTTCCTTCCAGGCCGCGAGGCCGAGCGCCTCGCGCGCGGTGTGACGCAGCGTGTTGGTGTCCGAGGTCAGCGCCTCGACGCGGCTCGAGACGTCGGCGAAGGAGCCGTGGTCGACGAGCAGGAGCGCTGCTCTCAGCCGCGCCATGTCTCGAATTCCCTGTGGAATGGCGGTGTCGGCGGCGACATCGTCGAAATCCTTCACGGCAGCGGCGACGTCGCCCTTGCTGGCCTTGACGGTGGCGGCACGCATGCGGGCAAGCAGCGGATAGGCGCCGTAGCCATCCTTCTCCAGCTGATCGAGCGCGGCCAGCGCCTCGTCGTTCTTGCCGTCATTGGCGAGTTTCAGCGCCTGGGAGAAAGCATCGCCGGAGCGGTTGGCGCGAGTCTCGTCCCAGTAGCGGTAGCCGACGAAGGCGGCGGTGCCGAGCACCACGAGCACCGCGATGGCAAGCAGCGCCGGACCAAATCGGTCCCACAGCGCCTGCGCCTGTTCGCGGCGGATCTCGTCGTTGACTTCGCGGATGAAACTATCGTCGGACATCAATCAAAACCATTCCTGCCCCAAGCCAGGGCGGTTCATGAGCCCGCGTTTTAGCGAAATTTTGTCGGCATGGAAGGGGTTCCACGGGAAAATCACCCATTCCCCGAGGGCAAATGGATGTTTGCTCCGGGGAAACCAGCGGAAAGTACAATCGCACCCACGCCACATTTAGGCGATAGCCGGCTTTCTGATCGCCTGGAGCCTGCAAGTTTGCCGATACACGACCTGTACCGCGTTATCGCCCTGTCAGTTGCCTTGCCCGCCGCCGCCGGCGCGGCTCTCGCCGACCCGCCCGCGCCGCCGGCCGCGGCAAAACCGAAACAGATCGTCATCATCTCGTTCGACAGCGCGCGCGACATTCCGCAGTGGAAGCGAAGCCGGGCGCTGGCACAGCGCACCGGTGCGCATTTCACCTATTTCCTGTCCTGCGTCTTCCTGCTGTCGCCGGAGACCCGAGGGGAATACACAGCACCGGGCAAGACGGCGGGCAAATCGAATATCGGCTTTGCCGCCTCCAGGCAGGAAGTGGCCGGCCGGCTCGAGCAGATCGGGCTTGCCGCATCCGAGGGCCACGATATCGCCAGCCATGCCTGCGGCCATTTCGACGGCAAGGACTGGACGAAGGCCGACTGGCTGAAAGAGTTCGCCTCGTTCGAGCATATTCTGGAGAACGCCTACACGATCAACGGCATTACCTCAGAGCCGAAGGGCTGGCGCGATTTCGCGCGGCATGCGGTGGTTGGCTTCCGCGCACCATATCTGTCGACCGGCAAGGGGCTTTACGAAGCCCTGGAGGCGGCCGGCTATGCGTTCGACGCCAGCGGCGTTTCGAAAGGCCCTGCCCTGCCGCCGACCATCGACGGCATCACCCGCTTTTCACTGCCGCAGATACCCGAAGGTCCGAAGTCGCGGCTGGTGATCGCCATGGACTACAATCTCTACGTCAGGCATTCCGGCGGCTTCGAACGGCCAAGCAAGGCCGGTGAGTTCGCTGATCGCACGTACCAGGCGTTTCGCGCCGCCTTCGACGCGCAATACCAGGGCAAGCGCATTCCGCTGGAGCTCGGCTTCCACTTCACGCTGATGAATGACGGTGCCTACTGGAACGCGCTGGAGCGCTTCGCCGGCGAGGTCTGTGTCAAGGCGGACGTCGAATGCATCAGTTTTCGCGACTATGTCGAACGGCAGAATGCCGGCCGGAAGCAGGCAACGGTCGGCGGCTGATCCGCCGATCCGCCTCGCGTAAGGCCCGAGCCTCGGCTTACGCCGGATCCTCCGCGCCCTGCCTTGCCAGATAACGCTGGTCGATCTCGGGCAGCGGTTCGCCCAGCAGTGTCGCCTCGAAGGCACGCAGGCGCTTGTGAACCGATTGCAGCTCGACGATCGTCGACCACGAGGTGAGCAGGAACTGCAGCGAGCCCGTCACCTTGCCGAAGGCGTTCGAGATCTGATTCAGGGCACCGAAGGTTATCTTGTGCGCGACCAGCGACGGGCCGAGAATCAGCAGCGAGAAGATGTTGTCGGCCTGCAGGTAGGTGTACCGGACGACGTTGAAATAGATGTAGTGGAAATAGAGCCTGAAATAATTGTGCCGGACATTGGCGAACAGTTCGGCTGTCGTGGCCGGCTGCGCCCTGTCCGCATGATCCTCGCCATAGACCAGTTCCTTGCGGTAAGCCGCTTCGACGCGCTGGTTGCGGAACTGCAGCCCTGGCAGCTTCAGGCCGGCGATCATCACCGAGACCGTGCCGAACAGACACCAGGCAAGCGCGGCGACCACCAGTGGCTGCGGTATCGCGCCGACGATCGGCAATTCGCTGATATGGACCTGCAGCTGGATCATGACCGGCAGGAAGGCGATCAAGGTCATGATCGACTGGACAAAGCTGGAGCCCAGATCCTCCATGATCTGCGAGAACCGCATCGTGTCTTCCTGGATACGCTGCGAGGCACCCTCGATATGGCGCAGCCGGCCCCAGTTCTCGATGAAATAATTGTTCATCGCGGTGCGCCAGCGGAAGATCCAATGGCTGACGATGAAGGCATTGACGACCTGAACGTTCATGCCGACCAGCGCGAGCCATGAGAAGTCGGCCAGTCCGGTGTAGAATTCGCCGTTGGTCGATTTTCCCGTCCCCGACATCAGCCCTTGCACATAGTCGAAGAAAGGCCCGTACCAGGCGTTGACCGCGACACTGACCTGAACGTTGAAATAGATGAAGAACAGGATGACCGCGGTCATCAGGATCGACCAACGCTGCCACGGATGCGGCGAATACCAGCTCCAGAACGCGTAGAAGATGCCCACGCAGAGCGCGAAATAGATGTAGAACCACAGGAACGGCTTCGACACGAGAACGGCGATGCCGATGATCGGTGGCGCACCGGCGGCGGCCGGCGGAAGCCCGAAGACGGCGCCCAGTTGCTCGCCGCCGAAAAACCAGAAAAGGATCGCCGCAAGGCTCCAGATGGCGGCCGAAGAAAAGAAGAGCTTCGGCTGCGGGAAGAAGGATACGAACACTGTGGCGAATTCCTCGATCTGTGCGCAAATCAGCTGGGTTCAGCGGGCATAAAGTCACACATTAGGGGGAAAGAAAATGCCTGCCCGATGCCCGATGCCGAGCAAGACCACAAATCATGGCGATTTTGGCGCGGCCGACCATGTGATGACGCCGGAGAGGACCAGCATGGCCGCGGCGACGATCGAGGCAAGGAAGAAATCGCCCGATGCCTGAGCGAGCAGGCCGGCGACGACCGGGCCGATGATCTGGCCAAGGCCGAACGAGGCCGTCATCAGGGCAAAGACGCGCCGGGGCGCCCCTGGGGCCTGCTGGCGGGCGGCCTGCAAGCCGAGCGCGGTGATGGCGATGAAGGTGCCGCCGAGCAGCAGGCCGCCAAGCAGCGGCCCCACATAACCACCAAGCGCCACGCTGGCGGTGACGCCGACGACTTCGACGAAGCAGCTCAGCGCATAGGCAGCATAGAGCCCGGTCCGCGCCGCTATCTTCTGCCACAGCCAGACGGAAGGGAAACCGGCGAGGCCGGCCACCATCCACACCATCGCTTCGAAGACCCGGCTGCCGCCGCCTTGCCGGACAATGGCGACCAGGAATGTCGCCGTCACCACATAGCCGAAACCGAACAGGCCATAGGCAAGGATTACCTTTGTCAGCGCGCGGTTTCTCGGCAGCGCCGCCTCGCGGGCGTCCTCGCCATAGGCGATCGGCCCCTCGTTGACCAACAGCGCGACGACGACGAAGCCGACCGCGGAAATCGCCGCCGACCACAACCAACCCGACGCCCAGCCGGCATGTTCGGTGACCAGCAACGCCATCATCACCGCGGAGGTGGCAATGCCGAGGCCGACCCCGCCGAAATGCCAGGCCTGCAGGTCGCCACGGCCGGCAGCGGCAATGTGGCTAAACACGATGCTGGCCATGAACACCATGACGAAGGCGCTCGCCAGACCAGCCAGGAAGCGGATGGCGAGAAAGGCGACCATGGTGTCGGACAGTCCCATCAGCGCGACAAGGACGGTGCTGGCGCCGAGACCGGCCAGCATCAGCACACGTTCCCGTCTGTGCGCCCAGCCGCCCGCCGCGACCAGCGCGCCAACGAGATAACCGAGATAGTTGGCCGACGCGATCCAGCCGGCATTGGCCGGCGACAGATGCAATTCCTCCATCATGCCCGGCAGGATCGGCGTATAGACGAAACGGCCAATACCCATCGCCACGGCCATGGCGACCATGCCGGCGAAGGCGTAGCGCAGCGCTGTGGAGTTGGTCGGCGTCATTGCAGCGCACAATAAGTGCGCGCGCCGCCGAAACAATCCGCCTTCCGTTGGGCCAGCGCGCCGCAATGGCCAGCTTATGGGAGCAGAAGCCTGACGCTAGCAGCGCCCGCCAAAACCGGCATGCAGCGAAGCCGTCTCGTACACTGTGCGCCGCGCCGTCAGCCGGAACGGCACATCGCCGAGTTCGCGTTCCGACATCGTGTTCAGGACGGGGTGCGAGAGCGGATCGGTCAGCCACCGCGTCGCGTCGATATCTGATTTTGTCTCATCCGACGAACCGGCCGCGAACAGGACTTTCAGTGACGTCAACATCCTCAGCATGGCCCGGCTCCGCAGGTCTGTCTCCCATCCTTAAAATCCGCCGTCCGGCCGCGTCTTTCAATTGAGATTTCAGCCGGATCGGTTTAGAAAATCTCAAATGACCATGCTCAATCGCGTTCATCTCAACGGCCTTCGGGCGGTCGAGGCCGTCGCTCGCCTGGGCTCGCTGGCGGCAGCGGCCGGCGAACTCAACGTCTCGGTCAGCGCCGTCAGCCAGCAGATCAGCCGCACCGAAAAACAGCTCGGCCAGGCGCTGTTCGAGCGCACGGCGAGCGGTCTCGTCCTGACCGAATTCGGCACGGTCTTTTCGGCCCGTCTCGGCGCGGGGTTTCGCGAACTCGCACAGGCTGTGGCATTGGCCGATGAGGCAACCCAGTGCACGCTGGTGGTTTCGGCGGCACCTGCCTTCGCTTCGAAATGGCTGCTGCCCAGGCTGTCACGCCATTTTGACCGCCATCCCAACGTGCTGCTGCGCATCGACGCCTCGGTGCGGCTCGCCAATCTCGATCACTCCGACATCGACATCGCCATCCGGCTTGGCGACGGCAAATGGCCGGGCGGCAAGGCGGAGCTGCTTCTGGCACAGGAGGTTTTTCCCGTCTGCGCGCCCAGAATTGCACGAAAACTGAACTCGATCGGCGATCTCTCCCAGACCTGCGCCATCACCGATGAGCGCGCCATGATCAACTGGGAAAGCTGGTTCGCGGCCGCCGGCGTCCCGCCGGTCACCTTCCAGAAAGGCGCACGGTTTACCGATCCGATGCTATGTCTGGAATCGGCGATCGCCGGCCATGGCGTGATGCTGGGCTGGCAGTTGCTGGCGGCGGACGCGCTGGCCGACGGACGGCTTGTAGCCCCCTTCGGAATCCGCGCCCAGAGCGGGCTCGGATACTGGCTGGTGACCTCGGCCACCAAGGCCGAGAGCCGCAAGGTCCGGAACTTCAAAGCCTGGATCAGGGAAGAGATCGAGGCGACGATGGCGCAATTCGGATCGGTCGCCACGGGCACCCCAGAAGCGATCGCGGTGGAAAGCACCGGGGTGCCGGTCTATGGTGACACGGACATCAAACTACGGCAGGCAGGATCATGACCACACATTCGCGCGGCGTTTCCGCAACGATCGACCCGGTGAAGCTCGACAGGCTGGCGGAAGTCGCCATCAAGGTCGGATTGCAACTCCAGCCCGGGCAGGATCTGGTGCTGACCTCGTCGATCGCGGCATTGCCGCTCACCAGGCGCATCGTCGAACATGCCTACAAGGCCGGCGCCGGGCTGGTGACGCCGATCTTCAACGATGACGAGATCACGCTGGCACGCTTCCGCTATGGCGCCGATGCCGGTTTCGATCGCGCCGCCGGCTGGCTCTATGAAGGTATGGCCAAGGCCTTCTCCAACAATGCGGCGCGGCTTGCCGTGCGCGGCGAGGACCCCTCGCTGTTGTCGGCGCAGGACCCGGCGAAGGTGGCGCGCGCCAACAAGGCCAATTCGATGGCCTACCAGCCGGCGCTGGAGAAGATCACCGGCTTCGACATCAACTGGAACATCGTCGCCTACCCGGATCTGGCCTGGGCCAAGCAGGTGTTCCCGGATGACGCCGACGATGTCGCGGTTGCGAAGCTCGCCGACGCGATCTTCGCCGCCTCGCGCGTCGACGTGGAGGACCCGATCGGCAACTGGACGGCGCACAATGCGGCATTGCGCGGCCGCACCGAATGGCTGAACGGCCACAATTTCCACGCGTTGCATTTCACTGGCCCCGGCACCGACCTGACGGTCGGACTGGCGGACGGCCATGAATGGATGGGTGGCGCCTCGACCGCCAAGAACGGCATCACCTGCAATCCCAACATCCCGACCGAAGAAGTCTTCACGACGCCGCACGCCAGGCGGGTCGAGGGCCATGTCTCCTCGACCAAACCGCTGTCCTACCAGGGCACGCTGATCGACGAGATTTCGGTGCGCTTCGAGGGTGGGCGCATCGTCGAGGCCAAGGCCTCCAAGGGCGAAGACGTGCTGAAGAAGGTGCTCGATACCGACGAAGGGTCGCGCCGCCTCGGCGAAGTGGCGCTGGTGCCGCATTCCTCGCCGATCTCGGCCAGCGGGCTGCTGTTCTTCAACACGCTGTTCGACGAAAACGCCGCCTGCCACATCGCGCTCGGCCAATGCTATTCGAAATGCTTTGTCGACGGCGCTTCGCTCAGCCAGGACGAGATCGCGGCGCGGGGCGGCAACAAGAGCTTTATCCATATCGACTGGATGATCGGCTCGGACAAGATCGACATCGATGGCGTCAACAAAGACGGCAGCCGTGTGCCGGTCATGCGCAAGGGCGAATGGGCCTGAGGGCATTTGCGGAGGGTTTCGTGGCCTTCGACCTAGTGGTGAAGCGTATCTACGAGCCACCTGGATCCGACGACGGGCAGCGGGTGCTGGTCGACAGGATCTGGCCGCGCGGCGTCCGCAAGAAGGACGCCGCGTTGACGCTGTGGCTGAAAGACATCGCGCCGAGTGATGATCTGCGCAAATGGTTCGGGCATGAGCCTGAGCGCTGGGCCGAGTTCCAGAAGCGCTACCGCGCCGAGCTGGACGGAAATGGCGACGCCGTGACGGAACTGCGTGCCCTGCTTGGCAAGGGCAAGGTGACGCTGCTCTATGGCGCCCATGATGAGGCGCACAACAATGCCGTGGCGTTGGCGGCGTATTTGCGAACTCGTGCGTAAGCGCTGAGAGGTCGGCGGGACAGCGCCCCCCTCTGTCCTGCCGGACATCTCCCCCACAAGGGCAGGGCAATCGCATATGGATTCTTGCGAAGGGGACCCCCACCCTAACCCTCCCCACAAGGGGGAGGGAACGCTGCCGCGCGCCCTATCCATCTTCATGTTGAGGATCGAAACCTCACTATTGGCCACAATCAGCGCCGGCCAAGTCTCCCTCCCCCTTG
>NZ_JAFKIC010000195.1 GCF_017306585.1 Mesorhizobium sp. | reverse complement strand
GCCGGACAGTGTCACGCCGCGCTCGCCGACCTGGCTGTCATAGCCCTTTTCGAGCTTGAGGATGAATTCGTCGGCCAGCGCATCCTTGGCCGCCGCCTCGATCTCGGCCTCGCCGGCGCCCGGCCGGCCAAACCCGATATTGTCGCGCGCGCTCGCCGCGAAGATGGTGACATCCTGCGGCACGATGGCGATGCGCTCGCGCACCGAAACCGGATCGGCCTCGCGCACGTCGACGCCATCGATCAGGATCTTGCCGGTCTCTGGGTCGTAGAAGCGCAGGATCAACGAGAACACCGTGCTCTTGCCGGCTCCCGAGGGGCCGACGATCGCCACCGTCTCGTCGGGCCTGACCTGAAAGCTCAGGCCATGGACGGCGGCACGGTCGGGCCTTGCCGGATAGGAGAAGGAAACGTCGTCGAACACGATGCCGCCCTTGGCGACCGCCGGCAACGGCTTCGGGTTGGCCGGCGCCTGGATCGCCGGCTTCTCGGCCAGGATTTCGGTCAGCCGTTCGGCCGCGCCGGCCGCCTGCGCGAGTTCGCCCCAGACTTCCGACAGCGCGCCCAGCGCGCCGGCGGCGAACACTGAATAGAGCAGGAACTGGCCAAGCGTTCCCGGCGACAAAGTGCCGTCGAGCACGTCGCGCGAGCCGAACCACAGCACCGCTACGACCGAGGAAAAAATGGTGAAGATGGCAAAGAAGGTCAGGAACGAGCGCGCGAAGATCGACGCCCGCGCCGCCGCGAAGGCGGCTTCCACCGCGCCGGAAAAGCGCCCGGTGACCAAACCTTCATTGGTGAAGGCCTGCAGCGTGCGCACCGCGCCGATCTGCTCGCTGGCATAGGCCGTGGCATCGGCCAGCGTGTCCTGCGCCTGCCTCGACTTGCGCCGCACCGAGCGGCCGAAAGCCACCAGCGGCAGCACGATGATGGGAATGGCTGCTATGACGAGGCCTGACAGTTTCGGGCTGGTGACGACCATCATCGCCACGGCGCCGAGGCCGAGGATCACATTGCGCAGCGCCACCGACGCGGTGGCGCCGACCGCGGATTTGACCTGCGTGGTGTCGGCGGCGAGCCGCGACACGATCTCCCCTGACTGGGCAGTGTCGAAGAAGGCCGGCGACAAGGTCGTCACATGGGCAAAGACATCGCGCCTGATATCGGCGACGACACGCTCGCCGAGCGTGATGACGAAATAGTAGCGGCCGGCCGAGGCCGCCGCCAACAGCGCGGCCATGGCAACCAGAGCGGCGAAATACTCGGCGATGAACGTGGACCCGGATGGCGTGAAACCATGGTCGATCATGCGTCGCACCGCCAGCGGCAGCGCTAGCGTCGTGGCCGCCGCCACCGCGAGCGAGACGAGCGCGCCGGCCACCAGTTTCCGGTAGCGGCCTATATAGGGAAACAGGCGCCTGAGCGGCTTGAGCGAGCGGCGGCGCTCGTCTGCGCTGCTGGATTGCGCCATGTCAGTGTTTCCTCTAGCCGTCTCAGCATATGCGCCTCAATATGCGCCGCTGCGGCCTTGTGATTCAATTTCGGCTGATGTATAGGCACGCCGACCGTTTTAGAAGCCGTGGCTCCTCAATAGCTGCGGCTTCGAGTTTTAAAAAGAGGCGCATCGACGCAGGCTCATGCCCGTCCGCCGCGCTGGCAAGCCAGGAACAGGGCCTAGGAACACGACCATGAAGAGCGCTATTCACCCCGACTACCACACCATCAAGGTCGTCATGACCGACGGCACCGAGTACCAGACCCGTTCGACCTGGGGCAAGGAAGGCGATACGATGAACCTCGATATCGACCCGACCACCCATCCGGCCTGGACCGGCGGCCAGCAGACCCTGCTCGACCGCGGCGGTCGCCTGTCGAAGTTCAAGAAGCGTTTCGAAGGTTTCGGCCTCTGAGCCATACCGTCTTCGCGTACCAAGAACCCGCCCTCGTGGCGGGTTTTTTGTTTTTCTTGTTGGGATGAAGCTCAGACCTACTCGGCCAGCAATTCCCTGAGCGCCATGCTCTTGTAGGCGGCGACCAGCCTATCGCCCTCTTCCCGTTCGACAGATATCGCCAGCCGCACGGCAGCCTCGCCCATCTGCCAGACGAGAAACGCCGTCGTCTCCAGTTCGACCGGGTCGGCATCGGGCCTGAGCCGCTTCAGCACCGCGACCAGGAATTCGGCGTTGGCGCGGCTGTCGGCCAGTTCGAGCGCGCGAAGGGCCTTGTCGGCCTGCGTGCCGGACCAGACGTCGCGTATCACCGGCTCGGCCAGGAACAGCCCGTAATAGATATCCAGCAGCTCTGAGAATGCCTGCTTCAGACCTTCCGCGTCGCTGACGTCCTTCAGCGCGGCCGAAATGCAGGCCTGGCTTTCGGCCGAGTAGCGCTCGGCCAGCGCCCACACCATCGCTCGCTTGTCGGGAAAGAACTGATAAAGCGAGCCGATCGATACCCCTGCCTTTTCCGCGACCTCCCCCATGCGCATGGCATCGCTGCCTTGTTCCGCAATGAGCGCCGAGGCGGCCGCAAGCATGCGCTCGACCCGCTCGCGGCTGCGCTGCTGGCTCGGCGACCGGCGCGGTGCGGCGATCTGCTCCTGCGGGGAAGCGGATGCTGCAGTGTCGTCCATGGCCAGCTCCCGTCTCAAACAAAATTGCTTGACTCGCAAAATACGAGGGTTTATCACATTTTGCAAATGTGAGGATTGCTCATGTTCTCAGCGAGGAGATCGAGATGACTGACACGACAAGAAAACCAATTCTCATCCTGGGCGGGACCGGCAAGACAGGCCGGCGCATCGCTGAACGGCTGACCGCCCGCGACATCCCGGTGCGGATCGGTTCACGCAACGGCACGCCGTCCTTCGATTGGCTGGATAGGGAAACCTGGGACCCCGCCCTCGAAGGCGTCGGCGCCGCCTACATCAGCTACTACCCCGACATCGCCGTGCCGGGCGCCGCCGAAACGGTCGAGGCGTTCGCCAGGCTTGCCGTCGAACGCGGCATCAGGCGGCTGGTGCTGCTTTCCGGTCGCGGCGAGCCCGAAGCGCAGCGCGCCGAGGAGATGGTCAAGGCTTCCGGCGCCGACTGGACGATCCTGCGCTGCTCCTGGTTTTCGCAGAACTTCAGCGAGGGTTTCCTCGTCGAATCCATCCTCGAAGGCGAAGTCGCGCTGCCAGTCGGCGCGGTCGGCGAACCCTTCATCGACGCCGACGACATCGCCGATGTCGCCGCAGCGGTGCTGACCGGGCCGGGGCATGCCGGCCAGCTCTATGAGCTCACCGGCCCGAGGCTGCTGAGCTTCGCCGACGCGGTCGCCGAGATCGGCAGGGCTACCGGCCGCGACATCGGTTACCGGCGGATTTCACATGCCGAGTTCACCGAGACGGTCGCCGCGCACAATCTGCCGCCGGAATTCGCGTGGCTGCTCAACGAGCTGTTCACCGAGGTGCTCGACGGCCGCAACGCGATGCTGGCCGACGGCGTGCAGCGCGCGCTTGGCCGTCAGCCGAAAGACTTTTCCGCCTATGCAACAGAAACCGCCGCTAGCCGAATCTGGAGTAACTGAGATGATCAAGCTTCTGCCCACCCTCACCATCATCGCCGCGATCGGCTCCGGCGTCGTCGGCGGTGTGTTCTTCGCCTTTTCCAATTTTGTCATGGCCGCCCTTGCCCGGCTGCCCGTCCCAAGCGGCATCGCCGCGATGAATTCGATCAACATCACGGTGATCACCCCGACCTTCATGACCGCCCTGTTCGGCACCGGCCTGATCTGCCTGGTGCTCATTGCCGCGGTTCTGCTGGGCTGGAGCCAGTCGGGCGCCTACTGGCTGCTCGCCGGCGCCGTGATCTATTTCGTCGGCAATCCGATCGTGACCATGGTCTTCAACGTGCCCCTCAACGATGCGCTGGCCGCTGTCGATCCCGAGAGCGCCAACGGCGCCGCCGTGTGGGCGAACCATCTGAGCCAGTGGGTTATGTGGAACCACGTCCGCACCGTTACCGCCATCGTGGCAATGGCCTGCTTCATCTTCGCACTGCTCTGAAGGGCGGCTCTGCGAAGGCTCAAAGACCCCGTCTCAGGCGGGGTCTTTTGTCGTCTGCTCCTTGGAAACGTGACCCTTGCGGTCGGAGTGACCGAGATCGCGGTCCGGGTCGATGACGTCGCGGACCAGTTGCTTGAGCTTGGCCGCATCCGGAAAACCGCCGTCCCGCTTGCGGTCCCAGACAAGCGTCTCATTGCAGGATATGGTGAAAATGCCGCCGGTGCCGGGCACCAGCGTCACTTCGCCGAGATCGGTACCGAAGGTGGAAAGCAGTTCCTGCGCCATCCAGCCGGCCCGCAGCAGCCACTGGCACTGTGTGCAATAGGTGATGCGGATGGCGGGCAACGTCTTCTCGCTCATCGCACCGCTCATGTCGTCCTGCCGTCTACGCCGCGCTGAGCTTGGCCATGGTTTCGTCGTCGACCTCGAAGTTGGCGTAGACGCTTTGCACGTCGTCGTCGTCCTCGAGCGTGGCGACCAGCTTCATCAGCGACTGCGCCCGTTCCTCGTCGACCGGCACATTGTTCTGCGGCTGCCAGATCGGCTTCACCGATTCCGCCTCGCCGAGCGAGGTTTCCAGCGCTTTGGAAACTTCGCCGAGATTTTCGAAGGAGCAGTAGATGGTGTGGCCTTCCTCGTCGGACTCGACATCGTCGGCGCCGGCCTCGATCGCGGCTTCCATGACCTTGTCGGCGCTGCCCGCCGATGCCGGATAGTAGATCTCGCCGACCCGGTTCCACATGAACGACACCGAGCCGGTTTCGCCGAGCGCGCCGCCAGCCTTGGTGAAGGCTGCCCGCACATTCGAGGCCGAACGGTTGCGGTTGTCGGTCAGCGCCTCGACGATCAGCGCGACGCCGCCGGGCCCATAGCCCTCATAGCGCACCGCTTCGTAATTCTCGCCATCGCCGGCGGACGCCTTGTTGACGGCGCGCTGGATGTTGTCCTTCGGCATCGAGACCGCCTTGGCGTTCTGGATGGCCAGCCGCAGGCGCGGGTTCATCGCCGGATCGGGCGTACCGCCCTTGGCGGCAACGGTGATTTCGCGCGCCAGCTTGGAAAACATTTTCGACCGCACCGCGTCCTGGCGGCCCTTGCGGTGCATGATGTTCTTGAACTGTGAATGGCCAGCCATGGCACCCCTGTCGTGTTCGGCTAGAGCATCCTGCAGCGGGGTGCTTCACCCCGCTTCGCGCAAAATGCTCGAAATCAAAATTTCAGAACGCCCCGCTGCGCCCGGAAGGCGTATGGCGTTCTCTGTCGGAATGGCCGGCTTATAGATAAATCGGCTCAATTCGTCCAGCCGCGCCGCGTTTTGTCGGACAGCCGGCGATCCCTGCGAGCGCCTATCCCTCGAGATCCGACTTCAGATGGTCGATGATGCTCAAGGCATGGCCGGCATACTGGCTGATCCACCGGTCATGAATCTGTTTGATCGGCAGCGCGTTGAGATGGTTCCAGCGCTCGCGCCCCTCGCGGCGCGCCACGATCAGTTCGGCCTCTTCCAGCACCTTGAGATGCAGCATGACGGTGCAGCGGTCGATGTCGGCGAAGGCATCGCACAACATGCCGGTCGTCTTCGGCTCGTCCTTCAGCTGATCCAGCATTTCGCGCCGGCGCGGATGCGCCAGCGCCTTGAAAACATTGTCATCTTGCGATCGACTTGACATGTTATGTTTCTATAACATATCGTGACGGCAATCAAGGAAGGAGCTGTGGATATGTCCCTTGGATTCAGGGTTTCGGGCCGCATCGGCCGGCCGGTCGCCGACGTTTTCGACGCCGTCGTCAATCCGAAGAAGCTCAGCGGCTATTTCACCACCATCAGCGGTGCCAGCGCGCCGCTCCAAACCGGGGTCGGTGTCGTCTGGTGGGGAAAAGTGCCGGTCGAGGTCGACGAAGTGGTCAAGGACAGTCGTATCGTGCTGCGCTGGGATGCCACCGACGCCGACGGCAAGCCGGCCTACAAGACCCGCATCGAGATGAATTTCGAGCCGCTCGACGATGGCGGCACCTTCGTGACCATCGCCGAGAGCGGCTGGCAGGAAGGCGCGGTCGGCTTGAAGAAATCCTACCTCAATTGCGAGGGCTGGTCGCAGATGCTGGCTTGCATGAAGGCCTATGTCGAATACGGCATCAATCTGCGCGAGGGCTATTACCGCAGCGAGATGAAGGGCGAACCTGCCAACGAGACCAATGTTTGAACCGGCATGACAAACAATGGAGGCCCACGATGAAGAGAGTAACGCCGTTCCTGATGTTCGAGGGCCGGGCCGAGGAGGCGATGACCCTCTATTGCCAGACCATTCCCGGCAGCAGCGTCCTTGACGTCACCCGCTATGGCGCCGGCGAAGACAGCCCGCAGGGAACGCTCAAACTGGCGCGGATATCTGTCTGCGGTCTTGAGGTGATGCTCTTCAACAGCCCGGTGCATCACGCCTTCACCTTCACGCCGGCGGCCTCGCTCTACGTGGATTGCTCCACCGAGGCCGAACTCGACGCCATTGTCGAAGTCCTGGCCAAGGACGGAAACTTCCTGATGCCGCCTGCCAATTACGGCTTCAGCCAGCGCTTCGCCTGGCTCAACGACCGCTTCGGCGTCTCCTGGCAGGTCAACCTGCCCTGAGCCGGGCACCGACGAAGACTTAATCCGCAACAGAATTCTGGAGCCTCTAATGACCGCGAAGATCACCGGCGGAATCAACATTGCCATGAAGGTGCCGCCGCACCAGTACGAGGCCACGATCGCTTTCTATAGCGACGTCGTCGGCCTCAAACCCTTCACCGCCAAGGCGCCGGCCATCGGTTTCGAACTTGGCCCCAACAGGCTCTGGATCGACGAAGCGCCTATGATGACCCAGGCCGAAGTCTGGCTGGAACTCTTCACCAATGACTTCTCCAAAGCCGCCACGCATCTCGCCGGCGCCGGCGTCGTGCGTTGCGACGCCGTCGAGCCTTTGGGTGAGGGCTTCCGCGGCGGCTGGATCACCAATCCGGCCAGCATCGTCCACATGCTGCGCGAGCCCGACGCCTGGTGAGCGCCGCGGCCAGAAAGGAACCCGCCATGGAAATCCTGGAAATGCCGACCGCCGAAGCCGGAATGCTCATCCGCAGGCCTGTAGCCGAAGTGTTCGAGGCCATCGTCGATCCGGCCATCACCACGAAGTTCTGGTTCACCCATGCCAATGGCCGGCTGGATGGCGGCAAGGAGGTTCGCTGGGAATGGCGGATGTACGGCGTCTCGACCAAGGTCCGCGTGGACGAGATCATTCCCAACGAGAAGATCGTCATGCAGTGGAGCGACCCGCCGACGACTGTCGTGTGGACCTTCACGCCTATGCCTGGCGATGCGACCTTCCTCGAAGTCCGCAATTTCGGCTTTGCCGGCAACGGCGATGAGCAAGTGAACGAAGCGGTCGGCTCGACCGGCGGCTTCACCCTCGTCCTAGCCGGCGCCAAGGCCTGGCTGGAACAGGGCCTGACGCTGGGCCTGATCGGCGACCGTCACCCGAAGGGCGTGCCGGGGCGCTAATCAGCTCAGCTCCGGCGTTTTTCCTGTTCGATCACGTGATGGCGAAGCACGCGATTGATTTCGGTTTGATAACCGCCGCGTCCAACGTGCTCCTTGAACCAGGAAA
This sequence comes from Mesorhizobium sp., assembly GCF_017306585.1. Lineage (GTDB taxonomy): Bacteria > Pseudomonadota > Alphaproteobacteria > Rhizobiales > Rhizobiaceae > Mesorhizobium. The sequence goes on along the minus strand of NZ_JAFKIC010000195.1, from coordinate 19,591 downwards.
GCACATCGGCATCGAGCCGGATGGTCACAGGCTGCTTGAGCGGCCGGTAAAGATGCCCGCGACGAGCATGAATCCAATTCTCTGCGGGGGCTTCCGGGATATCGGACGTGTCAATCTCGCTGTCGGGCAATTCCGCCAGCTTTGCCAATTGGTCGCGCTGATCCCGGCTAAGATCCTTCCTGCTTATAGCGTCGCCCGTCGGGCACCAACTCGATCAGCCTGCCTCAATGCCCGTCGCCGGATTTCCTACGGCGCCGGGCCAGCATGTTCAGTCCTTCGACCAGGGCCGAGAAGCCCATCGCCGCGTAGATGTAGCCCTTGGGCACGTGATAGCCCATGCCGTCGGCGATCAGCGTCATGCCGATCATCAGCAGGAAGCCCAGCGCCAGCATGACGATGCTCGGGTTCTTGGCGATGAAGTTGGCGAGCGGACCGGCGGCCAGCATCATCACCGTCACGGCCGCGATCACCGCGATATACATGATGGCGATCTCGTCGGTCATGCCGACGGCTGTGATGATGGAATCGACCGAGAAGACGAGGTCGAGCAACAGGATCTGGAAGATCGCGCCGGCCAGGCTCATCTGCAGCGTTCCGCCCACCATCGTGTCCTGATGGTCCTGTGGATCGACCGTGTGATGGATTTCCTTGGTCGCCTTCCAGACCAGGAACAGGCCGCCGGCGATCAGGATCAGGTCGCGCCAGGAAAAACCATGGCCGAAGGCGGTGAACACCGGCGTCGTCAACTGGACGATGATCGAGATGGTGGCAAGCAGCACCAGCCGCATGATCAGCGCCGCCGAAATGCCGAGGCGCCGGGCGCGGGCCCGCTGCTCCTCGGGCAGCTTGTTGGTCAGGATCGAGATGAAGATAAGATTGTCGATGCCGAGCACGACCTCCAGCACCACCAGCGTCAGCAACGCGATCCAGGCGGTTGGATCGGACACGAATTGAAAATGCGGCGCCAAGAACTCAACGAGCTGCATGGAGGTCGTCCCCTCTACGATCTAGAGCAGTTTCGACGCCAGTTAGGTACTATACCTCTGCATATCAATGTCACGACCAAAAGGATGGAGTTGTTTCTTCAAGCCTTGGCCCGCGACGAAACGGCGCGATTTTCTCGGTCAATCCCGTCCGGTCCGAAATATCGACGCCGACGCCGCACAATGTCGCCGGTCCGGTCGCTGCCTCGAAACGCCCCTTCGGCACTTTCGACAGGAACCGGTTGAGCGGTTCCTCCTTGTCCATGCCGAGCGAGGAATCATAGTCGCCGCACATGCCCGCGTCGGACAGGTAGCCGGTGCCGCCATTGAGGATCTGGTGGTCGGCGGTCGGCTGGTGCGTGTGCGTGCCGACGACGAGGCTGGCGCGGCCGTCGACGAAATGAGCGAAGCACATCTTTTCCGACGTCGCCTCGGCATGGAAGTCGATGACCACAGCGTCGGCCTGCTCGCCGAGCGGACAAGCCGCGAGCTCACGCTCGCCGGCCTGGAACGGATCGTCGAGCTCCGGATGCATGAAGACGCGGCCCATGATGTTGGCGACCAGCACCCGCGCGCCGTTCTTGGCGATGTAGACGCCCGAACCGCGCCCGGGCGTGCCCTTGGGAAAATTGGAAGGACGCAGGAAGCGCTGTTCGCGCGGCGCGAAGGCAAGCGCGTCGCGCTGGTCCCAGACATGGTTGCCAGTCGTCACCACATCGGCTCCGGCGGCGATCGTCTCGCGGAAAATCTCTTCGGTGATGCCGAAACCGCCAGCGGCATTCTCGCCATTGACGACGACGAAGTCGAGTTTGAAATCGGAGATCAGGCCGGGCAGTTGTTCCCAGACTGCAGTGCGGCCCGTCTTTCCAACCATGTCTCCGAGGAAAAGAAGTCTCATTAGATCCCGCACCTGATGTCAGCGAAGCAAAAGCTGCATGACGTCTGCGAAAGGATCATGCGTCCATTGTACTTATCTACAATTGCGGCGCGAAGCGACGCAACCCGCTCTCGGTCAGTATTTCCGGGATGACGACATCATGGTCCTCATCGGGAACCCGCGCCACTTCCTGGCAATCGAAGGCGATGCCAATCAGGCGCGGCCGGCGGCCCGCCGCATGCAGGCGCGCGATCGCCCGGTCGTAGTGCCCGGCGCCGTAGCCCAGTCGATGTCCGCGCGGGTCGAAGGCGGCCAGCGGCACCAGCATCAGCTCAGGATCGACGACAGGCGCTTCCGGCCCTGGTCCAGATGTGCCGAAACCCGTATCGACCATCGCCGCGCCGCGCAGCAATTCGCGGAAGATGATGGTTTCGCGATCGAGCACGATCGGCAGGCAGAGCTTCGCGCCCCGGTCGCGCAGCGCCGATATCAGCGGCCTCGTATCGGCTTCCGAACGTATCGGCAGGAAGCCGGAAACGATCGTGCCGGGCTCGAAATCGATCGCGTTTGCACCGATTTCCGCCATGCGCAGCGAAGCCTCGATGCGCCAGCCGGTATCGAGCGCGTCGCGGCGCCCGAGCGCCTCGAGCCGCAGCTGCTTTTTCAGGTCTTTGAGAGATGTCATGCCCAGACGGTAGAAAAACTCAGCTTTGCATGGCGTTTCAGGAACGACCTTTTCTACCGTATCCTCCACCGTAATGCACAGGTGAAGGCAGGAGTGACGATCCACACAACCGGTGGAGAGGTCGATCCCGGGTGCCTACAAAGTAGGTGGGCGCCGTGTGAGAAAACCCACGGGTCTTCCCAGGGACAGCTCCCTAAGGATCGTTAAGGCCCCGGGGAAAAGTGTCTCCTGCCGGGAAGCGCAGACCGTCCCCGCCAATATAGGCTTGTTGCCAGCTATAGACCAGATGCACGCGCAGTCTCCGCGGCTTTATTCGCGACGCACGCCTGCCACCAGACGAGAGCCGGCACCGCGAACAGTTCGACGCAAAGCCCAGCCATGTGACCCGCCGAAGGCTCGCCCGTCGTGAGCAGGGAGAACAGCCGCGCCAGCCCGCCGGCAAAGGTGCAGGCCGCAAGCAGGCGAAACCGCTCTGTCTTTGTCTCGATATGTGGAATGCAGCTGTACCAGGCGATGCCGACGGCGAGGAAGAAGCCGGACAGGAAGCGGAAGTGGCTGTCGAGGTCGACCGGCCAGGGTGCCGCGACATTGAGGAATTCTGGACCCGACAAAATCCCTTCAAGGCCGACCAGCACTGGGGTTGCCGCCAGGACCGCAACGACCAGCTGCAGGCCCGTCTTGCCAAAAGTCCTTTCCTTCAACGTCATCGCCCCTTGGCTGAATCTGACGTAGAAACGGGGATTTCGCGGCGGGGTTTCACACCCGCTTCGCCGTGTCGCCTTGCGCGGGCCAGATCGTCTCCTTACGGTCGGGGGGAACGAACCGAGGAGCAGAGATGCGTTTTGAAGGCACGGCGGCCTATGTCGCCGACAAGGATCTGATGGTTGCGGTCAACGCGGCGATCGCGCTGGAGCGGCCCTTGCTGGTCAAGGGCGAGCCCGGCACCGGCAAGACGGAGCTTGCCCGGCAGGTGGCGGCGGCGCTTGGCCTCGACCTTATCGAATGGCATGTCAAATCGACGACGCGGGCACAGCAGGGCTTATACGAATATGACGCCGTCTCGCGGCTGCGCGACAGCCAATTGGGGGATGAGCGCTTCAACGACATCAGGAACTACATCAAGCGCGGCAAGCTCTGGGAAGCGTTCGCGGCGGGCAAGAAGGTGGTGCTGCTGATCGACGAGATCGACAAGGCCGACATCGAGTTCCCCAACGACCTGCTGCAGGAACTCGATCGAATGGAGTTCTTCGTCTACGAGACCGGCGAGACGATCCGCGCCGCGGTCCGTCCCATCGTCATCATCACCTCCAACAACGAGAAGGAGCTGCCGGACGCCTTCCTGCGGCGCTGCTTCTTCCACTACATCCGCTTTCCCGATGTCGACACGCTGCACAGGATCGTCGACGTCCACTATCCCGGCATCAAGCAGAACCTGGTGCGGGCGGCACTCACCCAGTTCTACGAGATCCGCGAGGTGCCCGGCCTGAAGAAGAAGCCGTCGACCTCGGAAGCGCTCGACTGGATTCGCCTGCTGGTCGCCGATGATGTTGCGCCAGAAGACCTGCGCGCCGACCCGAAGAACGCGCTGCCAAAGCTGCATGGTGCCCTGCTCAAGAACGAGCAGGACGTGCATCTGTTCGAACGCCTGGCCTTCATGGCCAGGCGACAGGGGTAAGGATCCGCCGCCGGTTGACCGCCATCAGCGGGCTGCCGCCGCTCACTCGGCGGCAGCAAACCCCGCATCCTGTGGCGCGACACGCTTCGGCCCAAAGATGACAAAGCCGATGACCGACAGGGCAAGAACGCCGATCCCGCAATAGAGCATGACCCAACCGAAACCATTGACCAGAGCGGCGTGCACGATGGCGCCTGTCGGGTCGAGGGTTGCGAGCTCCGGTGTCCCTTGTACAAGGTTGTGGAGATTTCCGGTGGCGATCCTTTCCGCCAGCGCGCGCACTGCGCCCGGGCTCAAAGCCGTGCCGAATGCGTTGCCTACATAAGAGACGATCCCCTGCGTCAGCAATAGGCCGAGCACGGCGATGTTGATGGCGAGCGTGATCAGCCGCGCGCTGATATCGATGCCGGACGCCATGCCGGCGCGATCCGGCGACACCGCGCCGGTCGTGGTGTTGGTGGTCGGCGAATTGGTGAGGCCGATGCCGATGCCGGCGATCAGCGTGCCGGGCAGCATGGTCAGCCAGCTGGCTGCTTCGAGCCTGGAGCCAATCCACATGGCGATGAAGCCTATGCCCAATGTCAGCAGGCCGAGCGGAATGGCGATCCGCGCCTGATAGCGGGCGCGAATACGCTCGGCGATCGGCGGCATCACCATGAAGGGCAGTGTGTAGACGAGCAGCAGCAGGCCGGTCGTCGTGCTGTCATAGCCGAGCACGCCGGAATAATAGATCGGCAGGTAGATGATGAACGGCCAGTAGCTGAAATTCATGCCGATGGCGCCCATGATCGCACCCGAAAACTGGCGGATGCGGAAGACCGAGAAATCGAACATCGGATAGGGATTGACCCTCTCGGCGACTAGGAAAGCGATAAAGGCAGCCACCGAGGCGACAATTGCGCCGATACGGGCGCTGCCCTCCAGATCCGCACCTTGCGTGATCAGGTATGAGAAGCCGAACACAGCTGCCGAGAGCGTCAGCATGCCCGCCCAATCAAGCTTTTGGGCGTTGTGATCGCGCGATTGGGTGACACCGGCGCCGATGAAGGCAAGCGCCAGGATCGCCAGCGGCACATGGATAAGGAACACCCACTGCCAATTCGACAGCGACACGATCAATCCACCGATGGCCGGACCGAAGCCCAGTCCAATGCCGGCGACGACGCTCCAGGCGACGAAGGCCTTGCCGCGTTCGCGGCCGTCCTGGAACTGGTGCGACAGCACTGCAACACTGCAGGTCAGCATCGCGCCGCCAGCAAGACCTTGCACAAAACGTGCGGCAATCAGCATTGGCGCACTCGTTGCCAGGCCGCACAGCAGGGAAGCGATACCGAAGGCGACGGTGGTGATCACCATCACGGTTTTGCGGCCGAAACGATCGGCCAACGTCCCCGTCGCCATCAGCACCGTCGTGCAGGCAATGGTGTAGGCATTCATGATCCACTGCAGATCCTTAAAGTCGGCGGCAAGCACGCTTTCGAGTTTCGGCAGGATCACCGGCACGCTGGAGATTTCGAGCCCGAACAGCAGCGACGCCAGGCAAACGCCGGTCAGCGCAATGGTGTTTCGTTGAACTGGCATATCGATCTCTCTCCATCGAACCGGGGCGGCGGCGCTCTTCAAACCGCGATCCGGCTGAAATATAAGAGACTTGACCATGAAAAAAGGCTATGGTTGGCTATATCAGAAATGACAAATTGGCATGTTGCCAATGGAAAGCTGTAGATGACCAGCCTTGATGTCGATGCCGTTCGCACCTTCGTGATGGTGGCCGACCTGCAGAGCTTCACCCGTGCCGCCGCGGCGCTCGGCAGCACCCAGGCGACGATCAGCGTCAAGCTGCGGCGGCTCGAGGAAAAGCTCGGAGCGCGTTTGATCGAACGCACGCCACGCCGCGTCGCCCTGTCGGCGAAGGGCGCCGTCTTCCTTCCCGCGGCGCGCGAATTCCTGGCCTCCCACGAGCGTGCGCTGACGGAATTCTCGGCGGCGTCATGCCGGCTTGCGCTCGGCTTTGTCGACCATGTCGCGGGGCCGGAGCTGTCGACACTGATCGCCCAGCTTCACGCCCACGATCCCTCGCTGTCGCTCAACGTCAGGATCGACACCAGTTCCCAGTTGGAAGAGGCCTTCGATCGCGGCGAACTCGATGCTGTCATCGTGCATCAGGAAGATGGCGGCCGCCGGGGCGAAGCCTTGTCGCGCACCCACTATGGCTGGTTCGCCGCACCCGCCTTCGAATGGCGGCCCGAAACACCGTTGCGGCTCGCTCTCCTGAGCACGGTATGCAATTGCCCCGATCGCGTGAGAGCGATCGACGCGCTGGACCGGGCCGGCATCGCCTGGAGCGAGGCCTTTGTCGGCGGCGGCGGCGCGGCCGTCAACATCGCGGTATCGGCCGGCTTCGCCGTGTCCGCCCTCGCCTATCGCGTCGTGCCCCCGGGCCTTGTCGAGGTCGGCCGCAAACTCGGCCTGCCGCCCATTCCTCCGTCCGAAATCATTTTGCATGCGCATGCCCTGGCGCCCAAGGCGCGAGAGGGGCTCCATATGCTTACGACCGCTTTTCGCGAATATAATCTCCCGGCAGCTTAGGAACTCCTATCCTGCCGCACTCCAGACCTCAGAGGGAAATGAAATGACCGAAGTCACCGTCCGCCCGCTCGCGCAATCCGACCATGCCGACTGGCGGCGCCTGTGGACGGACTATCTGACGTTCTACGAAACCAAGCTGCCGGAGGAGGTCTACGAAGTCACCTGGAAGCGGCTGTTCACGCCTGGCGAGTTCGAACCCAAAGGCTTCATCGCCACGCTCGACGGCAAGGCCGTCGGCCTTACCCATTATCTCTACCACCGTTCCGGCTGGTCGGAGAAGAACAACTGCTACCTACAGGACCTGTTCGCCGACCCGCAGGTGCGCGGCAAGGGCATCGGCGCCGCGCTGATCAAGGCGGTCAAGGACGAGGCGGGCAAGATCGGCGTCAAGAACGTCTACTGGATGACGCACGAAACCAACGCCACCGCGCGCCGGCTCTATGATCATGTCGCCCGCCGCACGGGCTTCATCGAGTATGATCTGCTATAACAGGCCATGTTCATCCCTTTCTTCCTCGAACTGAAGGCAGCGCGCGTTCCCGTTTCGCTGCGGGAATATCTGTCGCTGCTGGAAGGGCTGGAGGCCGGCCTCGTCGACTACGACGTCGAGGGTTTTTACTACCTCGCCCGCGCGGCGCTGGTGAAGGATGAGCGCCACATCGACCGCTTCGACCAGGTGTTCGCGCATGTCTTCAAGGGCATCGAGGCGCTGGGCGGAGCGGATGCCGTCAACGTCGCCGACATTCCCGAGGAATGGTTGCGCCGGCTCGCCGAAAAGCACCTGACCGACGAAGAGAAAAAACTTGTCGAAGCATTGGGCGGCTTCGAGAAACTGATGGAGACGCTGAAGCAGCGGCTGGAAGAGCAGAAAGGCCGCCACCAGGGCGGATCGAAATGGATCGGCACCGGCGGCACCTCACCCTTCGGCGCCTATGGCTATAATCCCGAAGGCGTTCGCATCGGCCAGCATGAAAGCCGCAACCGCCGCGCGCTCAAGGTATGGGACAAGCGCGAGTTCCGGAATTTCGACGATGCGGTCGAGCTCGGCACCCGCAACATCAAGATCGCGCTGAAGCGGCTGCGCCGCTGGGTGCGCGAGGGCGCCGAGGAAGAATTCGACTTGCCCGGCACCATCCATGCCACCGCCGAGCACGGCTATCTCGACGTACAGACGCGGCCCGAGCGGCGCAATGCTGTGAAGCTCTTGATGTTCTTCGATGTCGGCGGCTCGATGGACGACCATATCAAGAGCGTCGAGGAGCTGTTCTCGGCGGCACGCGCGGAATTCCGCCAGCTCGAATATTTCTACTTCCACAACTGCCTGTACGAGGGCGTGTGGAAGGACAACCGCCGCCGTCATGCCGAGGTGATCCCGACCTTCGACCTGCTCCACAAATACGGCCCCGACTACAAGGTCATCGTCGTCGGCGATGCCTCGATGAGCCCCTACGAGATCGCCCATCCCGGCGGCTCGGTCGAGCACTGGAATCCGGAGGCCGGCGCGGTCTGGCTCGGCCGCCTTTTGCAGCAATGGCCGAACGCGGTGTGGCTGAATCCGGAGAGCGAGAAGAACTGGGGCTACACCCATTCCATCACCATGATCCGCGACATCTTCGGCGGACGCATGTTCCCGATGACACTCGCCGGACTGGAAGCCGCGACCAGGCAGCTTTCGAGGAAACATTGATCTTGCGGGGGGCGAGCCGCTGGGCAAACCCGGTAACAAATGCCTATGTTGGTGCGAATATAGTTTGCAACCAAGAACGAGCCGCCAAGGCTGAGGAGATCAGATGGACACCCACACCTACCCCGTAACCCGCACCGATGCCGAATGGCGCGCCCGGCTGACGCCGGAGCAGTATGCCGTCATGCGCAATCACGGCACCGAGCGTCCGGGAAGCTGCGCCCTGCTCTACGAGAAGCGCGCCGGTACCTTCTTCTGCGTCGGCTGCGACCAGCCGTTGTTCGAATCCAAGCTCAAGTTCGAGAGCGGCACCGGCTGGCCGAGCTTCAACGATCCCGTTCCAGGCTCGATCGACACCACCGTCGACCGCAGCTACGGTATGGTCCGCACCGAATGCCATTGCTCGCGCTGCGGCAGCCATCTCGGCCATGTCTTCGAGGACGGCCCGCCGCCGACCGGCCTGCGCTACTGCATCAACGGCGTGGCGCTGAAATTCGAGCCGGCGGCCTGACGAACGCTCCCGATCAGATTCATAGGAAGGGCGGCCCCGGCCGCCCTTTTTCGTGCGCCCCGTTCAGATCACCAGTGTGGCGATAAGCCAGAGGGCTGAGCCCAGCATCATCAGCGACGCCTTGGCGCCTGATGTCCCTACGGTCCGCCAGACGGACAGGGTCAGGAACAGATTGTAAGGTACAGGGGAGAAATGCACGGCCAGCACGAGGCCAAGCGGCATCTTCAGTCCAAGCAGGATCAACGCCACCGCGGACGAGGCGATGCTGATCACTGTGGCGACAAGCATCATGTCGCGCCAGAACAGCCGGTCGATCGGCGTCAGGCCAAGCCAGCGCGAACGGAAAAAGTCCGCGACCATCGGATGTCAGCTCTGCCCGAGCACGTCGGTGACGGCGCGCTCGACGCGTGAGCACTCCGTCACCAGCCAGTCTGTCATCGCCGGCCAGTTGTCTTCGGCATAGCAGTTGACCCGCCACATCGAATTGATGCCGAGGCCTTCGCAGCTCTGTTCCGGCCTGAGCTTGAGTCTGTCTTCTATCGCCGGCTGAAACGGCTTCAGCCGCGACCAGCTGTCCGTGGCGCCGAATTTCTCGTTGCGGCCGAAGAAGACGCCGACATGGTTCTGCGCCGGCGCGACATACATGGAGATGACCAGCGCGAAGTCGGGCAGCCCGCGCTGCCAGAACCAGGGCCCGCGCCGCGCCAGCCTGGCTCTTTCCTCGGGATGCCGCTCAGCGAACAGCGACCAGAAACCGCGATGGCGGAATTCCGAGGCGCGACGGCCGCCGAAGTCGAACTCACTCATGGTCGGCGGCCCACCGAAGCTCCAGCGTCCGCCTGACGCGGACGGATAATCGTCTTCGTATCGCCTATCCGATTTTACGGTCAGGCTCAATTCGGCTTGGTGCCGCCATGCATCTTCGAGACACCGGAGATCGGGATCGTGGAGACGTCCAGTCAGGTCCTCAGCGGCACCTGCCTCATTTCGAGGTGAAGGTCCTTGCCCGTATAGGGGTGGGCATCGCAGACGTCTTCGTTGAGCTCGACGCCGAGGCCCGGCTCCTTCGATGGGATGACGTCGCCGTCCTGCCATTCGATCTTCTTCTTGAGCAGCGTGGCATGGAAGCCGTCCCACTGCTTCAGCGATTCCAGGATCAGGAAGTTGGGCAGGGTCACCGCCAGCTGGATGTTCGCCGCGCCGACGATCGGCCCGCAATAGCAATGCGGCGCGACCTGGATATGATAGGCCTCGGCCATGGCGGCGATCTTCTTGGTCTCCAGAATGCCTCCGGAGCGGCCGACATTAGGCTGCAGGATGGTCGCGGCACGGTTCTCGATGACGCGGGCGAATTCCGACTTGGTCGTCAGCCGCTCGCCGGTGGCGATCGGGATCGAGGTGCCGCGGGCTACCTGCGCCATCACCTCCGGCATATCGGGCGGCACCGGCTCCTCGAACCACAGGGGATCATAGGGTTCGATGGCGCGCGCCATGCGCAGCGCGCCCGAAGCGGTGAACTGGCCGTGCGTGCCGAACAGGATATCGGCGCGGGTGCCGACCGCCTCGCGGATCGCCTTGACCATGCGGACCGACAGATCGATATCGGCAAGGCGCGGCTGGTGGCCGTCGAAAGCGGTGTAGGGGCCGGCAGGGTCGAGCTTGACGGCGTTGAAACCCTGCGCGACGCAGTCCAGCGCTTCGGCGGCGGCCATGTCGGGGTCGTTGAAGGCGTTGCGTCCCTTGCTTTCGCCGGCGTCGGTATGGACCGATCCGGTGCTGGGATAGAGATAGGTGTAGGAGCGCAGCGTCTCGTGCACCTGGCCGCCGAGCAGCTTGTAGACCGGCTTGTCCGCCTCCTTGCCGATGATGTCCCAGCAGGCCATTTCCAGCGCCGAGAAACAGCCCATGCCGGTCACGTCGGGGCGCTGTGTGAAGCCGGAGGAATAGACGCGGCGGAAGAAGTTCTCGATGTCGTGCGGGTCGCGGCCGACCAGATAACGCTCGGCCATGTCCTCGATCAGCCTTGCCGTGACATGGGCCGAGAAGGTGGCGTTGTAAGCTTCGCCATAGCCCACCACGCCGCCATCGGTGGTCAACTTGACGAAGATGAAATACTTGCCGCCGATGCCGGGCGGCGGGTTGCCGACAACCCAGGTCTTGACGTCGGTGATCTTCATGTCCGTCTTCTCCAGTGCTTCGTCGGCAGCACGTCCGCGAGAGACCAAGCCGTCGCACGCTTTGGATGCGCCGCGTGACGAGGCGCGCGATACCCGACGGCACTATGCAGGCGTGACGACACCCGCTCTTTTCGGCTTACGCCAAGGTTTGTGGAAAATGCGGCGGCTTCCACGGAGCGTGGCGAACCCAGGCGCCGCTTACGGCAGCAGCGAGTTTTCCCGACGGTAACGGAGCGGAGACAGTTCGTAGATCGCCTTGAACTCATTGGAGAATTGCGACGTCGACATGTAGCCGCAACGAAAGGAAATCTCCGTCACCGCAAGCTTCGTCTCCAGCAGCAGCTTGCGGGCGCGGCGCATCCGCATCGTCACGTAATACTGCTTTGGAGTGGCGCCGAGCGAGGAGACGAACTGCCGCTCGAGCTTGCGGCGTGAAATGCCGATGCGCTTGGCGATCGCCTCCACCGTGATCAGCGTCTCGATATGACCTTCCATGAGCGCGACGGCCCGCCTGACGGTCTCGGTCGATATCGGGTCTTCCACCTCGACCCGGCGTTGCACCGCGCTTGACGGGCGGCGGCGCGAATAGACCAGGAGGTCGGCGACGTCGGCGGCAAACACCGACCCATGCTTGTCGCCGATGATCTGCAACATCATGTCGATCGCGGCGATGCCGCCGGCACAGGTGTAGAGCCTCCCGTCCCTGACGAATATGTCCTTGGTCACCATCACATCGGGGAACATTTCGGCGAACGACGGCGCATCGTCCCAGTGAATGGCGCAACGCTTGCCGTTGAGCAGGCCGGATTTGGCCAGCGCCCAGACACCGGCCGACACCGCCCCGATCTCGGCACCGCCATGGCTGACATGCTGGAGCCAGCCACGCACGCTTCGGTCCTGATGCAGATGGCCGTCAAGCCCGCCGACAATGATGACGAAGTCGCATGCCTTGACTGACCCCAAGAGAAAATCAGCGCCGATGCTTATGCCGGTGGACGACAGGACCGTATCGGTGGTGGCAACGATCTTCCAGCTGTAGGCCTCGTATTTGGCCACGCGGTTGGCGATCCGCAACGTGTCGACGATGCTACCCAGCTGCAGCATGGTGAATTTGGGCAGCAGCAGGATGCATGTGCTCTTCGTCGGCGCCTCGTTGGCCGAATCGATCGGGCGGTTCTGCTGCACGGGCTTGCTCGTTCCTGTTGACGCTCGACTATAGCAGGCCGCGCCGCATGCCGTCTTTTCATGCGAAAGAGCCGGCGGGCCTTCTGGGCACTGCCGGCTCTTCGGTATTCCTGTCCATTCCTCGAACGGAGCGGTTATCCCGCGATCCAGGGTTCAAGGCGTGATCGGCGCGTACTTTCCATCATGCCATTGGTTGATGTCATATTTGGCATCCTGGATGTCGCCTTTCTGGTCAAACACGATCGGTCCGATGACCGTATCGACCGGCTTGCCGTCCTTCAGCGCCGCCGCGACGGCACCCGGATCGTCGGAGCCGGCACGCTCGATACCCTGGGCAATCGCCTGGATGGTCGCGTAGGCGAACAGCGTGTATCCCTCGGGCACGAAGCCCCCGGCCTTGATCTTCTCGACGGCTTCCTTCGCCTCAGGCTTGGCCTGGGGATCCGCCGGGAAGGCGAAAAGCGTGCCCTCTCCAGCCGGCCCGGCAATCTGCCAGAATTCGGGGGAAGCAATCGAATCCGGCATGATCAGCTGGAATTTATACCCCATGTCGCCTGCCTGGCGCATGATCAGACCGCCTTCCGGATACTGGCCGCCGAAGTACAGGACATCGACCTTCAATTCCTTGAGTTTGGTGAGCAGCGCGCTGTAGTCCTTCTCGCCCGGATTGAGCCCGTCGAAGAGCACTTCCTTGAGGCCCGCCTCGTTCATCTTGGCCCGCACCGCTTCGGCAACGCCTTGTCCATAAGCTTGCTTGTCGTGCATGATCGCAACGTTCTTGCCGGCGAATTTCCTGGCCATCCACGGGCCGATGAAAGCGCCCTGCTCGTCGTCGCGCGTGTAGAGACGCATGATGGTGTTCCAGCCCTTCTTGGCCGCCGCATCGGTCAGTTCGGGGTTGGAAGACGACGGGCTCATCATCAGGATGCCGCTTTCGGCATAGACGGCGGAAGCCGGAATGCTGGAACCGGAGCACGCGTGACCGGCGACGAATTTGATACCGGCTGCCGAGATACGGTTGGCGACCGATATGGCCTGTTTGGGATCGCAGACGTCGTCCTCGATCGACAGGCTGATCTGGCGGCCGTTCACGCCGCCTTTCTCGTTGATCGCGGCGGCCGCCGCCTTCGCACCCTGCTTGAACTGATCGCCGATATTCGCGATCGGCCCGGTCATGGGACCGGCGACGGCGATCGTCAGATCCTCCGCGAAAGCTGGAGCGCTGCTTAGCACGCTCCCGATCAGCGCTGCCTGTAAGATTGTCCGGATTTTCATGCCAACTCCCCAAGTGCATGGTTGCCGAAAGCTGGCCGCGCCCGGTTTAGCGCATCGCGCCCTGAAGGTTTCTATCGGGACAAAGGCCAGCGAGACCCGCCGATCATGGCGTTTTTTCCCACGTCGGCTTTGCACTTTCAGCCAAGTTTTGTTGACTCTTGAACACGATGGCCGATCGGGGGAGGCCCGTTGCCAACCCGGTTCGGAGCTTCCTTATAGCCGGTACCGCCAACCGGGACGCCAAAAAGCAAATGGCCGCCCTGAAAGGGCGGCCATCAATTCGACGATCGGTCCGATGCTCAGGTCATGCCGAGCGCGGCCATGTACAGGTCGAGGATGGCATCCTCTTCCTGGCGCTCGGCCTGGTCCTTCTTGCGCAGGCGGATGATGGTGCGCATCGCCTTGGTGTCGAAACCGGTGCCCTTGGCCTCGGCGAACACTTCCTTGATGTCGTCGGAAATGGTCTTCTTTTCCTCTTCGAGCCGCTCGATGCGCTCGATGAAGGCGCGCAGCTGGCCGGCGGCAACAGTCTGGCTGGTCTCGGTGATATCGTCGGCCATGTTTTTCTCCAAAATTGGTCCCGCGCCGCGACTCGTAAGACGGTCGTCGGCGAATTTCAGCGGTTCGATGCCCGACCGGGCGCGGCGGGTCAAGCTGTTATCGAAAGCCTTGTAAGGCTGCCGCCAGAAGCCGACAGCCTTTCACGTCAGGGACGCCGGCTAATTGAACGCTATCAGCAGATCCTTTGCGTCGATCTGGTCGCCGGCCTTGACCAGCACCTCGGCGACCGTGCCGTCGCGCTCGGCATGCAGCGCCGTCTCCATCTTCATGGCCTCGATCGAGAGCAGCACGTCGCCGGCCTTGACCGCCTGGCCGGCCGCGACCGACAGCGCCGAGACCACGCCGGGCATCGGCGCGCCGACATGCGCCTCGTTGCCGGGCTCGGCCTTGCGGCGCGCCTTGGCGGCGGAAGCGCCATGCGCCCGGTCGGGCACCTTGACGCGCCGCGGCTGGCCGTTGAGCTCGAAGAAGACGGTGACCATGCCCTTTTCATCGACATCGCCGATGGCAAGGCAACGCACGACCAGCGTCTTGCCCTTCTCGATGTCGACGAAAATCTCGTCCTCGGACTTCATGCCGTAGAAATAGGTCGGCGTCGGCAGAACGCTGACCGGCCCGTAGGTTTCCTGCGCGGCGGCGAAGTCGGAAAACACCTTCGGATACATCAGCCATGAGGCGAATTCGTACTCCGAAAGCTTGCGTTCCAGCTTGGCTTCGATCTCCTTGCGGCTGGCCTTGAGGTCCGCCGGCTTGAGCAGCGAGCCCGGTCGCACGGTGATCGGCTTGTCGCCCTTGAGCGCCTTCTTCTGCAGCGTCTCGGGCCACCCGCCGGGCGACTGGCCGAGATCGCCGCGCAGCATGGAGACGACCGAATCCGGAAAGGCGATGTCGCGGGACGGGTTCTCGACATCGCCGACGGTCAGGTCCTGGCTCACCATCATCAGCGCCATGTCGCCGACCACCTTCGACGACGGCGTCACCTTGACGATGTCGCCGAACATCAGGTTCACGTCGTGATAGGTCTGCGCAACCTCGTGCCACCGCGTCTCCAGCCCAAGCGAGCGCGCCTGCTCCTTGAGGTTGGTGAACTGGCCGCCCGGCATTTCGTGCAGGTAGACCTCCGAGGCCGGCCCCTTGAGGTCGCTTTCGAAGGCCGCGTACTGGTTGCGCACCGCTTCCCAGTAGAAGGAGATTTTGCGGATCCATTGCGGGTCGAGGCCCGGATCGCGCTCGGTGCCCTTCAGCGCCTCGACAATGGAGCCCAGGCAAGGCTGCGATGTATTGCCGGAGAAGGCATCCATCGCCGCGTCGATTGCGTCGACGCCGCTCTCCACCGCCGCCAGTACCGTCGCCGCCGACAGGCCTGACGTATCGTGCGTGTGGAAATGGATCGGCAGGTCGGTCGCCTCGCGCAGCGCCTTGAACAGCACGCGAGCGGCGGATGGCTTCAGGAGGCCGGCCATGTCCTTGACCGCGATGATATGGGCGCCGGCCGCTTCCAGCTCGCCGGCCAGGCCGACATAATATTTCAGGTCGTACTTGGCCCTTTCCGGATCGAGGATGTCGCCGGTGTAGCACATCGCCGCCTCACACAGCTTGCCCTCGGCGCCGACCGCGTCCATGGCGACGCGCATGTTCTCGACCCAGTTCAGGCAGTCGAAGACACGGAACAGGTCGATACCGCCGCTCGCCGCCTGGCGCACGAAGTGCTGCACGACATTGTCGGGATAATTGGTGTAGCCGACGCCGTTGGCGCCGCGCAGCAGCATCTGCAGGAGAAGGTTGGGCGCCGCCTCGCGCACCTTGGCCAGGCGCTCCCAGGGATCCTCGGTGAGGAAGCGCACGGCGACGTCGAAAGTGGCGCCGCCCCAGCATTCCAGCGACAGAAGCTGCGGCAAGGCCCGCGCGTAGGTACCGGCGATGTTGGCGATGTCATGCGTGCGCACGCGGGTCGCCAGCAGCGACTGGTGGCCGTCGCGCATCGTCGTGTCGGTGACCAGAACCTCTTTCTGCTCGCGCATCCAGCCGGCGAACTTCTCCGGGCCGAGCACGTCGAGCTTCTGCTTGGTGCCGGCCGGAACATTGCCGTTGAGATAGGGCACGACGGGGGCCGCCGCATCGGCCTTCGGCATCGGCCGGCCGCGTGTCTCGGGATGGCCGTTGACGCTGACATCGGCCAGATAGTTGAGCAATTTGGTGGCGCGGTCCTGGCGCTTGACCTGCTGGAAAAGCTCCGGCGTCGTGTCGATGAACTTGGTCGTATAGGAATTGTCGGCGAAGCTCGGGTGGTTGATGATCGCTTCGAGGAAGGTCAGGTTGGTGGCGACGCCGCGAATGCGGAATTCGCGCAGCGCCCGGTTCATGCGGGCGATCGTCTCGGCCGGCGTCGGCGCCCAGGCCGTCACCTTCTCAAGCAGCGGGTCGTAGAAGCGGGTGATGACGGCGCCGGAATAGGCGGTGCCCCCATCTAGCCGGATACCGAAGCCGGTGGCGCCGCGATAGGCGGTGATGCGGCCGTAATCCGGGATGAAATTATGCTCGGGATCCTCGGTGGTGATGCGGCACTGCAATGCGTTGCCGTTCAGCCTGATGTCTCTCTGCGCCGGCACGCCCGATTCCGGCGTGCCGATGGCAAAGCCGTCGAGGATGTGGATCTGCGCCTTCACGATGTCGATGCCGGTCACCATCTCGGTGACGGTATGCTCGACCTGGATGCGCGGATTGACCTCGATGAAATAGAACTTGCCGGTGTCGGCGTCCTGCAGGAATTCGACGGTACCGGCGCCGATATAGCTGGTCTCGTTGGCGATCTTCAGCGCATAGCCGCACAGCTCCTGGCGCAGCTCCTCGCTGAGATAAGGCGCAGGCGCGCGCTCGACGACCTTCTGGTTGCGGCGCTGGATCGAACAGTCGCGCTCGAACAGATGCACGGCATTGCCATTGATATCGCCAAGCACCTGCACCTCGACATGCCTTGCACGCTCGATCAGCTTTTCGAGATAGACCTCGTCCTTGCCGAAGGCGGCTTTCGCCTCGCGCTTGCCTTCCATCACTTCACGGGCGAGGTCGGCCTCGGAACGGATGGCGCGCATGCCGCGGCCGCCGCCGCCCCACGAGGCCTTCAGCATGACGGGATAACCGACCTCCTTGGCCAGCTTCTTGACCGCCTCCATGTCATCAGGCAGCGGGTCGGTGGCCGGCACCACCGGCACCCCGACCTCTATGGCCAGGTTGCGCGCGGCGACCTTGTTGCCGAGCCGGCGCATCGTCTCCGGCTTCGGGCCGATGAAGGTGATGCCCGCCTGGGCGCAGGCTTCCGCGAATTCGGGGCTCTCGGACAGGAGGCCATAGCCCGGATGGATGGCGTCGGCGCCGGAAAGCCTGGCGACGCGGATCACCTCCTCGATCGACAGATAACTCTCGATCGGTCCCATATCCTTGGCGAGATGCGGACCGCGCCCCACCTGGTAGCT
Organism: Mesorhizobium sp.; assembly: GCF_017306585.1. Lineage (GTDB taxonomy): Bacteria > Pseudomonadota > Alphaproteobacteria > Rhizobiales > Rhizobiaceae > Mesorhizobium. Next base: position 1,916 of record NZ_JAFKIC010000195.1, on the reverse strand, counting down.
CTCGTCGGCCTTGAACCGATGCAGCGAATATTTGTCTTCCTCGGCCCAGATCGCCACGGTTTTGAGGCCCAGTTCGTTGGCCGCGCGAAAGACGCGGATGGCGATTTCTGACCGGTTGGCGACGAGGATCTTCGTGATGGCCAAGGACTGGGCTCCGTAGCGGAAGGGACGGGAAATCGGTGCAATGATTAGCGTGAAAATGCTGCAGTGCAAACAGAATTGACGCAAGATTCAATCGATTGAAACCGATTCCTTGCGCCAAGCCCGGTCGCATCCGGCCAAATGCCGGGGGGAAGCATCGCCGCCGTCATTTCCGGCGTGATGATTTCGCGGCTAAATCAACTGGGACAAGCGCAAAACGGCTTTCCGTCGGCGATGACAACAGGGCATTGCCGGGTGCGTTCAGGCGCTGTTGAAGAGCCTGCCTCCGCCAGCAGGTCGCATAAAAGAAAATGCCCGGCGCGAGGCGCCGGGCATCTCCTAAGTCAACCTGTCCGAGCAGCTTATTTCGGGAACCAGGAATACTTTCCGTCGTCCTTCTTCTTCCACTCGTACATGATGTAGCCCGGCAGCTTCGGGTCGCCCTTGGCGTCATAGGCGAGATCGCCCAGGACGGTCGGGAACGGACCGTTTTCATGCAGCGCCTTGGCAACGGCCTGCGGGTCGTTCGACTTGGCGGCGGTGGCCGCCTCGGCGATCGCCTGCACGGCGGCGTAGGCGTAGAGCGTGTAGGCTTCCGGCTCAAAACCCTGCGCGCGGAACTTCTCGACGAGTTCCTTGTTGGCGGGGATCAGGCGCGGATCCGGACCGAACGTGTTGAGCGTGCCGGCGACGGCGTCGCCCGCGATCGCGGCCAGTTCGTCCGTCACGATGCCGTCACCCGACATCAGCGTTGCCTTGAGGCCCTGGTCCGCCGACTGGCGGATGATCAGGCCGGCTTCGGTGTGCAGGCCGCCCCAGTAGATCAGGGTGACGCCGGCTTCCTTCATCTTGGCGATCAGCGCCGAGAAATCCTTGTCGCCGACATTGACGCCTTCATACATGACTTCCTTGACGCCCGCGGCATTCATTGCCTTCTTGGTTTCGTCAGCGAGGCCCTGGCCATAAGGGGTCTTGTCGTGGATGACGGCGACCTTGGCATCCTTGAAGTTCGCGGCGATATAGGCGCCGGCGATGCCGCCCTGCTGGTCGTCGCGTCCGCAGGTGCGGAACACGTTCCACAGGCCGCGTTCGGTGAACTGCGGGTTGGTCGCGGCGGGCGTGACTTCGACGATGTTGTTTTCGGCGTACACTTCCGAGGCCGGGATCGAGACGCCCGAATTGAAGTGGCCGACCACGAACTTGACGCCGTCGCCGACGAACTTGTTGGCGACCGAGATGCCCTGCTTCGGATCGGAGACGTCGTCACCGACTTCGAGCTTGATCTGCTCGCCGTTGATGCCGCCCTTGGCGTTGATCTCGGCGACCGCCGCCTCCGCACCCTTCTGTAGCTGTGCGCCGAAGGCTGCGTTCGGGCCGGTGATCGGGCCGGCAACGCCGAACATTACGTCAGCCCACGCGTTGCCGCCGAACGCGACGAGCGCGGTCAGGGCCACGGCGGACAAAAGTGACTTTTTCATGTAAACGCTCCCATTAACGGAGTGGGCGTGGATGAAGCTTTCATGCGATGCCCACCCTTATCGCAGAAAGCATAGTTTGCCGATTTTCAGGCACTTGTCACGCCGATTCATCCCTGAAGCGGCGTTAATGATGAACGTCAACCTTTCGGTTTCCAGCTCAATAAGGAAGCTCTTTCATAGAGCCAGTTGTATTGTGTAACCATCTGGTTGGTTCGTGTGTATTGATAGCCGACGAAGCCCAGTATCATCAGCACGATGGTGTCGACGATATAGTATTGCAGCGAGAACATCGTGCCG
>NZ_JAFKIC010000194.1 GCF_017306585.1 Mesorhizobium sp. | reverse complement strand
TATGGTCCAGTGTTCGCTTTCCTAGCATGACATGCTGCCCTCTATGCGGCAATTATACCGAGTATGGGCGGCACAGGCATAAATCAACGCCTGCTGACCCGCTCGGGGGCGGCAGACTCGAGACGCAATATTTGAGCGGGGCAAAGGCTGAAAGTGCAGGATGTCAGAAGGGACTATCTGGTCTCACTTCGAACGTTGGTGACCGAGGGCGTCGGGTGGTTCGCCGTGTGGCGCCTAGCACATTACGATGAAGGGTCTCTCACGTGAGAGACCCTTCCATGTTTTCGTCGCTCTCCGAATTGTTCATGCACGTGTCGCCGCATCGTCGCCGTCAAATTGGTCCGGTGCTGGGCCTCATGTTCGCCGGTGCTATTGCGGAGGTTGTCTCACTAGGGGCCATTCTGCCATTTCTGTCGGTTGTGACCAGCCCGCATGAGGCGGTTGCGAGTTCAAGGCTACGTCCACTGCTGGATTTCTTTAGCTTGGATACGCCGCTTAGAATCATAGTCGCGGCAACTATCGGGTTTGCGATATCAGCGGTTGTCGCTGCGGTAGTTCGCCTAAGACTTGTTTGGGTTAGCCAGAAATTTATCTATGGCGTAGCTGAAGAGTTAAGCATTTCTATATACCACAAGACGCTATGTCAGCCTTACTCGCACCATACAGAAAGCAACTCCAGCGATACATTTGCGGCAATAAATAAGGCTCAATTGATCACCACGCAATTGCTGGTGCCGCAGATGCAGGCGCTTATTGCCATAGTGATCTCTTTATTCATATTAGGCGGATTAATTTTTATCGATACCACTGTTGCAATTGGATCTGGACTTGGGTTTGCCGCAATCTATCTCGCGGTTATGCGCTTCACACGAAAGAAAATGAGGCTAAACGGAGCGATTATAGCACAAGCGCAAGCTGAGCGCGTACAGGCGGCAAGCGAAGGCCTAGGCGGAATACGCGACATTCTGCTAGATAGGTCACAGCCAGTTTTCGTCACCCGCTTCGCCGCAATCGAGGGGGCTTTGCGAAATGCACAGGCATCGAACAACTTTGTTGGCCAGGCGCCTCGCTTTATCGTCGAGGGTCTAGGCTTAGTTCTGATTGCCGCTTTGGCTCTGATGCTAAGCCTACGAGAAGGCGGCCTAGTGGGCGCGGTCCCTGTTCTTGGCGTACTGGCTTTGGGCGCTCAGCGTCTTCTGCCGCTGTTGCAGCAGATTTTTACCGGCTGGGCAACAATGATGAACAACGGCCGAATGCTCCAGGACATCCTGGATATTTTGCGGCTGCCGGATTCCAAGCATGTCTCCGAGTTCGAAGGGGGCGCACTGCACTTTGAGCGGGCAATTGCCCTAGAAAATGTCAGCTTCTCGTATCCTGCCGGTGGAGTTATGGCTATCAAAGACGTCAGCTTGACTCTGCCTAAGGGCGCGCGTGTCGGCTTCATTGGCAAGACAGGCAGCGGCAAGTCGACCTTGATGGATTTGATACTGGGCCTACTAACACCAACAAATGGTCGAATCATGATTGATGATACGGCTTTGACAGACATGAACCGTGCGGCATGGCAAGCAAGGATCGCGCACGTGCCACAGGCTATTTATTTGTCAGACGCAACGATCTCAGAGAACATTGCGTTCGGAGTGCCGCTCTCACAAATCAATATCGAAAGAGTCCGCGAGGCAGCAAAGAAAGCCGATCTGTCTGAAGTGATCGACACCCTGCCGCAGGGCTACAACACTTTTGTCGGCGAGCGTGGAATTCGGCTTTCAGGAGGGCAACGTCAGCGAATCGGCATTGCCCGGGCACTCTACAAGCAAGCGGACGTCCTGATTTTTGACGAAGCAACTAGCGCTTTGGACAACGATACAGAAAATTCCGTTATGAATGCGATTGAGGAACTGGATAGAAGTTTTACCATGCTAATTATCGCTCACAGAACATCTACAGTTGAGAATTGCGACTTTTCTGTACGCCTAAATTCCGGCCAGCTAGAACTTCATACAAAACCCAATGAATAACCTAGAAGAATACTTACAATATGCGAAATCCTTATCTGTCGATTGCGATGGGGATATCGTATACACTGTCTTGATAGGAAATTGCGATCGATTGAAACAACCAAGTGTCATAGATAAGAATTTTTTCTATTTCTGCATAACGGACAGCGAAGAGCACGACTTTGGAATTTGGTCTCCTATCGTTATTGATAGAAATTATAGAGATTCGCGAAGAACATCGAGGATATTTAAAACCATGCCGCATCTCCTATTTGGGAATGCTGCGATTACCATATATGTTGACGCTTCGATCAGAATTTCTGGAGATATGTCGGACTTTTCGAAAAAGCAGCTCGGACCTCGCGGCATCTCACTATTCAGGCACCCAAGCAGAGATTGCATTTATCAGGAGGCTGCGGCGTGCATCTCTAGAGGTAAGGATGTCCCCGCAGTCATTGAATCTCAGATCGCGCGATATAGGCAGCTTGGTTACCCTGAAAAGAACGGTTTGATTGCGGGCAGTATAATCCTCCGCCATGGACGAAACCCACTGGCAGAACGGTTGGGTCGCTTGTGGATGGAAGAGATCGGCAGTTCCAGCCTTCGAGATCAAATAAGTTTTAACTACGTCTCTTGGACTAACGGAATAGATTTCGATTTCATAGACCTAGATATACAAGATAATAAATACTTTGAATTGCTCCCGCATAGCAATTTATCTAGCAGTAAAAAACTTTCAATACTCTACATTCTCTCGATGGGACGCTATCTTATGTCGGTATCAAAGCTACGACTAAGCAGGTTGGTCAAGAGGATAGCTCTGCGATGAGGGAGGGAGGGGTCTGATGATCAAGGACAAGCGGTCTTTGCTCGCAAACATATCCGACAAGGCGGACACCTACCTGGAGCTTGGCTGCGGCAACCGCAAGAGGCACCCCGAGGCTATTGGCATCGACGCATTGGACTTTCCTGACGTGGATGTCGTCGGCGACGTTTTTGACGTGATAAAATGCATCAGCGATCAAAGTGTATCTGGAATATATTCATACCACTTCTTTGAGCATATAAGCGATTTTGAAGCTCTTTTTTCAGAGACAATGCGCGTACTGTCTCCTGGTGGAAAATTAAAAATCGTTGTTCCTCATTTTTCTAACCCTTTCTATTATTCCGATGTGACTCACAAAACGACTTTTGGCTTGTACACTATGTCATATTTCTGCGACGACAATATATTTAAGAGAGCTGTCCCGAGATATATGAGAGATTTTAGTTCAGAATTGAATTCAGTTGATCTTATTTTCAAGTCCCATCCACCAAGGTACATAAGGCACTTTTTTAAGAAGGCATTTGGTTTCATTGTCAATGTAAATTCATTTACAAAAGAAACTTACGAGGAGAATTTTACATGGATGTTCCCTTGTTACGAAATAAAGTTCGTAATATCGAAAAAGTTAAATATTTAGACTTTTGTCTATCTTGGAATCTCTTATGAAAATTATGGCCCTATCTCGTTATGGAACACTTGCAGCAAGCAGCAGACTACGAACGTACCAGTACGTAGATAAATTCTCTGCATTCGATATAGAATTTTACGTTGAGCCATTGTTTGATAACAATTACGTTACGACAATTTATGCAAACGATGCTAGGCGATGGATAATATTTAGTTCATTTTTTAGACGAGTTAAAGCTCTCCTTTCTGCAAGAAAATTTGACGCGATCTGGATAGAAAAAGAGATGCTGCCTTGGCTACCTGCCTTCGTTGAGCTCTCCTTGTTTCCATCTGGGTTGCCGATGATTGTTGACCTGGATGACGCCGTCTTCCATCGATACGATGGGCATAGATCGCATGCCGTGCGGGCGATTCTAGGTAGGAAGCTTGATCGATTGATGCGACGAGCTGATTTGGTGGTCGCGGGGAACGACTATCTTGCAGAGCGCGCACGAGAGGCTGGCGCCTCCCGTGTTGAAACTGTTCCGACCGTCGTTGATTTGAAGCGGTATATGATTGGGCCAAAGCTAGATTCTAAGGACATCACCATAGGGTGGATCGGTTCGCCTAGCACCGCGCATTACCTTGACATAATCAAACCTGTTTTAGATGAACTGTCGCTTAAAATTCCTCTTCGAGCGATCGCTATTGGGGCGCGGCAGGATCAACTCTCTGGCAGTATTTTTGTCGCTCGCCCTTGGACAGAGGATACCGAGGTACAAGAGATTGCTCAGTTTGATATCGGCGTTATGCCATTGCTCGACAATCCTTGGGAGCGCGGCAAATGCGGATACAAGATCATTCAATATATGGCCTCAGGCGTGCCTGTTGTCGCGTCACCGGTGGGGGTCAATAAGAAAATAGTGAGGGAAGCCAACGGCTTTCTTGCGTCGTCCAAAAGCGATTGGCTATTGGCGCTAAGACAGCTCGTCACCGACCGTCGACTGAGACTATCCATGGGGAGTTTCGGACGGGCAGATGTTGAGCGGAGATACACTTTGGACGTACAGGCCCCGCGATTGGCATCATTCATTAAAGCTGTTGTTCAGAAATGACCTGCTGAAGCAGAAGATGCCTCTATGTCCTTCCAGGAGAATTGGCACGTATATAGGTAAATGATAATGGTGCCTTATTGGCTACTATTTGGGATTTCTGCTTTTGCAAGTTTTTTCGAAACGCCGCATTATCGCCTGCGTTTCGTAAACGTACGGTTTGTCTTAGTATTGATGTTAATTGCGATCACTCTCGTGGTTGGCCTGCGCTATGAAGTCGGTGGTGACTGGAAGTCTTACATACGATACTTTTTTAGAGCCAGCTATTCTGATTTTTCGGAAATCCCAAGCCTGGGTGATCCAGGCTATATGCTGGTTAATTGGATTGCTGCCCGGCTTGGAGGTGGCATTTGGCTCGTAAATCTTGTGTGCGCGACGCTGTTTTCGTGGGGGTTACTTTCTTTCGCTGCCGCCCAACCTCGGCCCTGGCTAGCCCTCGTGATAGCAACGCCTTATCTGATCGTCGTGGTGGCAATGGGATATACCCGCCAAGGGGTTGCGATTGGCATGGCTATGCAGGGGCTTGTCGCTCTCGGCACATATAGATCCAACATGAGATTTGTAATTTGGATTTTGTTGGCGGCTACTTTCCATAAGAGCGCTGTCTTGCTCATCCCGATTGCGGCATTGACGGAGAACCGTGGACGATTCTGGACGATCTGTTGGGTTGGTGCTGCAACGGTCTTAGCCTATTTTGCGTTGCTGGAAAGTAGCGTCGACAAGTTGATGCGAGGGTATATAAACAGAGAGTATGATTCAGGCGGGGCCAACGTTCGTGTGGCAATGAACGTGCTCCCCGCGTTTATTGCCTTATACTATAAGAAATTTCCCTTTCGACTGAGAGAAAGACCGCTTTGGAAAGGCATGTCTGTCATCGCATTAGCCTTGATTCCAATTCTGATGTATTCACCGTCGTCCACTGCGATTGACCGTATCGGCCTCTACCTAATACCTTTGCAGTTGGTGGTATTGTCTCGTCTTCCCGACTTCGTTTCGCGCAGAGATGACGTTTCTCGCTTGGTAGCGGTCTTTGTGATCGTATATTCGGCTGCAATAATGTTTACTTGGCTAAATTATTCCTCATATGCGGTGCTATGGGTGCCGTATAGAATGTATTTTATACAAGGTTGAAACAAGCCGCGAGAGCCTGGCATTCACCCTCGTCTGCCTCAGGACGACTGCCTGCCTCCATCGAGCGCGAAACCGCCACGGCCGCATTCGCGCGGCGCAGGTAGTTTGCCTTGCCGGAAGGTGTCAGCCGCGGCCTGTCCTTGCCACCTGCACCGCGGCCTGCGCGGCTGCCAGCCTGGCGATCGGGACGCGGTAGGGCGAGCAGGAGACATAATCCAGGCCGACCTCCTCGCAGAAACGGATCGAGGCCGGATCGCCGCCATGTTCTCCGCAAATGCCGAGCTTGAGGGCAGGCCGCGTCGCCCTGCCCTTCTCCGCCGCCATGCGCACCAGTTCGCCGACGCCGTCGACATCCAGCGAGACGAACGGATCCTGCTCGATGATGCCCTTCTGACGGTAGGTCTCCAGGAACGAGGCGGCATCGTCGCGCGAAATGCCGAAGGTTGTCTGGGTCAAGTCGTTGGTGCCGAAGGAGAAGAACTCGGCGGACTGGGCGATGACATGGGCACGAATGGCCGCGCGGGGAAGCTCGATCATGGTTCCAGTCAGGTACTCGATCTTGACGCCGCTCTCGTCCATGACGCTCCTGGCGGCCGCATCGATGCGCGCCTTGACGTAGTCGAGCTCCTTCACGAGACCGACCAGCGGCACCATGATCTCGGGCACCACCAGCGCGCCGGCTTTCTTGCCGGCCTCGACGGCTGCCTCGAAAATGGCGCGCGCCTGCATCTCGGCGATCTCGGGATAGGAGACGGCCAGCCGGCAGCCGCGATGGCCGAGCATCGGGTTGAATTCATGCAGGGCTTCGGTGCGTTGGCGGAGCTTGTCCGGCGACACGTTCATGGCCGTCGCGACCTCGGCGAGTTCAGCCTCGGTCTTGGGCAGGAATTCATGCAGCGGCGGATCGAGCAGGCGGATCGTCACCGGCAGACCGGCCATGATCTCGAACAGTTCGAGGAAATCTGAACGCTGCATGGGCAGAAGCTTCGCGAGGGCGGTGCGGCGGTCCTTCTCGGTGTCGGCCAGGATCATCTCGCGCATGGCGACGATGCGCGCGCCGTCGAAGAACATGTGCTCGGTGCGGCAAAGCCCGATGCCTTCGGCGCCGAAGGAGCGCGCCATGCGGGCATCGAGCGGAGTTTCGGCATTGGTGCGCACCTTCATGCGGCGCACCGCGTCCGCCCATTCCATGATGGCGGCGAAATCGCCTGACAGCTCGGGCTGCAGCATGGCAACCGCGCCTTTCAGCACCTGGCCATTGCCGCCGTCGATGGTGATGATGTCACCCTTGCGGAACGTCTGGCCCATCGAGAGCAGCGTGCCGGCCCTGTAGTCGACGCGCAGCGAGCCGGCGCCTGAAACGCAGGGCTTGCCCATGCCGCGCGCCACGACGGCCGCATGGCTGGTCATGCCGCCGCGCGTGGTCAGGATGCCCTCGGCGGCGTGCATGCCGTGGATGTCCTCCGGGCTGGTCTCGATGCGCACCAGGATCGCCTTGCGGCCTTGCGCCTTGAGGTCTTCGGCATCGGCGGAGGAAAAGACGATCTCGCCGGTTGCGGCCCCCGGCGACGCCGGCAGGCCGACGCCGATGACGTCGCGCGCCGCCTTCGGATCGATGGTCGGATGCAGCAACTGATCGAGCGAGGCCGGGTCGATGCGGGCGACCGCCTCTTCCTTCGAAATCAGGCCATCCCTGGCCATCTCGACTGCGATCCTCAGCGCTGCCTTGGCGGTGCGCTTGCCGGACCGTGTCTGCAGCATCCACAATTTGCCGCGTTCGATGGTGAATTCGAGATCCTGCATGTCGCGGTAGTGCTTTTCCAGGCTGTCGGAAATGGTGACGAAGGACTGGAAGGCGTCCGGCATCAGCTTCTGCAGCGACGGCTTGTCGGAGCCGGCGGCGATGCGGGCCGCCTCGGTGATGTTCTGCGGCGTGCGGATGCCGGCGACGACATCCTCGCCCTGCGCGTTGACCAGGAACTCGCCATAGAGCTGCTTTTCGCCGGTCGAGGGATTGCGGGTGAAGGCGACGCCGGTGGCCGACGTCTCGCCCATGTTGCCGAACACCATGGCCTGGACGTTGACCGCCGTGCCCCAGCTTTCGGGGATGTCGTGCAGGCGCCGGTAGGTGATAGCGCGGTTGTTCATCCAGCTGGAGAACACCGCGCCGATGGCGCCCCACAGTTGCTCATGCGGGTTTTGCGGGAACGGCTTGCCCAGTTCCTCCTCGACCTTGGCCTTGTAGAGCGCGATCACGCCCTGCCATTCCTCAGCCGTCAGTTCGGTGTCGAGTTCGTGGCCGAGGCTGGCCTTCTGGTCTTCCAGGATTTCCTCGAACACCTCGTGGTCGAGGCCCATGACCACATCGGAATACATCTGGATGAAGCGGCGGTAGCTGTCATAGGCAAAGCGCGCATCGCCGGAATCGCCTGCAAGCGCCTCGACCGTCTCGTCGTTGAGGCCGAGATTGAGAACGGTATCCATCATGCCCGGCATCGAGGCGCGGGCCCCGGAGCGCACCGAGACCAGCAGCAGCTTCGAGGGGTCGCCGAAACGGCGTCCGGTCAGCCGGCCGATATGGTCGAGCGCGGTGGCGACGTCGGTCTCCAGCCCGGCCGGATAGGTCCGGCCGTTGGCGTAATAGGCATTGCAGACCTCGGTGGTGATGGTGAAGCCCGGCGGCACCGGCAAGCCAAGGCTGCACATCTCGGCCAGATTGGCGCCCTTGCCGCCCAACAGATTCTTGTCGCCGGCACGGCCTTCCGCCGCACCATCGCCAAAGGTGAAAACCCATTTGGTCATGCTTAGCTCTCCGATTGCAGGAGATTGGAAAGATTGGCGAAAGGGAAAGTTCCGCCCGTGTCCGACATCGGAGCGATAGGATGCTGCAGTGCGAAAGGCAAGCGTCCGGCAAAGCCCTCCCGTCGCTACAATCGATTAACAAAAAGCCAGGCCGTGCGATGCGGCAAAAAGACTTGCCACCTCACAACCATAGGTATAGAACATAAAGGGAACAAATAGGTGCTGCCATGAGACTGTCCGGAAGGCTCGACTATCTGGAAATGCCGGCGACCGGCGGAACGCTGGACCGTTTGAAGGCCTTCTACAGCGCCGCGTTCGCATGGTCTTTCACCGACTATGGGCCGACCTATTCGGCCTTCGCGGAAGGGCTGGACGGCGGTTTTCAGGCGGACGCCGCCGAAGCACCGGCCAAGCCGTTGCCCGTGATCTACAGCAGGCAGTTGGAGGAAACGCTGCGTGCGGTGGAAAGTGCCGGCGGGACAATCGTCAAGCCGATCTTTGCATTTCCGGGCGGCCGGCGTTTTCATTTCATCGACCCGGCCGGCAACGAACTGGCGGTCTGGAGCCAATAGGCTTCACGAGGATCGGCAGCGCCCATACCGACTGGTGCTCCCGCACGTGCTCATAAGCATTGTGCTTTTCGGCTGCTCTGCTAAGAACGCGCCGCACAAGCGACTCTGACGGCTATTGGGGCGTCGCCAAGCGGTAAGGCATCGGTTTTTGGTACCGACATTCCCAGGTTCGAATCCTGGCGCCCCAGCCACGCCATTTCTTGTCCGACGCGTTGCCTAGATCCCTGAATTCTGCCTCCACTTTCCCGATTACCGGGAAAGTCGATGTCACAATCCGCGGCTTATCGCGCGCGATCCCTCCGCTACGATCCCTGACAGATCATCAGACAGGGGTTGCCACGGACATGTTGACGGACAAGCAGGCGCGCGAGGCGGTGGAACAGTACCGCGAGGAAGGGTATGCGGTCGTCCGGCAATTCGTCGACGGCGACGAGATGATCCGGCTGAAGACGGAAACGGATGCCGTCTATGCCGAAGGGCTGAAGCACCACGCCACCTACCGGAACGGCAACCTCAACTTCCAGATCCTGCCCGAGCAGGATTTCGGCCAGCGCTATGTGCTGCAGGCCTACTGGTTTTCCTGGATCAATTCCTATTTCGAGGAATTCCGGCGCAGCCCGAACTACCTCAAGCTGCTCGAAGGCCTGATCGGCCGTGACATCAAGCAGATTGCGCAGCAGCTGCACTGGAAGCCCCCGGGCGCCAATGTCACCGGCTACCGCTTCCATCAGGATCTGCGCTTCCGCAACCAGGCCGCTTTCGACAATGTCGCCGATGCAACGGTGACGACGGGCCTCGCCGTCGACCGGGCAACGCTGGACAATGGCTGCCTCCAGGTGGTGCCCGGCAGCCACAAGCTCGGCTATCTCGGCCTGTCCGACGAGGGCAAGGGTGAGCTGATGAAGGGGCTGACCGCTGAAGAGGAATTGCGCAAGGTCGGTATTGACCCAGCAAGCATCGTGCCGCTCGTTCTGGAACCGGGCGACCTTGCAATGTGGGGGCTGCTGACCGTGCATGGCTCCTCGCCGAACCTGTCGCAACATGACCGCGCCTTTGCCCTGTCGAGCTATGTGCGGGCCGATTCGACGCAGCGCGGAGAATGGGCATTCAGGGACGGTGTCTCGGTGCCGCTCGGCAAGACGCCGGCGCTATGCAAATACGAGAAGCTCTTCGAGGAGCCGGGGCCGATGTACGACACCACCGCCTGGTGGAAATGATACCGCAGGGTTTGCCGTTAGGGGCAAAGGGGGCCTGGCGTTCGCGCCGGGCTCCCACCGGCGTTGGCAAGCAATGTTGCCGTCCACTTTCAGGCGGTGAAGTCGGCCGAGAGTTCACGGATCAGGAAATCGACGAAGGCGCGAACCTTTGCCGCTATATAGGTCCGGTGCGGATAAAGCGCGTAGATCGGGCTGGAGCCTGGGCGGAACTCGTCGAGTCGCACCTCCAGCCTTCCATCGGCGATCGCGGCATCGACCAGAAGGCTCGGCAGGTTGCCGATGCCGAAGCCGGCGATCGTCATCTGGTAGGCAGCCTCGACGCTGTTGGTGGAGATGCGCCCGCCGATCGGCGCGTCGAACGGCCCGTGGGGTCCGATGAACGGCCATGTGCCCAATCGCTTGGCGAAATTGCTCAGGACGCAGGAATGGCTCGCCAGTTGGTCCGGATGGGTCGGGCGGCCGTGCTTGTCCCAATAATCCGGCGTGGCGCAGACATAGTTGCGGACCTCGCCGAGGCGGCGTGCGATCAGGGCCGAATCCGCCTGGCCGCCGAAGCGGATGGCGACATCGTAGCCTTCTTCGACGATACCGACGACATAGCGCGCCGTGAGATCGAACTCGATCGAGGTGAGCGGGTTCTCGTCGAGGAATTTCGGCACCAGCTTGGTGATGCGGGTGTGGCCAAGCACGTTGGAGCACGAAACCCGGATCAGCCCGCGCGTCTGCCTGTGCAGGCCGCGGGTCGACTCCTGCAGTTCCGAAATGTCGTCCAGAAGGCTGCGGGCTCGCGGAGCGTAATCGCGTCCCGCCTCGGTAAGGCTGAGGCGCCGGGTGGTGCGGTTGATGAGCCGTACGCCAAGGTCGTCCTCCAATTCCTTGATCGTTCGGCTGACCGCCGTCGTCGACATGTTGAGGTCGCGCGCCGCAGCCGAAAGGCTGCCGAGCAGACAGACCCGGTCAAACACCCGCATGGCGGTCAAAAGATTCATGTCGGCTTCCCCTCGCCGCTTCGGCTCGGGCGGCCACGGCTTTCCACAAAAGACAGCGCCCGCCGCACAAGCGGCAAGGGCATTGCATCGAATTTCGACGTAAAATCAACAATGGGAGAAACGACATGAGATCCAAGCCTCTTCATCCCGCGATCGATAGATTCGCGCGTGACGCGAAAGGCGGCGCGCTCAGCCGCCGCGAATTCCTGGCGCTGGCCAGCGCCTTCGGCGCCAGCACGGCGGTCGCCTATGGCCTCATCGGCCAGCCGGTCCCCGCACTGGCTGAGGAGACGGCTCAGCCCAGGAAAGGCGGCATCGTGCGCGTCGCCATGCAGGTGATGGAACTGGAGGACCCGCGCAGTTTCAAGGTTTCCCAGATGGGCAACATCGCCATGCAGTTCCTGGAACCGCTGGTGCGCTGGAAGCCGGATTTCACCTTCGAACCGGTGCTGCTGCAAAGCTGGGACATCAACGCCGATGCCACGCAATACGTTCTGCATGTGCGCCGCGGCGTCAAATGGTCGAACGGCGACGATTTGACGGCCGCAGACGTCGCCTTCAACATCACGCGCTGGTGCGAAAAGGGCGCCGCCGGCAACTCGATGGCCGGGCGTATGGGCTCGCTGATCGACCCTGAGACCAAGATTGCGCGCAGCGGCGCCATTGAAGTCCGTGACGATCACACCGTGGTGCTGAACCTGTCGCAGCCCGATATCACGATCGTTCCGGCAATGACCGACTACCCGGCATTGATCGTCCATCGCAGCTTCAATCCGAAACAAGCGGCCCTGTCGGCCGAGCCGATCTCGACCGGCCCGTTCGAACTCAAGAAGCTCGATGTCGGTGTGGCCGCTTCGGTACGCAGGCGACCGGAGGGTTCCTGGTGGGGTGGCGAGGTGTTCCTGGACGGCATCGACTGGATCGACTACGGCACCGACTCCGCCGCCACGGTCTCGGCGTTCGAATCCGGCGAGATCGACCTCAACGGCCAGACCCAGTCCTACGATGTCGCCATGCTCGACGGGCTCGGCCTGAAGAAGAGCGAGATCGTCACCGCCGCGACGATCGTCTCGCGCTGCAACGTCAACGCCAAGCCTTATGACGACAAGCGCGTGCGCAACGCCATTCAGCTTGCGGTGGACAATGAGGCGGTGCTGCAACTCGGCGCCAACGGGATGGGCATGGTGGCGCAGAACGACCACGTCGGGCCGATGCATCCCGAGCATGCCGACCTGCCGCCGATCAAGCGTGACCCCGTCCGGGCCAAGGCGTTGCTGGAAGAGGCCGGCCAGCTCGATTTCGAATTCGACCTGATCTCGGTCGAGGCCGACTACCGCAAGGAGAGTTCCGACGTCGTCGCTCAGCAGATGCGCGATGCCGGCTTCAAGGTGAAGCGCACGGTCATCCCGGAATCGGCATTCTGGAACGATTGGACGAAATATCCTTTCGCCACGACCAACTGGAATGCCCGCCCCCTCGGCATCCAGACCTATGCACTTGCCTATCAGAGCGGCTCGGCCTGGAACGAGACCGGCTTTGCCGACCCGGAATTCGATGCCAGGGTGCACAAGGCCAACGCGATTGCCGATGCGGATCAGCGGCGCGCCGTGATGAAGGAATTGCAAGTGATGCTGCAGGATTCGGGCATCATCGTCCAACCCTACTGGCGCAAGCTGTTCTGCCATATGAAACCCGCCCTGATGGGCTACCAGATGCACCAGGCCTATGAGCAGGATTTCACCAAGGCCTGGCTCGCCGCCTGATTGCGGGAAATTTGCCGATGGGGGTGGTGTGTTCTTGAGCGCCACCCCTGCCGTTGCCTTATCGGGCGGCTCGTTGCGGAGCGGCGAATTCGACAGTAATCGAAGGGCAGCCGGTGCTTCGCTTCGGACACAACGCGCAGACGCGCCCGCACACCCCCTGCCCCGACACATTGATGGGCAAGGCCGGCCTTGGCGGCATACCGGTCTGCGCGTCAGCCACATGATAAATCGCGGATTCCAGCTCTGCCATGATCAAGGAGCTCCAGTTCACGGCCAGAGCTTAGCGTTGCCGAAATGAACCGGAACCCGCTTTGCCGGACAACAACCTTCCCGGAATACGGGACAATCCGTGCGCCGCATCGGCAATGGAAGACGGATTTTGCCGGCGAGCCATGGACGAGCGCGTCTCCTTGAAATCCGCTCGTGATCACTGGACCAGCTCGTTGCTTTTCAAACGCGGCTGATGCAATCGTGCCGCCACATTCCCGCGCGCCCCAGGCGCTGAGTTGCGGCTCGCTTGCCGAGGCCGGCTTCGGCGCCCGGCGTGTGGAAACAAGACTGTTGGAGCAGAATGAAATTTTACTCAGTCGCCGAGCGGATCGCCTTTGTCGTCACGCTCATCGCCGTCCTGGTGCTGGCGCTGCTGCCGATACCACGGCTCAAGGAATTCGGCATCGATATCGGCTTTGACTACGACAAGCTCAACCACGCCAGTGCCTTCGCCGCGCTGGCCTTCCTGGGATGCCTCGGCTGGCCGCGCCACCGGGTAAGATTGGCCATCTTCCTCGCATCGGTCGGCGCGGCGATCGAGATCCTCCAGGGCATCACGCTGATCGGGCGGGATCTCGACGTGTTCGACTGGGTTGCCGACTGCATCGGCATCGCTTTCGGCCTGTTGGCGGCGCTGGGCCTGAACCTGGCATTGCGACGCGCGCGGTAGGAAGTATCATCCATCAAGCAGCTCGGAAGATAAAATGACCTTCAAGATCAGGCTTCCGGGCGGCACGTTGAAAGTGAAGCAACATCACGAGCTGCGACGGCGGAAACAGAAGCGCGAGGTTCCGGTCTGGCAGCTCGGCAAGTATTTCATCATATGGTGGCCAGAGACGATTTCCGATGGCCCCTCAAGACGCGCAGGCGCCAATCCCGACAAACCGGACTGAGCCCTTCTGCACTTTGGAAATCCGCGTATACTGCCATCGCTATGGCACTGCGAATCAGATTGCCCGGCGGCACGCTGAAGGTGAAATCCTACCGCGAACTGCGAGATCGCGAGCGGGATCGCAGGGTGCCTGTGCTGAAGCTGGGCAGGATCTATTTCGTCTGGGCCTCTGCCAAACACCATTCCCACAGACACGGCCAGACCGCCGAATAGCGTTGTGAGGCCAAAGCCCCTGGGGCCGATGCCCTCAGCTCGCCTCGCGCATCGCTTCGGCCGCCTGCAGATCGACCGACACAAGCTGGCTGACGCCCTGCTCGGCCATGGTCACGCCGAACAGCCTGTCCATGCGCGCCATGGTGATGGGATTGTGAGTGATGATGACGAAACGCGTCTCGGTGGTCTTGGCCATCTCGTCCATGAGATTGCAGAAGCGTTCGACATTATGGTCGTCGAGCGGCGCGTCGACTTCGTCGAGCACGCAGATCGGCGCCGGGTTGGTCAGGAACACGGCAAAGATCAGCGACATCGCCGTCAGCGCCTGTTCGCCGCCCGACAGCAGCGTCATGGTCTGCGGCTTCTTGCCGGGCGGGCGGGCAAGGATTTCAAGCCCGGCCTCGAGCGGATCCTCGGATTCGATCAGTTGCAGTTCCGCCGTGCCACCGCCGAACAGATGCGAGAACAGCCGTTGGAAGTGGCTGTTGACCACATCGAAGGCGGCCAGCAGCCGCTCGCGGCCTTCGCGGTTGAGGCTCTGGATCGCCTGCCGCAGCTTGCGGATCGCCTCGATGATGTCCTCGCGCTCGGAAACGATCGTTTCCAACCGGTCCGAGAGTTCCTTCTGTTCCTCCTCGGCACGCAGATTGACGGCGCCGAGCCGCTCACGCTCGATCTTCAGGCGGTCGAGCTGACGTTCGATCTCGCCCATCTCGGGCATCGGATCGTCGGCTTCCAGCCCGGTATGGCGGATCACCAGATGCGGCGGCGTGTTCAGCGTTTCCTGGATGCGCGCCTCGACCTCCAGCCGGCGCTCGTCGGCGGCCGTCAGCCGCTCCTCGGCCCTGGCGCGCGTTTCGCGCGCCTCGGCCAGCGACTGGATGGCGCCGGTCGCCGCCTTGTCCAGTTCGGCCTGCCGGTTCTCCGCTTCCTGCAGACGGTCGGCGGCCGCCTTGCGCAAGGCTTCGGCCTCGGTCAGTTGGGACAGCAGCGCGCGCCGCTTGGCATCGATTTCGTCGGGCGCGTCGGCCAGCCGCTCGCGCTCGGCCTCGGCCTCGGCCTTGCGCTCGCCGAGCGAAGCGATCTGCGTCGAGGCGTTTTCGGCACGCACCAGCCAATTGCTGCGTTCGGCGCCGATGGCATCGAGCCGGCGCGTGCGCGCATCGGCTTCGCGCCGCAGCCCCTCATGGACGGCCCGTGCATCGGCCAGGGTGGCGCGGTCGCGCGCGACATTGGCGGAGGACTGTTCGAGCTGCAACTGCAGGTCGCCGAGATCGGGCGCGTCCTGCAGAAGCATTTCGGCCTCGACGAAAGCCGCCGACGTCTCCTCATGGCTGTCGACTATGCGGGCGCGCGCCTCATCGAGCGCGGCGCGCCGGCTCGACAGTTCGCCGCCGGCCTTCTCGGCCTCGGCCAGCGCGTTGCGGGCAGCGTCCAGCCGGTGCTGCGCTTCGCGACCCGCCTGACGTGTGTTGCGCTCGGTCTCGCTCGCCAGCCTGAGCGCCTGTTCAGCCTGCGCCAACGCCTCCTCGGCTTGACGCAGGACAAGCGTCGCCTGCACCGCTTCGGCATCAAGTTCGGCAAGACGGTTTTTCTGCGCCAGCTTCTGTGCCGCGGCGGTCGGCGCGTCGGCGCTGGCGGTAAGGCCGTCCCAGCGCCACAGAGCCCCCTCGCGGCTGACCAGCCGCTGACCGGGCGAAAGCAGCGTTTGTAAACGGCGGCCGTCGGCGGCCTCGACAATGCCGATCTGCGCCAGACGGCGGGCAAGCTGCGCCGGAGCACGAACCACGCTGGCCAAGCTTCTAATGCCTTCCGGCAGAGGGGCGTCACCCGCCTGGACCTGGCTCTCGCCCCAATGCACCGGCGCGCTGCGGTCGAGCGGCACATCGAGATCCTCGCCAAGCGCGGCGCCCAGCGCCGTCTCGAACCCGCGCTCGACGCTGATCTGCTCCAGCACGGACGGGAAGAGGTCGCCGCTGGCGGCGTTGAGGATCTTGGCCAGTGTGCGTGCTTCGGTCTCGATGCCCGCCAGTTCTGCTTTGGCATCCTGAAGCGGCGGACGGGCAGCGCTTTCGGTTGCGCGGGCATCCATGACCGACTGCTCGGCATTGGCCACGGCGGCCTCGGACTCCTCCAGAAGTTCGATGGCCTGTTCGACCAGAATGCGCTTTTCGGCGGGATCCGGCAAACCGGCCACCTTGGAGAGGATATCCGACAATTCGCGGTCGACCTCGGCGAGCTGTCGGGCGAAGCGGTCGCGGCGCTCGGCGGTTTCGCGCAAGGTGCGCTCGATCTGATGGCGCGAGGCGGCGGCCTCGGCGCGTTCGGCGGTGAGCGCGGCGAGTCTGGCTTCGCTTTGCGCGAGCGTCGAGGCGGCCTGTTCGAATGCAGCGCGGGTCGTGGCCTCGCGCTCGGCCGCACCGGCATTCTCGGAATTCAGCGCGGCTTCTTCAGCGCGCAGCCGTTCGAGAACGTCGGCATTGTCGCGCACCATCCGCTCCTCGCGAGCGATGTCGCCATCCAGCTGCTGCAAGCGGCGCTCGATTTCGCTCTGGCGGGCACGGATGCGGCCGGCTTCCTCCTCGATCTGCGACTTGGCGATCGAAAGGCGCTGGAAAGCAGCCGCGGCGGCGGCTTCGGCATCGCGCAGGTCAGGCAGGCGGTGCGCGCTGATGCCCTGTTCCCTTGCAGCGGCCATCTGCGCGGAGGCGCGGTCGCCAACCAGGGCCGTGGCGGTGGCCAACGCCGAGCGCGCCTCGCCTTCCTGGGTTTTCGCCAGGGTCCAACGCAGATGGAGGAGCGTAGCCTCGGCCTTGCGGATATCGGCCGACAGGTTCTTGAAGCGGGACGCCTGGCGGGCCTGGCGCTTAAGGCTCTCGATCTGGCTTTCCAGTTCGCCGACGACATCGTCGAGACGTTCCAGGTTCTGCTCGGCCGCCTTGAGCCTGAGTTCCGCCTCGTGGCGGCGCGTGTGCAGGCCGGAGATGCCGGCTGCCTCTTCGAGCAGGGCCCGACGCGCCTGCGGCTTGGCCTGGATCAGTTCGCCGATACGGCCCTGCCCGACCATGGAAGGGGAACGCGCGCCGGTCGACTGGTCGGCGAACAGCAACTGCACGTCCTTGGCGCGCGCTTCCTTGCCGTTGATGCGGTAAAGCGAACCCGCCTCGCGCTCGATGCGGCGCGACACCTGCAATTCGTCGGCATCGTTGAAGGCGGCGGGCGCCGAACGGTCGCTGTTGTCGAGGAAAAGCGTGACTTCGGCGGTGTTGCGCGCGGGCCGTGTGCCGGAACCGGAAAAGATCACGTCGTCCATGCCGGACGCGCGCATGTTCTTGTAGGAGCTTTCGCCCATCACCCAGCGCAGCGCCTCGACAAGGTTCGACTTGCCGCAGCCGTTCGGCCCGACAATACCCGTCAGACCGCGTTCGATGACGAACTCGCCGGGCTCGACGAAGGACTTGAAACCAAGGAGGCGGAGGCGCGAAAACTTCATTCACGCGCCTCATAGAGGCGAGCGCCGCAGCGCCGCCGCTTCAGCGCTGCGCTGATGTCAGAGCAGAGGGTCGATGATGGCCGACATTTCCTCAATCGACATCGCCCCTTTGTAGGTCTTACCGTTGATGAAGAAGGTCGGTGTCGAGTCGACCTTGAATTCATTGGCGCCACGCTTCTGGACCGATCTCACATCGTCCAGAAGTTTCTGGTCCGTCAAGCAGGCCTCGAAGGACTCCTGTGTAAAACCGGCGAGCTTGGAGATTTGCAGCAGCGCGTCCTTGGTGTTCGACACGCCCACCCAGTTCGCCTGCTGCTTGAACAAGACGTCGACCATCGGGAAATAGTTGTCCTTGGCGCAGCGCGCCAGCATGAAACCGGCTTCCGCGCTCGGATCGAACGGGAATTCACGCAGGATGTAGCGCGCCTTGCCGGTGTCGATGTACTTGGTCTTCAAATCCGGGAAGGTGGTCTCGGCGAAATGCGCGCAGTGCGGGCAGGTCATCGAGGCATATTCGACGATGGTGACCTTGGCGTCGTCCTTGCCGAGCTGCTTGTCGGGCAGCGCGCCCGGCTTCAGCAATTCGGCCATGTCGACCGTGCCTTGCGCTTCGGGCACCTGGACCGCGGTCGGAGTGGCCGGCTTTGCGGGAGTGGCCGGGTTCGCGGGCTTCACATCCGCCGCCTTGGCCTCCTCGCCGGAGTCACTGCAGGCCGCGAGCAGGGCGACCGCCGGAATGGCGGCCAGCGAAGACAGGACGTTTCTGCGAGAAAGGCTTGGGCCAAACGGGGAACGGCTCATACGAATCACCTGACAAGGGTTGGATTTTGCAATGCAAAGGCACGAAAAGGCGAGAGTTGGCGCGAATTAAGGCATCCCTGTCCCCAATCCAATCGCGAAACCTGACAAGGGTGATCACGAATGCGCGAGATTAACGACAAACCTGTGACTCTTTCCAGTCCGAACTAGACTTTCCTACCGCCGAGAATTGTCGCACCCAGCCTTTCCAGCGAGGCACGCAGTCCATCATCCTCGATCAGCCCGACAGTATCGGACAATTTCGACTTTTCGGCCTCTGTCAGCGGCCTGAGGGTGGGCCTGGGCCGGGTTTTGCCCGATAGAACCGGCTTCTGCACGATGCGGATGCGGCCTATTGCCGTAAAGCCGAGGAAGGCGTTGACCCGGTTGATGATCTCGCCGGTCTCGTGCTGCAGGTGCAGCGCGGCCATGCCCTCGCAGGCGATGACCAGCACGGCCGGCTCGAAGGGATCGTCCTCGTGCAGGCGGCGCGGCCACTGGATCTTCTCGGGCCGGGAACTCCTGGCGAGGCGCGGACCGGCGATCTCTTCCCAGGACTGGACGAGCCCGATCGAGATGCCCGCCCGCTTGCGCAGCACCGGGTCGAGGATGTCGGTGGCGAGATCGCTCACCGGAACAGGATTGCCGAAGGGCCTTTTCCCTGCCATGTGCGTTCTCCAGCCACGACCCAGCAGAACCGGCCAGGCCAATACGAGATCAATGGCACCAGCAGACCAGCCCCGCAAGGCCCAGACCGATAAGGTCATGTCGGACGATATGGCGTCGCGCCTGCTCGACTGGTACGACGCCCACCACCGCGAACTGCCATGGCGCGTGACCCCGCGCGACCATGCAAAAGGCGTGCGGCCCGATCCTTACCGCATCTGGCTGTCCGAGGTCATGCTGCAGCAGACCACGGTCGAGGCGGTGAAATCCTATTTCCGCGTCTTTGTCGACAAATGGCCTGATGTCGATGCGCTTGCGGCCGCACTCACCGAAGATGTGATGAAGGCCTGGGCGGGGCTCGGCTACTATTCGCGCGCCCGCAATCTCAAGGCCTGCGCCGACCTGGTGGCGGCGCGCGGCGGCCGGTTTCCCGACACCGAGGCCGGCTTGCGAGAGCTGCCCGGCGTCGGCGCCTATACGTCGGCTGCCATCGCGGCGATCGCCTTCGACCAGCCCGCCGCCGTCGTCGACGGCAATGTCGAGCGCGTCGTGACCAGGCTGTTCTCGATCGCAACGCCGCTGAGCGAAGCCAAACCCGAAATCCGCGACCATGTCGAGCGCATGGTGCCCAAGGCAAGGCCGGGCGACTTCGCCCAGGCGATGATGGATCTCGGCGCCACGATCTGTACGCCGCGCCGGCCGCGCTGCATGCTGTGCCCGCTGCGCCAGGACTGCAGCGCGATCCTGTCGGGCGATCCGGAGCACTTCCCGGTCCGCCTGCCGAAGGCCGACAAACCGCTGCGGCGAGGTGCGGCCTTCGTGGCCGAGCGGGAGGACGGCGCCGTCCTTCTGCGCAAGCGGCCTGAAAAAGGCCTGCTGGGTGGCATGACGGAAGTGCCCACCACCGCCTGGACGGCGCGGGTGGACGGCGCCACCACGCAGGCCGCGGCGCCATTTCCGGCGAACTGGAGGCATGCCGGGATGATCACGCATGTCTTCACTCATTTCGCGCTTGAGCTCGAAGTCTTTCACGCCAAAACCAAAGGTGATACGCCGGCAGGGCATTTCTGGTCGCCCGCCTCCGAGATTTCCGGGGAGGCGCTGCCGACTGTCATGAAAAAGGCAATCGAGGCTGCGATACCCGGCGCGACCAAAGCGCGTCGAGTGTGAGGCGATTACACCGCGACGCGCTTCGGATTGTTTGATTTGTGCATGTCGTTTTGCCAAAACCGCTGCACACTTTTGGGCGACATGCACCAAAGCAATGCCCGCAGTGAAAGAGGCCCCATGACTGAAATCCGTCACATCGTTTTCGACATCGGCAAGGTGCTGGTCCATTACGACCCGAACATTCCCTTCAGCCGGCTCATTCCCGACGAAACCGAGCGGAAATGGTTCTTCGACAATGTCTGCACGCATGACTGGAACATCGAGCAGGACCGCGGCCGGACATGGGAAGAGGCCGAGGCGCTTGCCATCGCCGAACACCCGGAACATGCCGAAAACATCCGCAATTTCCGCCGTCACTGGCATGAGATGGCGCCCCATGCCTATGAAGACAGTGTTGCCATCCTGAACCGGCTGATCGACACCGGCCATGACGTGACGCTCCTGACCAACTGGGCCGCCGACACATTCGTCGAGGCTCGCGGCCGGTTTCCGTTCCTGGATCGCCCGCGCGGGATAACCGTGTCGGCCGAGATCGGGCTGATCAAGCCGGATCGCAGGATCTACGACCACCATGTCGCTTCATTCGACCTCGATCCGGCGGCGTCGCTGTTCATCGACGACAGCCAGAAGAATGTCGACGGCGCCAGGGCCGCCGGCTGGCAAGCAGTGCTGTTCACCGATGCCAAAACGCTTCAAGCAGACCTTGAACGGCTCGGAATAAAGGCGTGATCCGAATCGCTTCGGGCGATCCGTTGAGATTTTGATTCAAGGCGACGGCGCGGCGGGGGTCAGCCCCCCGCCCGCTCCATGCCGAGGCGGGCAATGCGTCGGAGCTCGTCGATCGGGGTCAGGCCGCCACTGCGCTCATAATGCCAGAAGGTCCAGCCATTGCAGGCGTCCAGCCCCTGCACTTCGGCGCCGATCTTGTGGATGGAACCGGCGCTGTCGCCGATCGCCACCGTGCCGTCGGCACGCACTTTTGCCGCCCAGCGCTTCTTGGCGTCGTAGAGCGTGGCGCCCGGCGTCACCAGCCCCGTGTCGATCAAGCTGACGAATGCCACGCGCGGCTCGGCACGCTTACCGGTCAGCAGGGTGAGATCGGCATCGTCGAGCGGCCGAACGGCATCGATGCGCTCATTGGCGGCGTCGATATAGGCCTGCTCGCGCTCGATGCCGACAAAATGGCGGCCAAGGCGCTTTGCCACCGCACCGGTCGTGCCGGAGCCGAAGAAGGGGTCCAGCACGACATCGCCGGGTTTGGTCGAGGCCATCATGATGCGGGCAAGCAGCGCTTCCGGCTTCTGCGTCGGATGCAGCTTGTTGCCGTTCTCATCCTTCAGGCGCTCGCCGCCGGTGCAGATCGGGAACAGCCAGTCGGAGCGCATCTGGATATCGTCATTCGACGCCTTGAGCGCCTCGTAGTTGAACGTATAGCCCTTGCCCTTCTGGTCGCGCGAGGCCCAGATCATCGTCTCATGCGCGTTCTGGAAGCGGCGACCACGGAAATTCGGCATCGGGTTGGTCTTGCGCCAGACCACGTCGTTGAGGATCCAGAAGCCCAGGTCCTGCATCTTTGCGCCGACACGGAAGATGTTGTGATAGGAGCCGATGACCCAGATCGTGCCGTTGGGCTTGAGCACGCGGCGGGCGGCAAGCAGCCAGGCGCGGGTGAAGGCGTCGTAAGCCTCGAAACTCTCGAACTGGTCCCAGTCGTCGTCGACCGCGTCGACTTTGGACTGGTCAGGCCGGTGCAGGTCGCCGTCGAGCTGCAGATTGTAGGGCGGATCGGCGAAGATGACGTCGATGGATTTCTCGGGCAGCCGGTCGAGCGCCGCGACACAGTCGCCTTTCAGGATGGTGTCCAGCCATTCGGATTGCTGGGGAGCGTGGGAAAGCTCGTCGAGAAGACGCACGGCAGACATGTTTGCACCCAAGGCACGCGTTACTGTTTACTCCCCGTTATGGTTACCGATCAGCGTAAATATTCGGTGAAGCTTTAGCGATTGCCTGGAGCGGTTTGCGAAGCCGTGCCCATTGGTGTATGCCGCGCGGCCTGAGCCGATGGCGGCCCGTCACCCATTCTCATTGCCCTGGAACATCATGCCCCAGCCAGATCTTGTCATCTTCGATTGCGACGGCGTGCTCGTCGATTCCGAAATCATTGCCGCGCGGGTGGAGGCGGAACTGATCACCCTTGCCGGCTATGAGATTTCGGCGGAGGAGATTGCGGAGAGCTATGCGGGCCTGACTTTCAAGGACATCCTCATGCGGATCGAGGAGAAGTCCAAGATCCCGTTCCAGGCGTCGCTGATCGACCGCGCGGAAGAGCTGGTCGACCGCAAACTGCGCAGCGATGTCCGCGCCATAGAGGGCGTGCGCGAAGCTGTGGCCTCGGTCACCACGCAGCGCTGCATCTGCTCAAACTCGCGTTCGGAACGCATCGAGTTCATGCTGGAGAAGGTGCATCTGCTGCCGTTCTTCGCCGGCCGTATCTTCTCGGCGATGGAGACACCGACCGGAAAGACCAAGCCGGCGCCGGATGTCTTCCTTTTCGCGGCCGAAAAACTCGGCGCAAATCCTGCCAACTGCTTCGTCATCGAGGATTCCGTGCATGGCGTCACCGGCGCCAGGGCGGCCGGCATGCGGGTGATCGGCTTCACCGGCGCCGGCCACAGCTATCCCGGCCACGCCGACGCGCTGACCGAGGCCGGCGCCGAAACGGTCATCCGGCGCTGGGCGGAGCTGAAAAGCGTGATAGCGGCGCTGTCGGAATGGTCCGAAGACGCCTGACGCGCGCCAGTCAGGACGCACGCGATACCACGGCCGCTCAGTTTGTGGCGGCGGCCTTCTTCCTGTGCGTCTTCTTCTTGGGCTTGTCGGTCGTCGCCTTCGGCTCGGCCTCATCATAGCCGGCATAGGCCTGATAATCCTGCGCCGACGGCGCCGGCACAACAATGTTGTTGTCGGTGAAGACGAACTGGGTGGCGACCGAGGGATCGGTGACCTGGACCTGATACGGGTGAAGTTGGGAGTAAAGCACGTCGGTGCCATGCATCACCGCGATCCGGATCGGCATGGTTATGGTTCCTGGCGAGAACTTCGGTCCGGGAACGATCCTGCCGGCGACCGCGATCTTCATCGCCAATTGCCCATTGGCATTGCTGCAGTCGCGGGTCACGTCGCCGATCGACGCCTGATAGATGATCCTCGCCGAATCGTCGGGCGGCGTGGCGGCGGCGGCATCAGCCGCGGCCTGGGCGGCGGCATCGGCGGCGGCGTCGCCGGTCTTCTTGAGCTTCGGCTTGGGCTTCTGCACATCCTTGACGTAGGTGTTGAAGAAGGCCGTGCCGTCGCGAACCGTCACCTTGGGGCAGTAGGCCCGCAACTGGCTCGCCATTATTTTAGGATCCTGCGGCGGAGGCGGCGCCGTCGGGTCTTTTTTCTTGCCGAAGCCGAGGTCCAGAATGCCGTTGTCGCCTGATTGGCAACCGGCGACGGCGAGCATAAAGCCGGTCAGCGCAAGACCGGCCAAAAAGCGACCACCTGATGTACGAAACGCCATGAAACTGCACTTCCCTCTCGCAAAGCTGGTGACGTATATCAACGGCGCGGCAAAAATGCGACTGGAGCCGGCACAGAAATTAACCACCTTGTGGTGAACGGAAACCAAGCGGGCAACGGAACTGTGACATGCAATATGTGAGTACGCGCGGGGAAGCACCCGCGCTTGGATTTTCCGACGCGGTGCTGGCCGGCCTGGCCCGGGATGGCGGGCTCTACGTCCCGCGCGAATGGCCCTCCTTTTCGGCCGCCGAAATCCGCGCCATGCGCGGCCTTGCCTACCCCGACCTCGCCATCCGCGTGCTGACGCCCTTTCTGGGAGGCGAGATCGCCGCTCCCGTTTTCGAGAAGCTGGTGCGCGAAGCCTATGCCACGTTTCGGCATCAGGCCGTCTGCCCGCTGGTGCAGACCGGCTCCAACACCTTTGTCCTCGAACTCTTCCATGGACCGACGCTGGCCTTCAAGGACGTGGCCATGCAGTTGCTGGCCCGGCTGATGGATCACGTACTTACCGAACGCGGCCAGCACGCCACCATCGTCGGCGCCACGTCGGGCGACACCGGCGGCGCGGCCATCGATGCCTTTGCCGGCCGCAGCCGCACCGACATCTTCATCCTCTTCCCGCATGGCCGCGTCTCGCCGGTGCAGCAGCGGCAGATGACGACGTCGAAGGCGGAAAATGTGCACGCGCTGGCGATCGAAGGCAATTTCGACGACTGCCAGGGCCTGCTCAAGGACATGTTCAACGATCACGGCTTCCGCGACCGGGTGGCGCTGTCGGGGGTGAATTCGATCAACTGGGCCCGCATCATGGCCCAGATCGTCTACTACTTCTCCTCGGCGCTGTCGCTCGGGGCGCCGGACAGGCCGGTGTCGTTCACGGTGCCGACCGGGAATTTCGGCGACATCTTCGCCGGCTACGCCGCCAAAAAGATGGGCCTGCCCGTCGAGCGGCTGATTATCGCCACGAACGACAACGACATACTGGCCCGCACCTTCGCAACCGGCGAATACCGGACCAAGGGCGTCTTCGCGACCACCTCGCCGTCGATGGACATTCAGGTGTCCTCGAACTTCGAACGCCTGCTGTTCGAGGCATCCGGCCGCAATGCGGCGACCGTTCGGCGCTACATGGCCGGGCTGAAACAGTCCGGCGCCTTCACCATCGAAGCGGCCGAAATGGCCGGGATGCGGGCCGAATTCGACGCCGGCCGTGCCGATATGAACGAGGTCGCAGGCACGATCCGCTCGACGCTGGCGGCCAGCAACTATCTATTGGACCCGCACACCGCCGCCGCCGTGCATGTCGCGGCGGGCAAGGCCGACCCCGCCGTGCCCATGGTGGTGTTAGGCACCGCGCACCCGGCGAAATTCCCGGCCGCCGTCGAAGCCGCCAGCGGCGTCTCGCCCGCCCTGCCCGCATGGCTAGGTGCATTGATGACATTTGAGGAAAAATACACGGTACTTCCATCCGACCTGAAAATGGTGGAAGATTATGTTAGCCGCCGCGCGCGGGCGGCGCGTTAGGGAGTACGAGCCATATGGGTGTTGAGGTAAGCCGTCTGTCGAACGGCCTGACAGTCGCCACCGAAACCCTTCCCAGTATCGAATCGGTTGCCTTGGGCGCCTGGGTCAAGTCCGGCGCCCGCAATGAGCGTGACGATGAGCATGGCATGGCCCATCTGCTCGAGCACATGGCGTTCAAGGGCACAAAGCGGCGCAGCGCCTTCGAGATCGCCTCGGAAATCGAGGACGTCGGCGGCGAGATCAATGCCGCCACCAGCGTCGAGACGACCTCCTACTATGCAAGGGTGCTGTCCGACGATGTGCCGCTGGCCGTCGACATCCTTGCTGACATCCTGCAGGAATCCGAATTCGACCCGCAGGAACTCGAACGCGAGCAGCACGTCATCCTGCAGGAGATCGGCGCCGCGCACGATACGCCCGACGATATCGTGTTCGACCGTTTCACCGAGACGGCGTTTCGCCACCAGACCATCGGCCGTTCGATCCTGGGCACGCCAGAGACCGTAAAATCCTTCACGTCCAAGCAGTTGCACGATTTCATCGAGCGCCAATACGGCGCCGAGCGGATGGTGATCGTGGCAGCCGGCGACGTCAAGCACGACGATTTCGTGCGCCAGGTCGAAAAGCAGCTTGGCGGCTTCCGCGCCAAGGCCGACAGCACCATTCCGCAATACGCGCAATATGTCGGCGGCGAGCAGCGCCTGCTGTCCGACCACGAGCAGGCCCATATCGTCCTCGGCTTCGAGGGCAGGGCCTACAATTCCGATGGCTTCTACGCCGCGCAGATCCTCGCCTCGATCCTGGGCGGCGGCATGTCCTCGCGGCTGTTCCAGGAGGTCCGCGAAAAGCGTGGCCTGTGCTACTCGGTCTATGCCTTCCACTGGGGCTTTTCGGACACCGGCATCTTCGGCGTCCATGCCGCGACCGGGCAGAGCGACATCGCCCAACTGGTACCGGTCATCATCGACGAGTTGCAGAAGGCCGGCGAGAGCATCCTGCAGGAAGAACTCGACCGCGCGCGCGCCCAGTACCGGGCCGGGCTGATCATGTCGGCCGAAAGCCCCGCGAGCCGCGCCTCGCAAATCGCGCGGCAGCTGCTTTTGTTCGGCCGGCCGATCGCCAAGGAGGAATTGATGGAGCGGCTGGCGGCGCTGACGGTCGACCGGCTGACCGATCTGTCGTCGCGAATGTTCTCGACCAAGCCGACGCTCACCGCTGTCGGGCCTGTGGGTACGCTGGCGCCTTATGAAGCGATCCTCGATTCGCTTCCGGGCACGCAGGCCACAGCCCGCAGGCTCGCCGTCTAAGTCTCTCAAAGCGCCGTGTTCGCGCTCCCTTTCTTTCGCCGTGACCTGCCGGCACTGAAGGGCAACCTCGTCACGTTGCGCGTACCGTTCACCAACGACTATCGCGAATGGTCGGCGGTGCGTGGTGAAAGCCGCGCCTTCCTGGAGCCTTGGGAGCCCCGGTGGACACCCGACGAGCTCGACCGAACGGCATGGCGCCTGCGTATCAGCCGCTACCGCGAGGACTATGCGCAGGGAACCGCAATCGCCTTCTTCATCTTCGAAAAGTCGAGCGGCAAGCTCGCCGGCGGCATCACGCTCGGCAACATACGCCACGGCGTCTCGCAAAGCGGCCATGTCGGCTACTGGATCGGCGAGCGTTTCGGCGGCCGGGGCCTGATGACCGACGCGGTGAAGGTCGTGGCCCGTTTTGCCTTCGATACGCTGAGGTTGCACAGGATCGAGGCGGCCTGTATTCCCGACAACATCAGGTCGATCCGCGTGCTTGAAAAAGCCGGATTCCGGCGCGAAGGACTTCTGCGATCCTATCTCAGGATC